>CAMDXQ010000016.1 GCA_945878585.1 Akkermansia muciniphila
AGTCATGCGATCCAACTTTCCGGTGGTGAAAAGCGCCGTCTTGCGATCGCCCGCTGCCTGGTTACACGACCCAGTGTTCTTCTTCTCGACGAGCCATTCAGCGGGGTGGATCCGCTTGCCGTTTACGACATTCAACAAATCATCCTCACGATGCGCCGAAAAGGCATCGCCGTTCTCATCACCGATCACAATGTTCGCGAAACACTCTCGATTGTCAGTCGGGCCTATCTGATCTGCGAAGGCAAAGTGGAAAGCGAGGGAAACGCCGATTTTCTTATCAACGATCCTATCGCCCGCGGACTTTACCTCGGCCCCCGATTTTCCATGTGATGCACGCTCTTTGCCGCAAGAGTCCCTATCCCCTGCCAGAAAGAATGGCCTCCAAAACAGCCTCAGGATTGCTCGCTTTAAGAATGGGCCGCCCGACGACAATCCGGCTTGCCCCGGCGTCGATAGCTTCCGATGCACTTTTCGAACGAGCTTGGTCATCCGCCAAGGTTCCGGGGGGTCGCACTCCAGGAGTGACGATTTCAGCGACTGCCCCCCACGCGGACCGCTCTTTGCTAGCCTCATGCGGGCTGCAGACCACCCCTGCAAGGCCCGCCTTCCGAGCCAATTCGGAAAGGCATCCCACCGTTTCGTTCACCCCGCCCTTCCAACCACCCGCCCGCACCGCCTCCTCACTTAAACTCGTCAATAGGGTTACCCCCAAAACAGAAGTTTCCTTAGCCGCATGGGAAACTGCCGATTCCATCATCTCCTGCCCACCCGAGGCATGGACGGTTAGAAACCGAGGTGCCCAGTGAGAAACGGCTCGTACTGCCTGCCCAACCGTTTGTGGAATATCATGAAACTTAAGGTCTAAAAAAACCGGGACCTCCAGCCTTTGAAGACCAGTCAATACATCCACCCCGTTCCGCAGATAAAGTTGCAATCCGACTTTAAACGTCCCGATTTTACCGCGAAACCGCTTCGCCCAACTCAAAGCCTCTTCGGCCGTATCCACATCCAACGCGAGAATGATTTGATCAGATTTCACTCCATCCATCTAATCGGGAATTCGCCCTGATGACAACCCGTGCCTACGCCAAGATCAACCTCGACCTTCGTTTAGGGCATCGTCGTCCTGACGGGTACCACCCGATCGATACCTTCTTTGTTAGGGTCAACGTGTTCGACACATTACACGCAGATATCACGACAAACGGTAAATGCACTTTGTCGATTGATGGCGATACCCGGCTTTCCAATGGGGAGGATAACCTAGTCATTCGCGCCGCTCGAGCAGTCCAGAAGCATGCACCCAAAGGTGCAGGCGTTGCGCTCCGCCTCGATAAGAAGATCCCCCAAGGAGCTGGCCTCGGAGGCGGTAGCAGCGACGCCGCCTCTACCCTCCTCCTAATGCGTAAACTATGGGGTACACCCCATTCTGACGAAGAGTTGGCCCGTATTGGTGCAGAATTAGGGAGCGATGTCCCCTTCTTTCTTCAGCCTTATGCAGCCCGTGCTACAGGTCGGGGGGAGATCCTTGAACCTGTCCCATTACGCGATCTTCCGTGGGCTCTTCTGATCCATCCTGGGTTCCCCTCCCCCACCGCGCAGGCTTATACAGATTACGCCAAACAACCTGGACCTGGCCGGGAGGGACCACCTCTTTTACTGACTCAGTGCGACGGACTAAAACTCACAATCCACCCTCGTAACGATTTAGAGTGTCCCGTAGAAAGTAAATTTGTTTGGATTCGATCGGCGCGAGAGTGGCTAGAAAAACAACCTGGGGTCTTGGCCGCTCGAATGAGCGGAAGCGGATCAACCGTTTTTGCTCTTTGGAAATCGGAAGGCGAAGCAAAGAAAGCCATGCCCCCAGCACGGGAGTACTTTGGAAACGATGCTTGGCTACAAGTCGCCCAGCTGATCTGCGGGAGCGAATGAAATTAACGGAGCTTGTGAGCGATGCGGGACTTGATTCGTGCCGAACGGTTACGATGGATCGCTTTCCCCTTGGCAGCTCGATCCAAGCGACGTTGAAGTTCCGGGAAAAGCTTGGTGGCTTCGTCTTTTTTCCCTGCTGTGATGAGGGCGATCAACTTTTTCTGAGCAGTACGGGCATGATCAAGAAGGAGCCGATTTACCGCCCGACGGCGCAATGCACCCCGGGCTTGTTTTGCAGCAGAAGCAGTATTTGCCATAAGGGGAGACAATGCCTGAACCCCCTCCCCCTCGTCAATCCATGAACTTACTCCGTCTTGGACTCTCTCTTCTTCTTTGGCCAGGACTTGTCGCCACCCTGCTTTTCTTCGGAAAATTGTTCAAGAACATAACCCAGACTCCTGACTTCCCTTGGGCTGGTGCCATGATTTTTGCTGGGGGTTTCACCCTCGCTTGCGTTGCATTTTTCGCCCTCCCCAGACCCCGTGGGATCTATGTCTTAGGACACGAACTCACTCACGCCCTCGCCGTATGGATGAGCGGTGGCAAGGTTCACTCCCTCCAAGCAAGTTCCAAGGGGGGGAAAGTTCTCTCCGATCGAGTCTCCCCATGGATCAGTCTGGCTCCGTATATTTTCCCTTTTTATCCAATGATCGCCGGAATTCTGTGGCTTGCAGGAACCCGTGTTTGGCCTGAATTACAACAGTTTCCCCTTCCGTTCTTGGGATTTTGGGGGGCTATTTGGGGGTACCACTACGTCTTCACGTTCGACCTTTTCCCGACTCGTCAACCCGACTTCCTGATCTATGGCAGAGTTTTCTCCTTAACCTTAATTCTTCTTGGAAATACTCTCCTCATTGGAGGGCTACTCTGGTCCACGTTTCGACCCTCCCCTTTCGGTGAAACCCTGCTCCATCTAGGAACCGATTGGGCATGGACTTACACTTCCATTGCGCACTGGATCACAGGCCTGCTCTTGCGTTACCTCCCTCATTCCGCCTAGAACATCATCCCTGTGACTACCTTAGAAGTGACTACCCCGACCCCGAACTCCTAATGTCTTCTTTACGATCTGAACTGGAGACACGCATTCAGGGATGGGCAAAAACTCATTTCCCAAAAATTGGACCAGGCCCTTGGGTGCGACCTTGTGCCGATCCTCGCCATGGCCACTTTCAAACTCACCTGCCCATGGTTGCCGCGAAGCAGACTGGCGCCAATCCTCGCGAAATCGCTTTGCGTCTTGCGCAGGAGTGCCCTACCCCACCGGATTGGGCCAATCCGGAAGTTGCTGGAAGTGGCTTTGTAAACTATCGCGTTCACCCCGCTGCGGTCGCAAAAGCTGTTGAAACCCTCCGCAAAGATCCGGCTTTTGGCATCCTACAAACCCCCAAAGCCGAAACCATCGTTATGGATTTCAGCTCACCCAACATCGCCAAGGCTATGCACGTTGGACACATTCGCTCGACCTTGCTTGGGGATTCGCTTTCCCGACTCCTCTCCCGTTGCGGGCATAAGGTCATTCGGATCAATCACCTCGGAGACTGGGGAACACAGTTTGGAAAACTTCTTCTCGCCTACCGTCAGGCAGGTCGCCCAGCTCTTGATCCGAACCGCTCCATTCAACAACTGGAAGAGTTTTACAAAAAGGGACATGAACAAGCGGAATCGGATCCAAAGAAAATGGATGAAGCGAGAGCTGAACTTGCCGCCCTCCAAACAGGTGAAACGGAAAGAATGAAAGACTGGCAACACTTCTGCCATCGTTCAGCCGAGCATTTTCACGAGATTTATCGCCGACTGGGGGTCACCTTTGATCTGGAAAAAGGAGAAAGCGCCTACCATGACGAACTGCCTGGACTGGTGGAAGAGCTATTACGCCTCAAGATTGCTGAAATCAGTCAAGGGGCCGTTGTCGTTCATAATACCAACATCTCAGAAGAACCCTTTTTAATCAGAAAATCAGACGGTGCCTTTCTCTACGGAACCACAGACCTTGCCGCTCTCCGCTCTCGCGTCAGGGATCTTCATGCAAACCGAATCATTTATGTGACGGATGGAAGACAACAGTTACATTTCCGCTGGCTGTTCGATACCGCCCAAAAGTGGAATCAGCATGTTGCGCTAGAACACGTCTGGTTTGGCACCATCCTCGGTCCGGATCGGAAACCCCTCAAAAGCCGTGACGGAACACCCATCAAGTTGGGCGACCTACTGGATGAGGCAAAGGAACGCGCGAAAAAGATCCTTCAGGAAAAACGTCCCGACTTATCCGGTGAAGTTCTTAATGCAAAAGCTGAGCTTCTGGGAATTGCCAGCTTGAAGTATGCCGACCAAATGCCGGGTCGAAACCTCGACTATGTCTTCACTTGGGAGAAACTCCTCGCGTTCGATGGAAACACGGCCCCTTATATTCTCAACGCCTACGTTCGCTCACGGTCCATTCTTCGAAAAGCTGGCATTCCCGCCTCTCCAGACCATCCCATAGTTCTCGGAGAGTCGGCTGAAGAAGAACTCTCCCGTCAGCTTCTTCGTTTTGGCGAGGTAGTCGATTTGGCTGCTTCCGATCGAAAACCCCACCATCTTTGCGGATATCTTTTTGAGACGGCAGGGATGTTTCATCGATTCTTCGAGGCATGCCCTGTCTTGCAGGCTTCTTCCCCTGCCCTTCAAAAATCCCGCCTCACCTTGGTAGGCCTGACCGGGGATATTCTTCGAGAAGGCCTTGGACTCTTAGGAATTCCCACCTTGGAAGAAATGTAAACTGCCCCCGTAGGGCAACCCGTCTTAACTCAGTATCTTTTCCGCATCCCCCCATAAGTTTTCGAGTCGGTAGAAGTTTCTGCGAGCCGAGTGCATGATATGAACAAGGACATCTCCGTAGTCCAAGATCATCCACTGGCTGGCCGCCTGACCGGAGGCGCGAAATACTTTTCTCCCAGCCTCTTCAGCCCCACGCTCAATCTCCCCGGCAATCGCTTTGAGCTGTGGCTCATTCTCAGCAGAAACGATAAGAAAGAAATCCGCAGGTCCTCCGACCTTGCGTAAATCCAGCACAACAGGATCTTGAGCCTTCTTATTGGAGGCTAGCTCACGACAAAGCTTGGCCAGCTCTAATCCTTCTAGATTCATCGGTAGGATCGACTTTCTTGAACAAGCTTCTCAATCTGTGGAAGAACCATTCCGCGAATCGATAGACCTTGCTTCAATCGATGGCGGATCTGGGTAGACGAAACATCAAACCGGACTGGAAGCGGGCTCATTCTAATTCCGCTCCGTTTTTTTGGTGGGACTGGCCTAGGAAACACGAGAAAGTGAACCCATCGGGCAAGTTTTTTAAATTCCTTCCATTGGGGCAAAACTTTCCACTGATCTGAACCCATAATCCAGAATAGCTTGGCATTGGGGGTTTTTTTACGCCAATACGAGGCCGTGTCTACAGAGTAGGATGTCCCTGCACGTGCGATTTCTAATGATGAAACCTTCGCCCATCTCTCCCCTGCCAAACCCTTCTTAAGCCACCTCAGCCGCTCAAGGGTAGATGCGATTGGCTGGTTGTTCTTTAAGGGCGATTGGGCACAAGGCAGACAGATAACCTCATCCAAACAGAACTTTTCCATAGCCGTTCGAGCGATCAGAAAGTGCCCAAGATGAAAGGGGTCAAAACTTCCTCCAAAAAGGCCGATTCTCCGGCTCAGAAAATGCTCCGATCCACCTGAATCTTATCATTTGGCTTAAGCCGAATATCACGACCTTGATCTGCCTGAATTTCTTTTGCATTAAACTCCTGAGTCACTCCCCCTTGCGTTAAACGGACACGCCTTCGGTTTGCAAAATCGGTGAAACCACCGCAAGCCGCCACAGCTCCAAGTGCGGTCAAATCTTTAGTATAGGGAACTCTCTGGGGCATTCGAACCTCGCCCGTTACGTCGACGAAACGCTGCTCTTTCAAATCCACCGTAACGTTCGGGTTGGTAAAGATCTCCTCTTTCAGATAGGTAGATTCAATCAGCTTTTTGAGTTCCACCGTCGTCGTGTTTGCCGCCATTAAACTGCCGATATGGGGCATCGAGATCTTTCCACTTTCATCGATCTTCACTTCGAAGATTCCCTGGTCCTGAGTAGGCACACCTGTCAGGCGAATGATTAAGGTATCCCCTCCGCGAAGCAGGTCACTTGTGTCTATGCTCGGGGCAGGTGTGGCGACTCCCTTTTGACCCGCCATAGGATCTACTGGAGGAACGGGAATAGGAGTCCCAGATCCATTCCCTAATACAACTTGATTCGTATTCAATATCGCTTCGGATGTTGTTCCTACATTAATTGATTGCGAAAATATGCAATGAGCTCCACCCAGAAAAAGGGTCAGAGCAAGGAAAGAGCGAATCAGAGACATCAAAACCGGTCCTGCCCTTGCGGAGGACGCACGAAGGTTACCTTAGGAGTAAATTCAGAGCGTGGCGCAGGTTCTTCCGCAACTTCATTAGTCACAGTGGCAGAGTGATCTTCTGGAACTGCCGGAATGCGCTGAGCGTCGGCTCGACGCGAAGATCCGGCCCTTGGTGTTCGTTTTTTATACCCATACTGGGTCGAATAGCCTGCGTAGTAGTAATAGTTATCGTCTGTCTTGATATTCACGTTATTGAGAATGACGCCAAAAAGCTTGCCTCCCACATCCTCAATAACGCGTTTCGCTCTCTGGGATACATTTCTAGGATAACGACGGTGCTGGATCAAAAGCAGAGTAACATCCACTTCCTGACTGATAACCGAGGCGTCACTGATGCCAAGAACCGGTGGCGAATCGATCAGAATCACATCGTAATTCGGACGACAAATTTCCAAAAGGGATGCAATTCTTGACCGACTGAATCCCCCCAAATCTTCAGGCCCCAGATTTCCTGCCGTTAAAACCTCCATGTTCGGTATCGATGTGGACTGGATCAGCTCGTCCAAAGAAGCTTGTCCAGCCAGGTACTCTCCAAGACCCAAAGTGTTTTCGATCTGAAGAGCGTTATGAAGATTTGGCCTGCGGATGTCGCCGTCAATCATCAGCACCTTCATGCCACTCTGCGCACAAACCCATCCAAGATTGAATGTAGTTGTCGACTTACCCTCCCCAGGACCTCCACTGAGAACCGTAATAGAGCGAGCAGAAGATCGAGCTCCAGTCAGATTCAACTTGGCACAGAGAATTCGATAACCCTCCGCAAAACGTGAGTTCGGATCGTCGAGGGAAAGAAACTTTGCCCCTTTTGGAATGACGGCCAAAACGCTGATTCCCAGATACCTCTCCACATCGTCCATCGTTTTGATGCTGGTATCCAAATACTCAATGAAGAACGCCAAGCTCAAGCCGAGCACCAGTCCCACGACCATGCTCAACCCCAGATTTAATTTAAGATTTGGTTTGACCGGTCGGACACCTGGCTCAGCTCGATTGACCACCTGAACGGGTCTTGTTTCAATCCGCGACTCAACCGACTGCTGGCGGTATCGGGACATCAGAACCTCCAAAAGCTGGCTCTGGGTTTCGAAATCCCTGCGAGCCTCGTTATAGGGCGCCAAACGATCACTCCGGTCAGCACGCAACTGGGAACGAAGCTCATTCACCTCTTTCTCCAAGCTCTCGACCCGCGCCTGAGCAACGCTGAGATCAATCGAGAGGGCCCGACGGATTCCACTCACAAGCTTATTCAGCTGATCTCTTCGCTCCGCAACCGCCCGGATAGCTGCTTGCATCTCGGGATGCTTTTTCCCATATCCCTGTTTTTGCATAGAGGCAACGACCTGGAGGGCCTGCAAATACTGCTGCTTCGTTGATGCGGTGGTTGCATCCTCTAGCTGAAGAGCCGGCAAAGTTGATTCCAGCTGCTCGATCGTCAAGTCCGCAACCTTCTCAAGACGTACCTTGCGAGAAATCATGTCGGAGCGCAGCTCGCTCAGCGCTGTCTCTTTTCTCTGAATTTCCATATCGGACAAAGTGGTGGACTGAACCTGCGCACTCGCCCCAGGAAGTTCATCAATCTTCAAATCTCGCCGTAGGGTCTCGACTTTGGCGGCCGCTTCGCTCACAAGCTTCTTTTGCTTCTGAACTTCCCCATCCAAGACTTTCAGACCAGAGTCACTTCTTCCGGTGATTTCGCTCCTGCGAAACTCCTCATAGGCATCCGTGATCGAGTTGGCATAGAGCGCCGCCTCTTCTGGATTCGTGCTTTGGCATACCACCTCGATGAGCTTGGTATTTCGGAATGGCCTGACCTCCAAGTAGCTTTTTCGAAAGATCATAAAGGCTTGATCATCGCTGATCGAGCCCTCAGGCAATTCCATTGCTTTACATAATCGGTTAGCGACCCCGAGTTTCGTGATAACGGGATAAAGAACCTTTTTGCTCTGAATCAGTTCGAACTCGGTTTGAAAGAAAACCGGGTCGAAAGCTTCATAAGAGGCTTGGAAAACTTGCAAATCGCGATTCTCCTTTTCGACCCGCAATACGGCGGATGACTCGTAGATCTTTGGTTGGAGTTTTGTGACCACAAATCCAGTCGCCATCACCAGAATTAAAATCGTGACCGAGGTAGGCCAGCGATTCTTAATGACCCTCCACAAGTCGTTGACATGGAACGTAGCCTCACCTGCATTGGCCGCTGATGCCGCATATCCGTAAGTTTGTGCTGGGGCGTTACTATCGCTCACCCCTTTAGATTACTTCCCTTCTGAAAGTTTCGCAATCAGTAGGTGCCCCGGACCCCGATATAAACAATATTCCGATTATAACTCCCTCCATTGGAGTTATTTTCATCAAAATAGGACTGGAAGGTACTAAAAGTATAACCCAATTCAGCAGAAAGGTACGGGTAAAAGGCGTAGGACAGCTTACAATTATAACTGGCTACCGTTTGCTGGCCACTGCCTTGATAACCCCCATAAATCGCAAGGCTTTGTTCTTTATCATATTGAGGAGTGTAAAGAGCCAACTGAATATTGAGGGTCTGCACTAGCTTGAGTTTTTCTGTAAAGGCATGGTCCGAGCTTAAATTAAGGTTGTAGGATTCCGAATCGGAAGATGTCTGCTGAGTAGATTGCTGGATCTGAATCGAAAATCCAGCAGACAAAGAGTTTTGCTGGCCATAATTCCAGGTCGAACTAAGCGAAACGAACGGATACACACCGATCTCCTGCTCCCCACTATTCAGACCGCCAGGACCAACGTTTTGCGGATTATCATTTGTACCAAAGTTATCGTTCAACTGAATTCCTGCCCGACCCGAAAAGAAAAGGGTCGGCAAAAAAGTGTGATCTGCACCCAAGGAAAAGGCGACCTGCTGATTGTCACGGAAGTTTTGATCGCTCTGATAGTCAAATAACTGATAGTCGATCGAGAATGTCCCGACTGTCTCGGGGGTGAAATCAAGACGGAACTGCTGGAAGGCACCATTATTCATATAGTTCGAAGCAGCAGCACTTCCCGACTGAATTCCATCAGTGTTGTTATAGCTAGCAGGGCCGTCAGCATTCACAACTTGGTTGTTCCAGCGCGTCACCATAGAAAGTCGGTCTGTAACACGGTAGTCCGCCTTGATCGTCCCCAGATTAATTATATTGCCTTGAGTGTTGGTTACAGGTGCTAAGCCAGCAGCGAACTGGGTAGCAATAGGTTGTTCAAAAAAATTAAAATTGTCTGCGACCGTGATGCTAAAACGCGGATCAAAAGCGTACGTATATTGACCTGTGAAAGTCTGGTTGTATTGAATGTCGACAGACGAATTTAGACTTGGAAAGTAGATTCCTTGAAAATCGTATCTCGCGGAAAGATCTGCCTGCAGTCCTGTGTAGTTATATCCAAGCGATGGATTCACACTCGAATACGTCGAGGAATTCACATCATTTGAACTTTGATAAGACTGGGTCAACGGATTGCTATCGTACCCCTCTCGGATCGCCACTGTTGCAGTGAAAGGCTTAGGACCCTGCTGACCAGCCGAGCCCTCAATCTGAGCAAAGGAAATCCCCAACGGGGGAAATACTGTTGCCCACAACAATAGTAGACGCATTGGTACACGTGACACAACTGACGACATCCACTAAATCTTGTGTTTTGTTGGCTTTTTTCAATAAAAACACACTTTAGCTGGTGTAGTTATTCGAAATTCTTACCAATAACTTGTAAATAGCAAAAAAGATTAAATTCAGATAATTCCCTTACAACTAGTTCCACCTCTTTTGTAGTGAAAGAAGCAGGTACTCATTATTCGGAGGAAGTGAGGTAACAAACGATTGGGGCAGGTCAGGAGCCTTTTGCCTACGAATGACGTCAGCCCAAGAACTCCACTCGGAATTCTCCGCCATCATCTGACTATACATCCTCACATCGGAACTGGCAGGAGTGAAAAGAATGCTGAAGATAGGCGTAACCCTATCATGAATCTTGATCAGCTCATCCCTCGTAGCAGGTACCCATAAAGTCGGTTGATTTGAATACCATGCCTCTGCTGCCGGCAAGTCGCTCGCTTGAAACTCTTTCGGCTCAAACCATGAACGCATAAACAAAAAGATCGGAGGGTACGTAGGTGGATAAGGAAAAGGAGGTGCGCTCGACTGCACTACGAAACTGAAAATAGGCGCACTCGCTATTAGGGCGACGAGGACGACAAAGATTTTTGCAAGAAGATCGATCTGCAAGTTCCAACGATCTATAAAAATGAAAAGAGCAGCCGCACCGTAGACTGAGGCCAGAGGCAGAAGAACTAACGGGACTGGCGTCAATTTACTAGTCTCATCCCTGACAATAAAGGCAGTCGCCAAAAGCAGGGCCCCTGCTCCTCCCAACCAAAGGAGTTTGGCCGTTGCCGCCGAAGGCCTTCGAAAATTATGCAAAGCACTCAAAATAGCCAAAGTTCCGGCTACCGAAGCTCCACAAAGAATAGGTCCCTGCGAAATTAGAAAAGCAGATCCCCGAACGACCGACCCCATAATCCTTTGCCAAACATTTGTTTTTTCAATATCGAACGAATACGTCCGCCAAACCAGATCTCCAGGATAGCGTGCAGATTCGGAAATAAGGTACGCCCAATTAATCCCAATCGGGTTACGTGTCGTTGTCCATAGCCAACCGAGCCACCCCAGAAAAATGAAAACAGGGATACCAAAACCCAAAAGCAACCATATCCTGCCTTTTTGAAAAAGAACCATCCCCAAGCCAACTAGGACCAACGCAGGCCAAATATGAATCATCTGAACCAAAGGGGTAAGTCCGATGGTAAAACCTGCCAACCCAAACCACCCCCCCCCAAGAGTCGCCCTCCCCTCCAAGTCCTCCTCCCCATTCAGACCCAAGTAAAAAAAGTATCCAGCCCATGCATAGAGAAGTATCAGCAAACAAACTGACCCACCTGATATGGCCTGAGTCCAAAGAGCCGTACTACCCAGAAAAAATACAGACGCTAAAAAGCCAGTGCCAACATCAAATTGACCCGATCCCCATAAATAAACGGCCAAAGTAGCTAAACCAACGCAAAGAAGGTTGAGGCCTAGAACCAGATAATCAGGCGGATACACCCGCATGCTTTTAATGGCATCTGGCGGAACAGCCAGTGGGGCGAATTTCGAAACATCTCCCAGCTTAAAGACCACGGCCAGAATCGCAGGATAAAGGGGAGGGCTCAGTGTTTCCGGAAACTCACTTACTGAAGGGGCATTATTGCCAAATTTGGCACGCACCTGCCACAACGCTAAGGGGCGAATCAATTGCGTGGTTAATCCATGCCCAGTAGCAATTTGCCTGGCTTGTTGAGCCAAATCCATAGCCTCAGGAGTTCTTAGACCGTTAAACTGACTGAATCCTATCCAAGCAACCAACCCCAAGGTCAGGAGAACCAAAGCCACTTTTACCAAAATGTTTCGCAGAGGCCCCTCTTCCAGATTGAAAACCAAATCTTGTAAGGAACTCATTTCTTCACATTACCCTTCTTAGAGCGATCAGCCAGCTTCCGGTGGAGAGTGCGACGACTGATCCCAAGTGCCTTGGCCGCTTGCGAAATATTTTGCCCGGATTTCTCCAAGGCTGCGTCAATCGCACTCCGCTTCATCTCATCCAACCTCAATGGAAGATCCTCTTTGGGAGAAGTCCTCAATCCACCCCCCCCACGAAGCGTCGCAGGCAAATCGCCCGGTTCGATGAGATTCCCCCTCGCCAATACCACGCCATGCTCGACCGCCGTCCTCAGTTCCCTCACATTTCCTGGCCAACGATACTGCATCAACAAACTCATGCTCGCCTGTGAAAAGGAGACCCCCTCTTTCCCATTTTCACGACCATACTCCTGACGAAATGACTCAGCCAAAAGAGGAATGTCTTCGGGACGTTCCCGCAAAGGAGGTAAATGAATTTGAACCACTCGGATTCGAAAATAGAGATCCTCGCGAAATTTCCCCTCCTGCACCAAGCGCTCCAAACTGCGGTGCGTAGCAGCCACCAACCGAACATCGACATCAATCAATTGATTTCCACCGACACGCTCTAAGGTGCGCTCTCCTAAAACACGCAAAAGCTTTACCTGAGTCGCAGCATCAATCTCTCCAATCTCGTCCATAAAGATCGTTCCACCGTTGGCTTGCTCAAAACGGCCCACTCTTCGCTCGGTCGCCCCAGTAAAACTTCCCTTCTCATGTCCAAACAGTTCACTTTCGAGCAGTTGCGGGGAAAGAGCGGCACAATGGACTGCAACAAAAGGACCCCTCCTTCGCGAACTTAGACCATGCAATGCCCGAGCCACCAATTCCTTCCCCGTTCCACTCTCCCCCTCCAGAAGAACGCTCGCCTTGGAGTCCGCCACCTGACGCACCTGATCCAGGACTTTCTCCATTGCCCGCGACTTTCCAAGAATCCGATCCAGCCCAAAGGAACGATCCAATTGAGCCCGGAGCTGAACATTTTCTTTCTCTACCTTCACCGTTTGAACTGCTCTCCGCAAGAGAAGTTGAGCCCGATCCAAATCTAAAGGCTTGGTTAGGTAGTCATAGGCACCCTGCCTCATCGCCTCAACAGCACTCTCCACCGATCCGTAAGCGGTCATTACGACGCATGGAGACGGAGGGGACTGTTTTTGGCACAACCTCAGAACATCCAAACCGCTTTCGTTTCCCAAACGCAGATCGGTCAAAACCACATCCATGGATTCCGATTTGAGGAGATTCCGTGTCGTCTCAACATTCATCGAAACAAAAACTTCGAAAGAATCTTCCAATGCTCTCCGCAACGCGTCCCGAGTATTCTTTTCGTCATCCACCACTAGTAATTTAGGCTTCATTTCATCAAACCCTCTTCTCCTGTGGTTGCCGTTTCCGCTAAAAGATGAACCCTCTTTTCCTGTAAAGGAATTTGCAACTTCACAGATGTTCCTTTCCCCTCACGACTTGTGATCTGGACTGACCCCCCATGCTCTCGTGCGATCCGCTGGACAATCATCAACCCCAAACCTGTGCCATCTTCTCGGGTTGTGAAAAACGCACTCCCTAGATGAGGGAGATGTTCAGGAGAAATTCCAGGTCCGCTATCCCGACATTCAAATACCCAAAAGTCACTCTCTCCCTGCATCTGGATGGAAATTAAACCCTGCTCTCCTGCAGCCTGCATTGCGTTACGCACGATGTTGTAGATTGCCTGCTTCATCTGCTCCCGATCCATCGGAACCCGCTGAGGGGAAGCACTAAGCTTCTTTTCCAATAGAATCCCTCGATCCTTCAACTCCACTTCCAGAGGCAGGAGAGCTTCCTCTAGGACGATAACAGGGTCTTCCACTGTTTTTTGGAGTGGGTGGGGTCGGATCGCACGTAGGAACTGCGTAATCAAACCATCCAATCGTCGAATCTCCTGCTGACATACGCGGATCGACTCCCGGATCCGTTCCCCAATGGTCTCGGGCAGAACGGATAAATCTTTAGTCATGATCTGAAGATGAAGATGAAGGCTATTGAGAGGATTTCCCAACTCATGAGCGACACCAGCCGCTAGCAAGGTCAGCGCCTCCACACGTCCTGCCTCCACCGCACTCTTCGTTTCCGCTCGCTCCCTCGTCACGTCTTGAAATATCGCCGCATGGAGCCCACCCGCACGTCGGGTCTTTTCCAAAGGCACAAAGTAGTAATTTAGAATCCTCGATTCGGGGTAACTCACCTCAATCGTTCCGGAAGAGGAGCGATTTTCACGCAGAAGCTGTTTCCAGTCGAACCCGCGTAAACTCCGTCCCAATGTCCACGTACCTAACTCTCCCGTCTCAGGTAGGCCCAGAAATCTCCCAGCTGCACGATTCCGATAAGTAATTTTCCCTTCTCCATCCACCACGGCGACTCCTTCTTGAAGAGTATTAAAGATGGTCTCCAAGAAATCTTTGTCCTCCGCCAATCGCGCAATTTGCGACTGAATCTCCTCCGGCCCCACCCGATCGGCCCGCTCCAATAAACGCTCCAAAAAAGAGGATTTCATTCCTCGCACCTCTCGTCAGAACCAGCGCTTAAATTTCAACCAAAGCCCCATTCCAACCATCAAAGCCACGGTGACCGCCATCAATGTCAAATACCCACTCGGATGATCCAACTCAGGCATATGTCGAAAGTTCATCCCGTACCATGATCCAACCACGACAGGCGGAATCGTCACCGCCGTCAATGCCGTGAGCACTTTGATCCCCTCATTCGCTTCGTGCGCCGAGCGGTTGGTATAAACGTCAAAGGCAACCATCATCCGATCATTGCACCCTTGCAATCTTTCATCCACCCGAGTCAAAGCATCCTGAACGTCACGAAAGTAAGGCAACATAGGTGCCCGGATCAGTTTCGACTCCCCACGAGCCAGACGGGAAATCACCTCCCTCTGTGGACGCAAGGCCTGCCTTAAACTGGAAAGCCGGCGCCGCGCCCGCAAAATCCTTTTCGAAAGATCTTCCTTCCCCATTCCGGACAGAGCCTTCTCCTCGACCTGCTCCATATCCTCCGTCAGCACCTCGACCACAGGTAAATAGGAATCAGCCACATGATCCAAAATCTGGTGAGTGAGACGATCCGCCCCCTTTGCCTGTTGTCCTGTTCCTTTGACGAGACGGTCTTTCAGAACCGAAATTCCAGGAATTGCCTCGCGATGATAGGTGACCAGAAACTCTTTCCCCATGAAGAGATTGAGTTCGGAAATCTTGAGTGTCTTTTCTGAAGTGATGTCTACGCTGTGAACAATCATAAAAAGATAATCTTCGTAGTCTTCGATTTTTGGCAATTCGCTCAAAGTCACACAATCCTCGATCGCCAAGGGATGAAACTCGAAAAGAACCTCTAAAATCGATTTTGTCTCTTCCGGAGTCGGATTGGTCAGATCAATCCAAAGAATCAAACCCTTATCTGCCCGAGCCAGACGCAGCGCTTCCATCTCCAAATTGTGGCTGACCGGTCGACCCTCGCTAAATACGAACGATTCGATCATGGAAAGAGTATCTCTTGATTTCTCCTTTTCGTCCAAAGTTTTCCCATCTCTCCAAACAACGGCTCTCGATTCCGCCTCCAATTGAGGTAGAATGAGCAGGAATGAAAAAACCCGTCCTCCTCATGATTCGAGACGGCTGGGGAATCAATCCCGCAGGGCGCTCGGGCGCAGAACAGCAGGGGGACGCAACCCTTCTCGCTCGTACTCCCGTTCATGACCGCCTGTATCAAAAATATCCAATGTCCAGACTTCAGGCCAGCGGACTCCAAGTAGGCCTTCCCGAAGGCCAGATGGGGAATTCTGAAGTCGGCCATCTCAACCTTGGAGCCGGTCGCATCGTCTACCAAGAACTCACTAGGATCAACCTGGCTGTTGCAGATGGGTCCCTACAGAAAAATTCCACCCTTCAAACTTGCCTCCAGGAATCCAATGGTAAACGGCTTCACTTCTTAGGACTCGTATCCGATGGCGGTGTTCACTCGAACATCGAACACCTGATCGCACTTCTCCAGATCGCCTCCCAAGCAGGACACCGCGACATCTACGTTCATGCAATGACAGACGGCCGAGACTGCTCCCCCACTTCCGGACGCCAGTGGATCGCCCAACTGGAGAAGGAATTAAAGTCCTGCCCTGGAGCCCACTTGGCCACAATGATTGGAAGGTATTACGCCATGGATCGGGATCGCCGCTGGGAACGAGTGAAACTCGCCCGAGATCTTTTTGTCGAAGGAAAAGGTTCTCCTGCGGAATCCGCAACTTCAGCAATTTCACAGGCTTATACAGACGGAAAAACCGACGAGTTTATCCCTCCCATTTCCCTCGCTGGTTGTGCTGCTCCCCTGATTCGAAATGGAGACGTCCTCTTTTTCTTCAACTTTCGTGCTGACCGCATGCGTCAGATTGTTCGGGCTTTGGCTGACCCGACGTTTTCCGAATTCCCTTCAGAATCCCGTCCACAAGTCAAAGTCTTCACGATGACACCTTACGAGAGTGATTTTGCGAAGATGGGATTCCAGCATCTCTTCACCCCCCTCCCGATGAACGATCTTCTCGGAGAGGTCGTCGCAGCACACGGAAAATCCCAGGCCCGTCTCGCGGAGACAGAGAAATATCCCCACGTCACCTACTTCTTTAACGGCGGCAAAGAAACTCCGAACCCTCGAGAAGAACGAGTCATGGTCCCCTCCCCCAAGGTCGCAACCTACGACCTGCAACCGGAAATGAGCGCCCCCGAGTTGGCGCAAAAGGTGGTGGACCGGATCCAGAAGGGCCTCGATGACTTGATAATCCTAAATTTTGCCAACCCAGATATGGTAGGCCACACGGGAGTCCTTTCCGCCGGAATCCGTGCCGTGGAGACGATCGATCACGCAGTCGGCCAAGTCCTAGAAGCTTTACAGAAGGTGGGCGGAAAAGCATTGATCACTGCGGATCACGGCAACTGCGAACAGATGCTAGAAAAAAACGGGAGCCCCCATACCGCTCACACCACCAATCTTGTGCACTGCCTGTATGTGGCTCCGAATTCTGATGCCTACACTCTGGCCGACGGAATTCTTGCCGATGTTGCACCAACCCTTCTGGAAATGCTCGGCCTTACCAAACCCGAGGCCATGACAGGATCGTCTCTCCTCCGACCGAAAACCAAATCCTAGTTTTGCCCAGGAACGGCCGTCTCGGTGTGCAGAACTGAACCCCAAACCTTGACAAGTTCACAGACATCAACCGTTTTTGGTTCTTCATTGGGAAATTGAACCACGGCAGAACCATACTCCTGATGGGCGGACTCCTTCTGGATCGAAACAATCGTACCTTCCACCATATGTGTATCATAGGCCGAGACCACCTTATCTCCCGGTTCCAAAGGACTTAAAAACTGCCAAAAACAGTCGTCCAACATGCTATTAGTCTCTTTTAAGTTCTTCTGCATGTCCTCCTCGAGGTCATCTGCTTTCATTGTTTTCGCCAGCCCCTCAATCAAACGAGTGTGCCGATCAAGAATCGCATAAAGCCTCCGTTCTGCCTGCTCAATCCGAATTTCATTTGCGGTCATCGCCAAAGCACGCAAAGATCCGCCCGACTTCTCTCCCAGCTTTTCTTTGTTACTCATTCCCATTTTTCACAACGATGCATCATCCCTTTCGTCGACACCTGCCGCAAGTCTGCACGCCTAATATTTTCGGATTGGCCCTGACTGGGCTACCCAACGAAACATCTCAACCGCATCATGAAAGAAACGACTGCGGAATTTCCCCATCCCCCCATATCCGTGACGCAAAAAGACGGCCTCCACAGAAGCATTCTGCGCAGTTTGTAGATCCACCTCGCTATCTCCAACGAAGAGATGACGACCGAATCCAGCCCCCATCCGTTGGAAGGCCAACTTGAGTGATCTTGGATCTGGCTTTCGAAATGCCTCATCTCCACTCACTACCACCCGAATCCAGTCCGACCAGCCTAGCTCTCGGATCAGTGACCTCGCGGCAACCCCGTGCTTGTTTGTGCATACCCCCAACTTCCAGCCCAACTGAACCAACCTCTGCAAGCCCTCATTCACTCCACGATAAGGTCGACTCATTCCTGGAGAGTTGCACTCATACTCCCGTGAATACTGGTATGCCAAATCTGAAACTTCGCCCACCTCTGCTGTTCTTCCCGTTTTCGACCATGCCCTCTCGATTAAGGTATTTGGTCCATGCCCCACCAATCTCATCACCTCTTCTTTAGATAAACCCTTCCGGCGATGATTCGCAAGGACCCGATTCAACGCCTCGGTAATCTCCCCTAATGTATCTACCAACGTTCCATCCAGATCAAAAACCGCCCATCCGCTTAGACGACTCATCTCCTATCCCCGCCTCAGCCTACAACCGTCGCAAGGCAGGAAGTCCGTAATCTTTACCGATCTTTTCTGAAACCGAAGGCAAGTCCTGAGCCTGCAAAATTAGTTTTCCCGGTTCATCCCGAAACTCAAAAACAAGATCTCCTGATTTCACCCCATCCACCGCTTTTGCCAGCTCGGATAGGCTTACAATCTCCCGTCCATTCAGCTTTTCCAGCACCAGACCCGAGAGCTGGAGATAACCCAATGTGATCGGGGATGGCAGAACCTGACTTAGGAAAACGACTTTGCGCTCAGGATTCGGTCTTTTCTCTTGCTGGAATGTGAAGAGCTCCACAAGCCTCTGCGGTGCACGCTCCGACCACTTGTCTCCCCACTCCTGCAGATAGGTCCCGGTAAGCTCCTGAAACACCATTCCCCCCACCACTAAATACTTGGGTGCAGTATCGAACTGCAGTGTAGGAATCGCCACCTCATCCCGTGCTTTCCGATCATAAGAACCATTAAGCTCTATCTCTTTTCCATTTCGGGAGATTCGAAAGCGCGCGGGTGAGCCGACCGTTGGCTTTGTCCGGATCAGATTCCCGACCGCAGTCGGTCCATATAATGGATCCCGATAATTTCCGTCCTCATCCAATTTATATCCGTCCACGCTCAACAATACATCCCCCTCCCGTAATCCAGCCTTCCCGGCAGTTCCCCTCGGATTAACCCGCGTCAGCAAAAGGCCTCCTCCCGCTTTGGGCGCCAAAACCTCTTCCCGCAAATTCGGATCCCTCAAAGGACTCCAACTAACTCCCAGCGTAGGAAAGCCCTCATACTTCCCATCAGCTGCATCCTTCAAAAAATGCTCAATCATCGGAACCGGAATCGCCGTCCCTTCCTGCGAATCCCGGTCGTACCCCATCATCATCCCCGCCAACTGACCATCCTTCATCAGCGGCAAGGTGTAGCTGTCATCTCGCTTGGGCAGGGAAACCCGAACTCCGTAAACCAAAAAGCCTGCTTCATCCGATGGATAACGCCCTACTCCAGCGGAAAGAATTTCCGCCTGATTTCGCAACATCTCCCCGTTTCTCTCCAGTTGCCATACCTCAGTTTTGTCGCCCGCTCGCAACGCTGGGCCAAGCAGAACACCGGAAAAGCCCTTCAGGAAGTTGCGGTCGGTCGGCTGTAACAAAGCCAGATTCGCCTCATAATCAATCGCCTCCACTTCTGCCGCACACTTTTCGGCTGAACCCGGCTTCTCCAAACCCACTTCCGTCCGGTTTGCCACCAGAGCCGCCGTAGCTAGAACCTTTCCTCCAGGGAGAACAACCCCCGTTCCATTCAGACCAAACGGAGATTTCTTTTGCCAAGGCCGAAACTGATCGTACGCCTGAATCGATGCCCTCACCCTAACCAAAGAGCCTCGGGAATCATCTTCCCCCATCCCTAGGCTGACGAGGAAGACCCACACAAACATTCCAATCCACAACCTTCTCATTTTCCCTCCCCTTCCTTTTTCCAAGAACCTTTTGCCAATCGGCGACCACCCAAATCGGTACGGTGAGCCTCCGAAATTCCGTACTGGGTCATAATCCTAGGCATCACCTGATCCACCTCTACCTTCTTCAAAACCGCAGGTCGTTGATCTCCCTCGAAACGAATCACGGTCCTGTCTCCACCCGATCCCAACGCAGGCAAAACATCCGCTAAAGTACGAATTCTACGACCATTAATTTCACGCACCACCTGACCCGCAAGACCTACAAGATATACATTCGAACGATCCGGTAAAACGGATGACAGGATGACTGGTTCTGGAGTCTCCCGATAAATCTGATCCTGACCAAACAGGGTGTACTTTTGTCGCAAACGCAAATCCGCGCCCCCCGCCAGTACCGCCATCAGATTCGCGGTAAGAGGCTGAAAGACCAACCCTCCATACAAAACATACCGGGGCGGCTCTTCATAAAGATTTTCATACATCGAAAACATCTCGGCAGGACGGAGAGTGATCTTGCGCTTCTCCAGCGCCTGATTCCTCCAGACATCCAGATCCACCGTATCCCCGGCAAATTTCCGCTCCACGATCTCCTCGAGTTGGACAGGTTGACCATCCAAACGAACCGAGCCATCACTTTCAATCGAATGCCCGTCGATCGAGAGAAGGACATCTCCCTTCTGCAACACTCCATCGGCTGAACCTTCCGAGAAGATGTCGGTGACGACCACTCCCAATCCATCATTGGGACGATGATAGTATTGGCGCATGGCCGGATTCTCGAGCGGCATCCAGCGGATCGCGATGTCCACATAATGGTCATAGTGACCATCTTCCACGTCTTTGAGAAAACGCCGGATCACTGGGGTAGGAATCATGTACCCGACATTCTGAGCCACATCCCCACGAAACCCCTGAAATGCCACCCCCACGACCCTGTCCGCCTGCATGACAGGACCCCCGCTATTC
Organism: Akkermansia muciniphila; assembly: GCA_945878585.1. Taxonomy (GTDB): domain Bacteria; phylum Verrucomicrobiota; class Verrucomicrobiia; order Methylacidiphilales; family Verrucolacustridaceae; genus Verrucolacustris. Next base: position 20,701 of record CAMDXQ010000016.1, read on the forward strand.
CCGGGATTGATCGCCGCATCAATTTGAATCGCCAAGTGGGACTCTCTTCCCGAATGGGTATAGGAATTGTAATCAATCCGGCTTACCACTCCCCGGGTTACCGATAGGCGGTCTCCGCCGATCGGAAATCCGTACACCGATACAACCGACTCCAACTCCGGTATTTCACCAATCGGCAGAACGCTAGTGCCCTTGAGAAATTCCGAATCCTCAACCTGCACCAGTGCCAAATCGCAATCATGGGCCACGTGAAGAACTTTTGCAGGATACTTCCTCGGATCCGCTTCCCTCTGAACCGTCAGATATCGCGCCCCACTCACCACATGGGCGTTCGTTAAGATCCGATTCCCATCAATCACAAACCCGGCACCCCGAGACGAGCTCACTGTTCCAGGATTCCACGGCAGACGATAGTCCCACGTTTGGGCCGTCACTTCGATCATGACCACGTTTTTTCGGGCTTCGCTCAGCTGCCAATCCCCCTTTCCACAACTCCCCAGAAGTGGAATCAGAAGAAGCACCCAAACCCTCAGAACTCCGTTCACCATAAGAGTTCATCTTATCACCCCAAAAAACCGAGTAAACCAGATTGCCTCGGATTTGCCCTGTCCTACGATTCGAGGATGAGCCCTTGGTTGCTCCTCGCTGTTTCGATTGCCCTCGAACTCAGTGGCACCATTTGTTTGAAACTTTCTGAGGGAATGACTCGCCCGATCCCTGTTCTCGGAGTGATCGTTTTTTACCTCGCCGCCTTCACTCTGATGGCAACCTGCTTGAAAACATTGGAAGTCGGCACTGTCTACGCCATCTGGTCGGGTGCAGGGACTGCCTTAATCGCAATCATTGGAATCGTCTTTTTCGGGGAAAGCTATCCTTGGATCAAGATTGCGGGTCTCGCCCTTATTATCGCAGGAGTCGTTCTTCTCCGCTCATCCAGCGGGGGCGCTTAGATCGTACCAAAGATTCTATCCCCGGCATCCCCAAGACCGGGAACGATGTACCCGCGGGAATTTAACTTCTGATCGATTGCCGCCGTGAAAACCGGCACATCAGGATGATGTTTTTGATAGCAACGCACACCTTCTGGTGAGGCGACCAGACACATGAATCGAATCGATCTGGGCTTCGCACTCTTCAAACGATCGGTTGCGGCAACTGCTGAATTCCCTGTCGCCAACATCGGATCCAGCAGGATCAGATCTCGACCCCGCAATGTTTTTGATGCTTTAAAATAGTACTCCACCGGCTCCAGCGTTTTATGATCCCGGTAAATCCCGATATGAGCTACCCGGGCCGAAGGAAAAATTCTCAGCATCCCATCGAGCAGCCCCATTCCTGCCCGAAGAATCGGAACCAAAACCATTTTTTCCCCTTGGAGCACGGGCGCTTTCATCGCTCCCATCGGGGTGCGAATCTTAGTCCAAGTTAACGGCAGGTCCTGGGTCACCTCATACGCCATCAACATGGCCACTTCCCCTACCAACTCCCGAAACTCCGTAACACTTGTTGTCTTACGACGCATCATCGTCAGCTTATGCTGGACCAAGGGATGCCGAATCAGGTGAAGGTTCTTCTTCACAACTAGCCCCATTAAACGTTGAACCGAAAATCCATCACATCGCCGTCCGCAACGACGTACTCTTTTCCTTCCACGCGCAATTTTCCGGCTTCCTTCACTTTCTGCATGGTCCCAGCAGACTGAAGATCGGCAAACGCGACTGTTTCTGCCGCAATGAACCCGCGCTCGAAATCAGTGTGAATCACCCCGGCAGCCTGAGGTGCTTTGTCACCGGCATGAATTGTCCAAGCCCTCGTCTCCTTGGGTCCGGTCGTCAGGTACGTTCGCAACCCCAAAAGATCATGCGCGGCACGAATTAGAGATCCGACTCCCGACTCGGCAACCCCAAGACTAGCCAAATAATCCCTGCCTTCCTGCTCAGGAAGATCCACCAACTCAGATTCGATCTGAGCACTGACAATCACCGATTTGCTCGAAAGATGAGACCGGCAGTACTCCTCCACTTTCTGCACCTGCTCTCCCGTCTTCCCAGATCGACCCCCTTTCCCCAAAGCCCCCAGCTCCTCCTCCTTCACATTGCAGGCAAAAAGGGTTGGCTTCGAAGTCAGAAGAAAAAATCCCCGGATCAGCTTTTTCTCGTCATCCGTCATCTCGAGGGTCAGCGCGGGTTTCCCCGAATCCAGATGCGGTTTCAAACGCCCCAAAAGGGCAAGTTCCGCTTTCGCCTGTGCATCCCCCTGCTTGGCCGCTTTTCCGGGTTTATCCAAACGCTTTGTGACCGTCGCCAGATCGGACAAAACCAACTCCGTAATGATGGTCTCAATATCCCGCAAAGGATCCACCGTTCCCGCGACGTGATGAATGTCCGCATCTTCAAAACATCGGACCACCTGAATGATAGCATCCACCTCCCGAATGTGAGTCAAAAACTGGTTTCCCAACCCTTCCCCCTGACTCGCGCCTTTGACCAATCCCGCGATATCCACCAGTTCGATCGATGCAGGGAGAATCTTTTCGCTGCTCGACATTTTGGCCAGCCAATCCAATCGCGAATCCGGAACGGTAACCATCCCCACGTTGGGCTCAATCGTGCAAAAGGGATAATTCGCCGCCTGCGCCTTCCTTGTGCGTGTCACCGCATTGAAAAGCGTGCTTTTGCCTACATTCGGGAGACCCACGATGCCAGCGCGTACCATTCCAGATCCTACCCACACATGACCCCCTGCCTCAATCTTGTGCTGACATGGGAGTGACTTTTTATTTTCTATCCCAATCGTGGGGTTGATCTTGCGATCCCCCCCCCAAACACGCTCAAATCATCCTATGAACAAGATTGGGATTGGTTTGATAGGTTGTGGAACGGTGGGATCCGGTTTGATCCGGAACCTTCCACACGCCAATCCACTCCTCGCCGAACGACTAGGGATCCAACTTGAGATTAGGGGAATCGCTGTCCGTGACCCATCGAAACCTCGCCCCTCTCTTCCCGTGCAACCTATCTCCGACTGGAAAATAGTCGTAGCTGATCCTTCCGTCCAAATCATCTTGGAACTGGTCGGCGGGACGGATGAGGCTTTTCAAATCGCCGAAGCCTGCCTCAAAGCCCACAAGCCCCTTGTCACCGCAAATAAAGCCCTGCTTGCCGAGAGAGGCCAGGAACTGATCCCTTTGGCACAAAAATCTGGCACCCCCATTTATTTCGAAGCCAGCGTCGCTGGCGGGATTCCCGTCTTAAAGGCACTCCGAGAAGGGTTAGTGGCAAATCAACTTCTCGGCCTCCACGGTATCATCAACGGCACATCCAACTACATCCTCTCACGAATGGTAGAGGCAGGCTCTGATTTCGCCACGGCCCTGCAACAGGCCAAAGACTTGGGTTACGCAGAGGCCGATGACCGTCTGGATGTGGATGGCATCGATGCCGCTCATAAGGCCTCGATCCTCTGCCTTCTCGCATACGGCTTTCTGCCGAAGTTCTCTGAAATCCCCGTCGAAGGGATCCGGAAAATCACCGCCCAGGATGTCAGCTTTGCTCGCCAGCTGGGATACGTCATCAAGCTTCTGGCAATGGTTCGACCCATTGGAAACGAACAGATCGAAGTTCGCGTCGCCCCCACCCTAGTCCCTGCCCTCCACCCCTTAGCCTCTGTCCATGGGGCTTTCAACGCAGTTGGCCTGATCGGAAATCTTTCCGGCCCTGTGCAATTTACAGGTCGCGGAGCTGGACCTGACGCCACCTCCAGCGCTCTTCTCGCCGACCTGGCCGAAGCGGCTAAAAATGTTCGAGACAAATCTCCGGGCCCACTCTTTCCAAAAGTGGATCGGAAGGCACGGCTGATAGCTCCCAACGATTCGGTTGGGCGTTTCTACGTCCGCATAGAGGTCGAGGATCGTCCCGGCGTTCTGGCTCAGGTGGCGGGAATTTTTGGCTCGGAAAAGATCGGAATTTCTTCTGTCCTCCAGCCTGAAGGCCATGGAGCAGGCTCCGTTCCCCTTGTCTTCCTCTTGGAATCTGCCTCCGTATCTTCCCTCCAGAAAGCCGTCGCCCTGATTGCGAAATTACCGAACACCCGCCAGCCCGCAATGATCATGCGGGTCGAGGACCTGACATGAGCTGGAACGGAATTATTCACGCCTTTCGGGATCGCCTCCCTCTGCCCCCAAAAGCTGAAATCATCACCCTTTGCGAGGGAAACACTCCTCTCCTCTCGGCTCCCCGTCTGACTGACGCTTTAGGTGGAGATTTCGATCTTCGC
>CAMDXQ010000017.1 GCA_945878585.1 Akkermansia muciniphila
CTCATCTTTAGTTAAAATATTTCCACAGATAATAACCTTGTCCACATAGAACCTTTCTCCCTCCAAAATCTTAAAATGAACATCAAGTTCACCTTTCTTTTCACTCGGCTCAGTACTCCATTCCACTCTCACCTCCCGAAAACCTGCCCGACCGTACATGTTTTGTAAGGTCTCGATCGACGCCTGCAATCCATTCACCGAGAATGCCCGACCCCGCGTAATCCCATCCGAAGGAATGAATTTAAGACTAATTGGATCGAATATCTTAACCTCCTTCGAATGATTCCTAAGCTCCTTTAGAATATCCGCTTCTGAAAAGAACGAGTTACCACTTACCGATATTCTCGCGACCCCGTACCTTTGCCCCTCCTCGATTCTATAGCATAGAATTAAATCAATATTTTTGGTATTTGGAGTTAAAATTGATTGAGATTTAGATGATGGCTCATTTTGAGTTGGGTTTCGAATATCAATACTTGCGCGCACACTGACATCAAGAAACCCCCGATTCAGAAACAGATTTTTTATTTGTTCGGTATCGTCCTTGAGAGTTATTTCGTCAAAGCGATCGGATTGCACACCAATATCCGTAAACTCATTCGGTTTTAAGTGTATCACCTTTAGAAGGTCCATCTCAGAGACTTCATGATTACCAAGAAATCTGACTTTTTTAATGAAACCTCGCGGGCCCTCAAGAATTTCGAAAGTTACCGTTGCCATCCCATCTTTTAAGTACTCCTCATTAACGTCGATTCGCACCTCATAATATCCTTTTTCTTTGTATAGTTTTTCCATCTTTCTTGCATCCCAATGCAACTTTTCTGAGCTCAAGATATCACCACTCTGCGTCACCCTTTGAATTTGGTGTTTGGGAGTTCTCGAGAGCGGAGCCGCTTCAGAGCTTCTGTCTGCCTCATTAACCTGAAGATTAAGTAAATCGTCTTTTTTTAATGCCAAAAGATCGTCCAATCCTCCATCCTCCCTTTTTCTTTTAACATCAACTCCTGCCACACGAACTTTAGGATCAACCAAAACCACAAGACACACTCCACGCTCACCATCTTCTCCCCGCATTTCGGAGGCATGAATCTGAACATTCTGAAAATCTCCCGTCTGATAAAGATGTTTAATATCCTCATCTACAATATTTATTGAAAATACCTCCCCTTTTTTACTTTTGATATTTGACCTTATCTTGTCTTCATTGATGGCAATATCACTGCGACGACTCGAGTATTCTATTTCAAGGATTCGAATTTCGCTTTTCTGATTGTCTCCTGAGATGCGTGACTCATGTGCCGCAGGTGAATTGGAAATGAATAAAGTCCCACTATTTCCCTGGCCGAATCCAGTCGCAGTCGTTTGTGCAAACCCGATAACAAGGGAGGCAAAAAAAGACCACCGCATTGGGGAAGTTTGAACCCAAAAAGAGTCCCTCACCAACTTTTAATTATTTAATAAGAATTATAAGTGCGAGATTCTTGAATCAGTACGTCCAGCCAAACAACTTCCAACCATCATTGGGCCGACTCGAGCCATCGGGAGAATCCATCATGTTGTTGCTGTACGTAGGTGCCGTGCCTCTTTCCTGAATCACCTGCTGATATACAGGTTTATTCGGGCTGGCCGGATTCACTGAATCCCAACCCTTGTTTGCCATCACCACAAACATTCCCACGTCTGGACTATTATCCTCCGGTTGAATTCTACTTCTCGCCTGCTCTTCCTCCGGATTCGCAACCGAACTCTCCACCTTCTCTTTATCTTCCGATTTCGCGTTGTCCGCTCCACCTGATTTCACCGTCCGCGCATCGGCCAAAGGACTCTTCTTCGCAGGGACCGGCTTTACCGCACCCCCCGCGGTCGGATCATTGGTTTGGGCAAGAGCCAGCCCCAAAAAAGGCACGCTCGAAGCCAAGAAGATCCAAATCCATCTCATAGGCCCAGTTTAACCCCCATTTTTTAGGGGTCAAACCAAGCTCATCGGCTTCCCTCGACAATCGAACCCCGTTTGGCACGCTTTTTCCGTGCGAATCCTGGCTCTCGACCCCTCCCTTCGGGCTACCGGTTACGCCATCCTTGAAGGCACGGCCGAAAAGCCTCTCGTCCTCACCTCCGGCACCATCAAAAATCCAGCCTCCCGTCCATCTCAGGAGTGTCTAATCGAAATTCACGACCGCCTCACCGACCTTATCTCCGAACACTCTCCCGAAGCCCTCGCCATCGAACTCATCATCTACGTCCAAAACACCCGAACCGCTGTCATCCTCGGAGCCGCCCGCGGAGTCGCCCTGCTCGCAGCCGCCCGAGGTGGCCTCACCATCCACGAGTATCCACCCAAACTCGTGAAAAAATCTGCCACCGGAAAAGGCGCCGCAAAAAAAGAGCAGGTCGCCTTCATGACCCGTGCCCTCTTCGGGCTTCGTCACAACCCCGCCCCGGACGAGGCGGATGCCCTCGCCGTCGGCCTCACCCACCTCCGTCGTGCAGCCTTTTCCTCCCGGATGATTCCGGCAATCTCCTAAGATGATCTCGTTTCTTGAAGGAACTCTTGCGGAAGCTTGGCCCACCCGTGCGGTGATCAATTGCCAGGGAATCGGATATGAACTTCTCATCCCCGTCACCACCTTCGATCACCTTCCAAAAATTGGGGAAAAAATCCGCCTCCTCACCCATCTCGTGGTACGAGAGGACGCCCATACCCTTTACGGCTTCTTTTCCTCAGGCGAACGGGATCTCTTTCGCCTCCTTCTTCATCACGTCTCCGGTGTTGGGCCCAAAACCGCCCTCTCCATCCTCGCAGGAAGCACCCCGCAAACCGTTCGGGATGCTGTGGCTACGGGAGATACTTCGACCCTCGCCAAACTAAAGGGTCTTGGGAAAAAAACTGCCGAACGAATCGTCCTCGAACTCCGCGACAAACTTCCCGCCCTCGATTCTCTCGCCGGCGGAACCCCCTCCGAACGCGGATCGGCTCATCCTCCAATGTCAGGAAACTCGCAAGATGCCCTCCTTGCCCTTCTCGCCCTCGGCTACAAATCGTCCGAAGCGCAAAAAGCCCTTCAAGGGCTCGATTCCTCCCTGCCCTCTGGAGATCTCGTTCGCGAAGCCCTCCGCCGCCTCGGGTAATTCAACCCCAACCCAGCCTCCAGTCGGGCGCCTTTTCCATAAAAGGTTCGACTTTGCCTCCTGCTTCGTTAAGGTTTTCGTTCCAAACTAACGATAACCCAAAAAAAGGAATACCAACCCATGCCCCTCGATACCGCTGAACGCACCCAACTCCTCACGCCATCCGCAACTCTTGCGATCGATGCACGCGCCAAAAGCATGAAGGCCGAAGGCCTCGATGTAGTCGGTTTTGGAGCCGGTGAACCTGATTTCGACACCCCCGAACACATCAAAGCTGCTGCCATGGGCTCTCTCGATGCGGGCTTCACCAAGTACACCCCTTCTTCCGGCATCCCTGAACTGCGGACTGCCATTTCGGAAAAGCTGAAAGCTGACAACAACCTTTCCTACGACGCCTCCCAGATCATCGTGACCTGCGGAGCAAAACACGCCTGTTTCAATGCGATCCTCGCTACGGTCAATCCCGGCGATGAGGTCCTCATCCCTGCCCCTTATTGGCTGAGCTACCCAGAAATGGTCCGGATCGCCGGCGGCGAACCTGTCATCGTCCCGACGAAGGCGGAAAATAGCTACAAACTCACCCCCGAACTTTTCCGGGAATACATGAGCCCGATGACCAAAATGGTCATTATCAACTCCCCCGGGAATCCCACCGGTTCGGTTTATTCCGAGAATGAGCTCGCTGCTTTGGCCGAAGTTGCCCTCGAAGAGGAGATTTACATCCTTTCCGACGAAATTTACGAAAAGCTCGTTTATGATGATGCGAAGCACTCCTCCATCGCGTCGTTCAGCAAAGAAGTTTACAACCTCACTCTCACGGTAAACGGCTTCAGCAAGCCCTACGCCATGACGGGCTGGCGGTTGGGTTACGTTGCAGCTCCTGCTGGATTGGCCAAAGTGATCGACTCGATCCAGAGCCACTCCACCTCCCACCCCACTTCTTTCGCCCAAAAAGGGGCCCTCGCCGCTTACCGCGGCCCTCAGGATTGCGTCCAGGAAATGGTCAAAGAGTACGACAAACGCCGTCGTCGCTTCTGTGATCTTCTCGGCCTGATCCCGAAGCTCTCCTTCGTCAAACCCCAAGGCGCTTTCTATATCCTCGTGAACATCTCCCGTACGGGAATGAACTCGACGGAGTTCTCGGAAAAACTTCTCGAAAAAGAACGCGTAGCTGTGGTTCCAGGCAAAGCCTTCGGAGACGACTCCACCGTTCGTGTTTCCTACGCCACCTCGATCGATCAGATTGAAGAAGGTGTCCGTCGGATCGCGAAGTTCTGCAAATAATCCCCCCCACTAGGAGGGATAGGGTACGGATCCTAGGATGTACCCCCCTTGCGCATGGGCGTCTTCGGCTTTAATATTCTAAAACGATGAACGGACTTTTTCTGCTTACCTTCCTTGGGACAATGGCCCTTTCCCTTTGGGCCGCAGCCAAAGTTAAGATTGCCTACGCCAAGGCCAGCCAAATTCCCGCCTCCTCCGGATTTACCGGTGCTGAGGCCGCTGCACGAATCTTGGATGCCGCCGGAATTCGGAATGTAGAGATCGTCGAACAGGACGGCATCCTCGGCGACCATTACGATCCAATGCACCGCCGTCTCGTTCTATCCACCCAAAATTTCCACGGACACTCGGCCGCCGCCCTTGGGGTCGCGGCACACGAGTGTGGTCATGCCATCCAACACAAAATCGCCTATGCCCCCCTCCAGTGGCGGATGGCCTCGGTAGGTGCAACCACCTTCGCGAGTCAGATCGTTACTTGGCTTCCCTTGTTTGGCCTCTTGTCCGGCTTCGGTGGCTTCCACTCCCAAACCTACCTCACCATCATGGTCGCTGGATGGGGCACCATCATGCTTTTCAACCTGATTACCCTCCCTGTTGAATTCGATGCATCCCGCCGAGCCCTCCAGATTCTTCCCAAAATGAAGTTTATCTCTCCGGGAACCGAATCAAAAGCAGTCGATAACGTCCTTCGCGCTGCTGCTTGGACCTATGTCGCTGCCTTCATAACCTCTCTACTCTACCTTCTCTGGCATTTACTTCCCTTGCTGGCAGGACGAAGAAGCGATTAACCCCCCATTACCTTGAATAAGACAAAGGACTGAAACACAACCGCTTGTGTTAATGTCTAATTTCCCCTTGCATATTCGGAAAACCGTTCTTATCTGTATGACAAGGAGCTCGTGACACTTATTAAAGCAATTTTTCCTTCGGTTCTTTGCCTTCTGGCCATGGCTTTTACTTCACAAGCCTCCGCCCCAGTTTCAGACACATATTCTCACCCGCTTCTGAATCAGATCTACGAGATGCACTCCTTGGCGGAGTCCGGAAATAAAGATGCCACCCGCAGACTCGTTGCCTGGCTGGAAGAGCTCACCTCAGAACAACCCGACAATGGGATCCTCCTTGTTTACCTCGGTAGCGCCTACACCCTCGCAAGCCGCGACGCCTTTATCGGCCCAGGAAAACTACGCTATCTGATGGCTGGCCGGGATTGTATGGATCGGGCGGTCACGATGCGTCCTGATGATCCCAACGTTCGATTCATCCGTGCCATCAATAATTATCATCTCCCCACCATGTTCAACCGCCGAAGCATCGCTCGGGATGACTTCCGCAAGCTCGTCGACCAACTCGGCAAAACCCCTGGATGCCTCGACACACTCACCTCTCAAGCGATCTACTACTATGCCGGCCTATGCTTCGCTCAACTTGAAGAAGAAAAAAATGCCCGTGAGTCATTCCAAAAAGGTCTCGATCTTAAAATCTCAGGTCCCCTGACCGCGAAAATCACGCAAGAGTTGGCAGAGCTGACACCCACGGCTGCCGGTCAGTGACCCGACCTCCCGGGAAACCCTACCTCTCGGCTCCCCAGATCCGTCGTCGTGTCCGTACTTTGGCGGGATCGATTCGCCGAGCCTACCACCGACGCCCCCTAACCATCATCGCCCTGCTCAAAGGAAGTGTCTTTTTTGTCGTCGACCTCCTCCGCCATCTCGATCCGGATACTGAAGTCGAGTTCTGGAACATTTCCAGTTATCAGGGCACCCGTTCCACGGGAAAAATCCGCGGATTACAACATTGCCGGGGAAATCTAAAGGGTCGCGACGTCCTTCTCATCGACGATATTCTCGATTCCGGTTTAACCCTCGACCGTACCCGTGCCCACGCCAAAAAACTGGGGGCGCGAAGCGTGGCCATCTGTGTCCTCCTAAGTAAAAAAAGAAGGCGGGTCCGATCGGTTCAGGCTCGTTGGGTCGGATTTACAATTAAGAATGAATTTGTCGTCGGCTACGGACTCGACCTTGATCAACGATACCGCTCCCTCCCCTCGATCCGCATCCTTTCAAAATAGCGGACCCAAAACTCTTCCCCTTAACTCACTCCGCAATGTCTTCGTTCCAAAGCTTTGGCTGGGCACGAATAAAATCGCTCATCATCTGAATCAACTCAGGTTGCTCTAGGATCACCACCTCCACCCCGTGGGACCGAAGAAAATCCGGTGCTCCAGGGAAATTTACCGCTTCCCCCACCACCACTCGGGGAATTTTGAACTGCACGATCGTCCCGGAACACATGTAACAGGGGCAAAGAGTTGAATAGATGACCGTATCCAAATAACTCCTCTGCCTTCCCGCGTTCATCAGGCAATCCATCTCACCATGTAGAATTGCGCTCCCCTTTTGTACCCGCTGGTTATGACCGCGTCCCACGATCTTGTCCCCACGGACCAAAATTGAACCAATGGGGATTCCCCCCTCAGAAAGCCCCTTCCGCGCTTCCGCCTCTGCCTCCTTCATGAACTGTATATCGTTTGCGCTTGGTTTCATGGGTTACGCCTTTCCGGTGGATTCTCTCACGACCAATTCTCCTTGCACAACCTCAGGCTGAATTCCGCCGACTCCATCTCTCATCTTTTTCCAAAGAGCAAAGCCCACCTTTCCTAAGCCAGGAAAGCGGACCGTCGTCAGCGGCACCATGCCATGCCGCGACAACTCCCCATCGCCCACCCCGGTGACACTCATTCCTTTGGGAATTTCCACCCCAGCACGGAAACACGCACGAAACACTCCTTGGGCCAGAGTATCGGTCCCACAAATCACCGCAGTCGGCCCATCCTTTTTCCCTAAAATCTTTTTCAGCTCCCTTTCTGCATCCTCAGGCTCCAATCCAACCATCTGAGCTCCTCCGACCAAAGCCATCCCCCGCTTTTCGACCCCCTCCAAAACAGACTGCATGTGTAAGGCGTGACTCCTCGCTGCCGAATGTCCCCCCAGATAAGCCACCCTGCGGTGACCCAGATCGTGAAGATGATCCAGAACCATATCCGCCGCTCCTTTCATATCCCGAACGACCCAACTCACTTTCCCGCTCCCCAGCCCAACGTCCGCCGGATACCGCTTTAAAAAAATCATCGGACAGTTCGACCGATTGGCCACCTCGAGAGCAGCAGATCGATGTTCTGTGCTGATTCTAGGCAGTAGAAAGATTGCCTCCGCACCACGCCCAATCATCGCCCGAACCTGCTCGGCCTCCTCTTTTCCGGTTCTCGCAAGACCCAGTAAAATTGCGATTCCCGCCTCCTGTGACGCTTCGGTCAATCCGCCCGAAATCAGAGCCCCCTCTTCCGATGCCAAATCGGGCAGAATGAATCCAACCCATCCACTCTGTTTCACCCGCAAACTTCGGGCCGCTTCGTTGGGCCAATAGCCAAGCCGCTGCGCTTCCGCATGAACTTTCGCTTTTGTGGCCGCGCCAATATCTGGGGCATCTCGTAAGGCCTTGGAGACCGCCATCACCGACAGCCCCAACCGCTCCGCCAAATCACGTAACCGAACCTTCACACCGCTTCAGGATCCTCCGCCAAGGCAGCCAAAAATTCATCCGGAGTTTTCGCCGCCATCAACTTCCCCCTCACTTCATCTTGCCTCAAAATTCGAGCCATCGCCCCAACCAAAGCCAGATACTCGGTCACCATCCGGCGAGGGGTCCCAATGACAAAGATAAAATGAATGTTCTCCCCACCGTTTTCAAAGTTCACACCCGCCGTGCTCCTTCCTACCGCCAAAACCAAACGCTTCACATGATCCGTGCGGGCATGAGGGAAAGCCACCCCGTTCCCCAAAGTCGTCGCTTCCACCCGCTCCCTCGCCAAAAGCTCATCGTAGAATCCTTGAAATTGAATCACCCCCTCATCCTTCTCCAATAAAGCCGCCACCCTGTGAATCGCCGCGGTCCGCTTTGTCTCAGGCAAATCCAGCAAGATGTGCCCAGGTTGCAACAGCTCCAGCAGCTTCATCGCGACACCCCCGCAGCCCCGCTCCAACCTAATTTCTGCCGAGCCAAACCATAAAATCCGAATCCCTCAGGATGCATGAACCGAACGACCGGACGTCCCACCGCTACACGCAAATACTTTCCACGACTTAAATTCCCGACCTTCTTGCCGTCCAAACGGACAATTCCTCCCGGCTCACCTTCGCTCAAAGATAATTCCACCCCTTCCTGCTCCCCCACCACAACCGGCCGCTGTGCCATCGCATGCGCACAAACCGGAGTGAGTACCATTGCCCTAGCGAGTGGACTGACCAGTGGACCGCCTGCCGAGAGAGAGTACGCCGTCGAACCGGTCGGACTCGCCACCAGCAATCCGTCCGCGTGATATTCGGTCAACACCTCTTTCCCCACCTTCACACGTACCCGCACCATAAGTTGCCCCGCTCCAGGCGAAACGGAAACCTCATTCAAAGCACTCCATACTTTATCCGACCCGGATAACTTGGCCGAAAGGACCGTCCGCACACTCACCCCGTACCGCCCACCGAGAATCTCCGGCAAAACCCTTCTCAACTCCCCCGCTTTGATCGAAGTCAAAAAACCCAGTGACCCAAGATTAATCCCCAACAGCGGAATTCCCCATCCGATCGTGGCCTGAGCCGCGTGTAGCATCGTTCCATCTCCGCCACCCACGACCACCGCATCGATATTTCCCCGCCGAGCTCGCGCCAACCCGCTTTCGGATACCCATGTCGCATTCACCCCGGCCTGACGAAAAATCGAATTCAAAACCATCGCAACCTCCACCGCTCCGGGTTTCCCACGGCGCAGACAGACCAAGACCCGACGGATCTTTCGATTCTTACCAGAAAGGACACGAGCCATACTCCACAATTCCCCGAAAAGCCTTACCCCTCAAGAGGATTCCCACTCTTGCGCCAATCCGGTCGTGCCGTATTGTATCAATTCCATGCCGCGGTTCCCCCTCAACCACGCAATGCCCCGATCTCAGGGGCTCTATCATCCTTCCCACGAGCACGATGCCTGTGGCGTCGGCATCGTTGCGGACATCCAAGGTCGCCGCACCCGCGCGATTCTCGAACGTGCCTTGGGTTGCGTTTGCCAACTCGCTCACCGTGGAGCCCTAGATGCAGATGCTAAATCAGGTGACGGAGCGGGAGTTCTAACCCAAATCCCCACGAAACTATTTCGCCGCGAAGTTGAAAAACTCGGTCACCAACTCTACGGAGATGGCGATCTCGGCGTCGGTTTCTTCTTCCTTCCGGCTCAAGACAAATACGCCCAAGCCCATATTCGCCGCATAGCCGAAGAAGTCATCACCCGCCGTGGCCTCGTCTCGTTGGGCTGGCGCGTCGTCCCCGTCAATCCCCGCATTCTTGGCGAAAAAGCCGCCCTTTCCGCACCTCGCATCGAACAACTCCTCGTTGCCCGACCCGACGCCAAAAAACTTTCCGACGATGCTTTCGAAATGACCCTCTTCCTCGCCCGCAACGAAATCGAACATCGGTGCGCTGCAGATCGGACCCCCCCTTTCTACATCCCCTCCTTCAGCGCACGTATCATCGTCTACAAGGGAATGCTTACGGGCACCCAACTCAAAAGTTTCTACCTCGATCTCCAGGATCCTGCCTACGAAACCGCCTTGGCCGTCTTTCACCAACGCTACAGTACGAACACCTTTCCCACTTGGCCCCTTGCCCATCCGTTCCGAATGGTCGCTCACAACGGGGAGATCAACACCCTCCGAGGAAACCGCCACTGGGTCCACGCCCGCGAAGCCGATCTATCTCATCCTGGCCTCGACCCTGCCGATCTTCCTCTTCTGCACCCGATCATTCAGCCGGGCGGAAGTGACTCCTCCAGCCTCGATAATGCGTTCGAGCTTCTCTCAATCTCCGGTCGTGGACCTCTTCACGCCATGCTGATGCTCGTTCCCTCTGCCTTCCGTTCGGAAGAAACACTCTCTCCCGAAGTCCGGGCTTTTTACGAATACCACGAGTGCCTGAACGAACCTTGGGACGGCCCCGCCGCCCTCGCCTTCAGCGACGGAAAAATCGTGGCAGCCTGTCTCGATCGCAACGGTCTGCGCCCCGCACGCTACAAAATCACAAAGGACGGCCTTTTCCTCATGGGATCTGAGGTTGGAATAGGAGATATTCCGGAAAAGTCGGTCATCGAAAAAGGACGACTAGCCCCGGGCGAAATGATTGCCGTCGACACAGTGAACAAGAAGCTTCTGCGAAACACCGACATCAAAAACTTTGCTGCCTCCGAAAAACCGTATGGCCAATGGGTCAAGGATGGTCTCCAAACTCTTCCTCCCGCTCCTGCTCAACTTCCCCCTGTCCCTGCTAACCTGACGTCCACTCTTCTCTCCTTCGGCTACAACGATGAGGAACTGAAGGTCGTTCTCCTTCCTATGATCCAAAAGGCGGAAGAAGCCACTGGATCCATGGGGGATGACGCCGCACTCGCCGTGTTCTCCCGCCGTCCTCGCCTTTTTTATCAATACTTCCGTCAGCTTTTCGCCCAAGTCACGAATCCACCGATCGATCCGATCCGCGAGAAACTGGTCATGTCCACCACTGTCTATCTCGGAACCCGCCCCAACTGGCTAACCGATGGGCCTGACCATGTTCGGCTGCTCCGCCTCGATTCCCCCGTAATCTCCCCTACCGAACTCCCCGCTATTCTCGGAAGGAAGGAACCGGGTCTTCGATCCAAAACCATCTCTGTTCTATTTCCCGTTTCCGGCGGAACGGAAGCCTTCCAAAAAAGACTACGCGAAATCACCGATGAGGCCGCCGCTGCGGTCCGGGAAGGTATCTCGATTCTTTGCCTGTCGGATCGCGGAACCCAAGCCGACCTCTGCGCCCTGCCGATGCTCCTCGCCATTTCCTCCGTACATCACGGCTTGATCCGAGCCGGCCTTCGCATGCGAGCCTCCCTCATTGCCGACACCGCCGACTGTCGCGATGTCCACCACTTCGCCTGCCTTCTGAGTTTCGGAGCTGCAGCCGTATCGCCCTACCTTGTTTGGGAACTGGCCGCCCGCTGGCAGGCCGAGGGCGCTCTTCCCGATCTGGATGCCTCCAAGATCGTTTCTTCCTATTGCCAGGCCGTGGACAAGGGCCTTCTGAAAATTATGTCGAAGATGGGGATCTGTATGCTCAGCAGCTATCACGGAAGTCAACTTTTCGAAGCGGTCGGAATCGGACCATCCCTCATCAAAAATCACTTCACCGACACACCCTCCCAAGTCGCCGGAATCGAACTTCCTGAACTTGCCGAGGAGACCATCCGCCGCCACACCGAAGGCTATGCTGCCGCAGCCGCATCGACCGAGCGACTTCCCGATGCTGGCGTCTATCGCTGGCGCCGCGACGGAGAAGTCCATTCGATTACCCCGCCTGTTATCCAAGCTCTCCAAGCCTTTGTTGGCCTCAAAGGCGCAGACCAACGCAACTCCCCCGCCCAGTACCAGACCTACGTTGATGCCTTAAACAAAAACACACCGGTAACCATCCGACACCTGCTCCGACTGAAAAAAGGCCGTACCGCGATTCCCATCGAAGAAGTGGAACCGATCGAAGATATCCGACGTCGCTTCACCACCGCTGGAATGTCACTAGGTGCGCTTTCTCCGGAAGCACACGAAGTCCTAGCCATTGCGATGAATAGGATCGGTGGAAAATCGAATTCAGGTGAAGGTGGCGAAGATCGCGCCCGCTTCGCCACAATGGAAAACGGGGACTCGAAGAACAGCCGGATCAAACAGGTCGCCTCGGGCCGCTTCGGCGTCACCGCTGAATATCTCGCCAGTGCCACAGAGCTTGAGATCAAGATCGCACAAGGGGCCAAGCCCGGTGAAGGCGGGCAGCTACCAGGGCACAAAGTCTCCCCCCTGATTGCCACCCTCCGCCGATCCACTCCGGGCGTCATGCTTATCTCTCCACCTCCGCACCACGATATCTACAGCATCGAGGATCTCGCCCAGCTTATTTACGACCTCAAGCAGGTGAACCCTCGTGCCAAGGTTTGCGTCAAACTGGTTGCGGAAGCGGGTGTAGGCACCATCGCCGCTGGAGTTGCGAAAGCTCATGCCGACGTCGTTCTTATCGCTGGATACGACGGAGGCACAGGTGCCTCTCCCCTCTCCTCGATCAAATACGCCGGAAGCCCCTGGGAACTGGGTGTAGCGGAAACCCAACAGGTTCTCCTCCTTAACGGCCTGCGAAACCGGATCACTCTCCGGACCGACGGTGGCATCCGAACAGGTCTGGATATTATCATTGCTTCCCTCCTCGGTGCGGAAGAGTTCAATTTCGGAACCTCTGCCCTCATTGCCCTTGGTTGCGTTTTTGTTCGGCAATGCCACCTCAATAATTGCCCGACCGGAGTCGCCACGCAGGATGACAAGTTCCGGGCTAAATTCCGTGGAACCCCAGAGGCGGTGGTCGACTTCTTCAATGCGGTAGCCCAAGACGTCCGTCAGATTCTTGCCTCCCTCGGTGTCCGAAAACTGGATGAAATCATCGGCCATCCTGAACTTCTGGAAACATTCGTTCCGGAGAATCATCCGAAGGCCGCCATGGTGAACCTCCAACCCCTACTTGCCGTGCCCGACATCGATTCCCTCGCCCCCCGGCATCATACCTGGGAGCGGAATGATAAGTTGGAAGATCAACCGATCGATGCTCGGATTCTTCAGGATGCCAAAGATGCCCTTTCGAAGAAACGGAGAGCCAAACTTAGCTACAAGATAAACAACTCCCACCGCTCGGTTGGAGCAGCTCTCAGCGGAGAAATCGCCTACCGCTACGGTGACGAAGGCCTTGCCGAAGGCAGCATCACAATCAAGTTCGAAGGCTCCAGCGGTCAATCCTTTGGAGCCTTCTTGGTCAACGGGGTGAAAATCACGCTCCAGGGCGAAGCCAACGACTACGTCGGAAAATCGATGTCTGGAGGGGAGATTGTCCTAATCCCGACAAAGGGAGTCACTTTCGATCCATCCAAAAACTCGATCTGTGGAAATACCTGCCTGTACGGCGCTACCGGTGGAAAGCTATTTGCCTACGGACAGGCCGGAGAGCGATTTGCCGTTCGTAATAGTGGTGCGACCGCAGTGATTGAGGGAGTCGGCGATCACGGTTGTGAATACATGACCCGCGGTACTGTTGTCGTGCTGGGGCCAACGGGTAAAAACTTCGGGGCGGGCATGTCAGGCGGGATTGCCTATGTCTTGGATGAGGACGGAACTTTTGCCAAACGGCACAATCCGGGGATGGTTGGACTGGAAAGGCTTTCAGGCGGGGAAGACACCAAATCCCTCCAAGCGATCATTTACCAACACCTCGAAGCGACCGAGAGCAAGAAAGCCAAGGAGATCCTCGCCCAGTGGGAAACCACATCGGCAAAGTTCTGGAAAGTCGTTCCCCACCCCCCTGTATCCACCCTGCCCCCCGCCCAACCTCAAGCTGCCCCCGTGGTAAGCAAGGCTTAAAACTTTTTTCCTCTCCGATCGATTCCCTTCTTTTGCTAGGATCTAAACATGCTTCGGACTTTTCTTTGCGGCAAAATTCATCGCGCCACGGTGACCGATGGCTCTCCTGATTACGAGGGAAGCTTAGGAGTATCCGTTGACCTGATGGAAGCCGCAGGTTTGCACGCGGGGGAAAAGATACTCGTAGGGGTAATCAACACTGGGGCTCGCTTCGAAACTTATCTGATCCCCGCCCCTGCAGGTAAAGGCTCGATCGTTCTAAACGGGGCGACGGCTCATCTCGGAAAAAAGGGGGATCTCCTCACAATTATGGCTTTTGCTCAACTGACTTCCGAACAGATCAAAACCCATCGGGCCAAAGCAGTTCTCCTTGGACCAAACAACAAAATCGAGAAAGTCACCGAAATCACCACTGCAAATGACTGATCATTAACCCCTTATATGGGGTCAGAGGTATTCTAAATTGCTGTTAGTCAATACTTTGCAGGGCTGTTTTTTAATTCTGGGGTCAGAGGCGGTATTAAAAATTAAGGAGCTTTAACGCAACGAAATCCCAGGTGGGAGGTTCCCGTGCTCACCTCCCCCTTACTTCGAGTTCCCAAAATATAACGGGCACAGAACTGGTCCGAACAGAGAAACGACCCACCCCGGTGGATCCGTTTTTTCGCTCCCGGTTCCTCTGAATCGAAACTGTCCTCGGGACCCATTGGATTCCTGACACATCCTCGCTTCGCATCCTCCGAGTAGGTATCAGACCGATACCAATCGGAACACCACTCCCACACGTTTCCCGACAAATCATATAAGCCGTAGGGATTGGCCGGATACTTCCGAACGGGGGCAATCCCCTTCCAGCCATCCTCGCCGGTGTCCATATCGGGAAATCTTCCCTGCCAAGTGTTGGCCATCCATTTCCCGCTGGGACGAAATTCATTTCCCCATGGATATGTCTCCCCCTCCTTCCCTCCCCTTGCTGCCCGCTCCCATTCAGCCTCAGTCGGCAGCCGTTTTCCCGCCCATTTGGCGTAAGCCTCTGCATCTTCATACGCAATATGGACCACGGGAAAGTCATCCTTCCCAGTCAGATCGCTTTTCGGTCCGAAAGGATGTCTCCAAGAAGCTCCGGGAACATATCTCCACCAGGCAGTGAAATCGCTCAATGGCACAGGACGATCGGGAGCCTGAAAACATACCGAACCCGGGACCAAAAGCTCATCTGCAGCCCCTGGAAAATCCTCACGCCGAGGTTTTCTCTCCGCCACAGTGACGTAATGAGTTGCTTCAACAAACGCTCGAAACTGCGCGTTGGTAACTTCCGTCTCATCCATCCAGAACCCATCCACCTCCACTTCATGAGGAGGCTGAGAATCGGTGAATCCGGCTTGCAACAAGCTACAGCAGGGCTTTTTCGGGTCGGCAGCGGAAAGCACTTGGTGACACACCTCTTCCGTGGGTCCACCCATGAGGAACTTGCCACCGGGAATCCAAACCATGCCAACCGGTTTTTCACCCGCTGGAACCTCGACCCGAAGAGGTCGATCACATCCTGAAATATTCAGCGCAACAACAAGAACAAAGCAAATACGGAAAACATCCATGCAAGAATGATTCCCTCAAGATTTTGCGATGACCAGCTTGCAATTCCAAGACTCGCCATATTCATGCCACTGGATTATAATTTTCTCCCTACCGGACGCTTAGCTTAGTGGTAGAGCGCCTGCTTCACACGCAGGAGGTCACTGGTTCAATCCCAGTAGCGTCCAATCTTTTTACTCTATCTATCAACACTTTACGGCGATATTTAGTATAGGAAAAAAGTATTTGTATAGTGCTATTGAGTTCGTTAGAGTGCGTCCTAGATGAAAGGGACTGAAACCCTCGAGACGAAAAAAACAAAGTTTCTCCGCGTTGCTCCGTCCGTTTACCGATATTTTGAGATTTTACCTAGTGGGAAAAAGGCGAAAGGGACGGGGTCGTATTACGCTTATTACTGGCGTGGTGGGTATCAAATTAAAATCAGTCTCGATACCGAGGACTTAAAAGAAGCGTCATTAAAGATGCGAAAGGTACGAGCCGAGCAAGATCGACTCAACCCCGACCTTCGAGGATTAACCTTGGGTACTGCGTGCGACAAGTACCTCACGGGTCGGCAAAATCTCTCCCCTTCCCAAAAGAAACTTGATGCGGAGGCGGTAAGACGCATTAAAGAAACCTTTATCGGCGGGTCACTCCAACCCCTGCGGGTCATAAAACCCTCGGACTGCGAAAAGTTCATCGCCGAACTTCGCAAGCTGGATAAAAAACGCCAACCGACAAACGAACCACCCTCGGTAAGTTTGCGAAATCAAATCGTGTCGGTATTAAAAGGGATATGTGAACTTGCGGTACTCGATGGGGCGATCAATACCAACCCCGTACGATTAAAACAAGTTAGGCGACCAGAACCAAAACGATTAACCCCGACTTGGGGTGAGTTTTTACAGATTGTCGAGAGGGTGAGAAGTGAGGCACTCGACCACCTATCCTTCGACTCTGCGGATTGGCTCGAGTTTTCGGGTCGTGCTGGGTTGGGGTCTGCGGAAATAAATGCTCTAACTTGGCAAGACATCGATTTTGAAAAGAATCAGATGTGGGTTTACCGAAAGAAAACAAAAACGAATTACCTTTATACCTTACACGCCCTAGTCCTCCCCTTCTTAAATAAGTTAAAGAAGAAAAACAAACCCGTACCCACCGACCGAGTATTTAAGGTACGCACTCCGAGAGAAGCGTTCTACTCAGCTTGTAGAGCTTTGAATCTACAAGCCTTTGACCTTCGCTCGCTTCGTAGGGTTCATATTTCGGTATGTATGATGAGCAAGATTCCCGCCTTTGTAGTCGCACAAAATCAAGGGCATCGGGATGGGGGCGCACTTGTTCAAAAGGTTTACAACTCCATTCAACCCGAGTTCGTCGTCTCGGAGATGGCGAGATTGAAAGAACCCAAACGATGAGGTTTTTTGACTATTCATATGACGATGCCTTGGTGAATTGGACTTTGGCGCCCGAAGAGATAAAGCACGATTATCTCAAAAGAGTTAAAAAGAGAGAGTTTGGAAGAATAATCCGAACTTGCGTATTTATCCCTAGTATATTGGCGGGAGTAGGTGGATTACTTTGGATCGTACTCCAGTTTATTGGACGAAGCGAATACGAAGGCTGGCTTACGATGGTTACACTTTTAGGAGCAAGCGTGTTAATCGGTTATCTTTTATCGTTCTTACCTGATTTGGATAAGTGGAGTACGAAAAGATGGAAGCTGTACGTCGAGGAACTTGTAGAAAGATATCCGTACCCCGACTCTACGAAAAGAAAAGTGCGCTATTACGAGGAGCAACTCCTGATTCTGGAAAGGACAAAAAGGCTTCTTGATAATATAAAGGTTAAACAATGAGGGCAGGAAGAGTTTCGGGTCGGGCGTCTCATCTTTACAAAAAAGTAAAAACACTTACCGAAAAGAAAAGAATTGCGGAAGGTGGGCGATACTCCGAGTTGCCCGTTTTCAATACTCTTCGGATGTACTTTTCTCCGACAAAATGTTTCAATGCAGAAATCTTCCCCGACGAAGATTCGCTAAACAAGTTTGCTACACAACTCGAACTAGATTTATGGGTCTTTATTTTAGGGTGCATAAGGCGGGCAGATTCTAGAACCCTTCGCCTTTTTGCAGAGGCAGTAGAGCATTTCAAATCCAAGGGCATCGGAGACAATCACTCATCGGCAAAACACATTTTAGATTCCTATGGATACTTACTAAAAAGGAAAAATCGCCCACCTACAAAACGGGAACTTTATGACCACTTCACCGATACCTTTGAATACAAGAATATGCACTTCGAAGATTTTTGCCATCGTGTAGACCCGTTAAATCTTAAATATAAAAAGACATCGAAAAGGGTTCGAGGGAGAAGGGTTTAGAGATTTAAGACCCCCAATTTAGGGGCGGAATTGTCAGTTGGTTGGGGTTTACGAGGTTGGGTGGGAATGCAAATTCCCTCACTTATGAACGCAAAGATAACCCCTAGTTCGTTGGGGTCACAAAATACAACGGACATTAAACAAACACTACGCGTAGGTGAAATCGCGAAACTTGCGGGAGTTCATCCCGTATCAGTGCGGAGAGCAATTCAACGCGGAGCATTATCTCCCGTTGCCTCGATTCGACATAAGATCGTTAGTCGCGATCAAGTCGAGTCGTGGATTGCTGGTAGGAAGGAGGTTCAAAAATGAAAAAGACCTTTACCCTACTTCCAACTCAAAAACACAATTCAACACCCGAAAAGGTACTTCAACGGGTTCGACGAATTGTCAGAGGTTACGGGCAGAGGGTACTTACCTCTCGAGTCGATAACTCTTACTACATCATAAGTCACAGTTCGGGCTTTTTGGTATGGCCTCAAACCTTGGCGGTAAGTGGCTCGGGAGGAACACTCGAAGAACTACTCGACTTTGTGGGAGGTCATCATCGATGAGCAAAAAAAAGACATTAGAAACCGAACCAACCAATACCCCCGTCGAGAGCGTTGATTCCCTACTGGAAACCTCGCTCGATGCGGAGTTTGCACGATGCAGGGAAACCCAAGACGACCCGTTTACCGCGGAGGACTTGGGGGTGGCAATCATACAAATCAAACTCGATAAGGCTAAAAAGAATCATTACTTCAAAGTGATGCCTCCTCCCGATAGTGGATACTTAAAAGTATATATGATCGAGGGGAAGGAACTTTCGGGAGTACCGAAAGAATGGTTTGTCATAGCCGAACCCCTGGTCAAATCGATGGGTAATTATAGTAAGGGAATAAAGAAGTATTCACTCGTACCTACCATCGATCGAGACGGAAACATTCGAGTATGGCCTCATAGTATCAATCGAGGAACTATGGCGAATAGCTGGTTCGATTCTCGAGAAGAGATATTTAAGGTCGGCTTAAAGGACTGGGTTCGGTTTGAGTCCAGTTCGACCGAGTCTCGCTACGAGATCATCAAGGCGCGAGATCAGTCGCTTCAAGAGAGGTGGCCGACTGACCTTAACTACACCGAGCTAGTCAAAAAGGCGATCGGTGAACGCTTCGTAACGAATCACAATCATGCGGTTATCCGCGCGATGATGGGTGAGTCGTTGCAGGCAGTAGAAGCGTAAGGGTGAACGATAGTTTACCCGCATTATTCGGGCGGTTTGATCGGGTCGTATTTGAGGATTTTGAGTTCTCAACCGACCCGACAAGCCGTCCCGATCGTATCCTCGCTTACTGCGCTCGAGACTTAGTCGGGCGCGGTAAGTGGGAGGTATGGCAACCGACAACCGACCCTCAACCTCTCGGTACAAAAGATTTGCTGGTTGCGTATGCCTCGGGTGCGGAGTTGGGTTGTCGTTCCCGTTTGGGTTGGTCGATGCCCTCAAACATCCTATGCCTTCACGCGGAATACTGCCGTGAAGTAGCGGGGTTGGATGGGGAGCAGTTTTCAAAACGCGGATTACTGGATGCGTTACGGGTTTTCGGCATCTCTCACCCGTTTGAAAAAGATAAAGGGAGGTTGCAAGAGCGCGCCCTCGACCCCTCACCCTTTTCGCCTGCTGAACGCGAGGAGATGATCGCTTACTGCTATGCAGATGTAGCGACGACGAAACGGCTATTTGAAAAGATGATTCGCGCGGGATGCTGGAAAACTGAAAAGGAGCTAGAGCAAGCGTTACTCCGAGGACGCTTTGTAGATTCTCAAAGGATTGTCGAAGGTTGCGGAATACCGGTGGATACCGAGTTATGGAACATCATCCAAAATAATCGCGAGGAAATACGCTCCTCGTTTATTGAAGCGATGGATAGGGACAAGATTTATCAAGACGGAGTGTTTAAGGAGGATAGGTTTTCGGCACTCGCTCTTCGTTTAGAGCGACGCTGGCCTCGCACCCCTCGGGGTTCGTTACGGAGGGATAAAAATACGCTCAAGATTCTAGGCAAAAGGTTTCCCGATATTGAGAACCTCCGTGAGTTGGGCAAAACACTTTCGGCACTACGCGAGCCGAGTATTCAAATCTATAACGACCGCGCCTACTGCTATACCGCACCCTTCAAGAGCAAGACGGGACGAAATCAACCCTCTACAAGTCGTTTTCTATTTGGCGCACCCAAGTGGATGAGGTCGCTTATAAAACCGGCCGAGGGTCGGGCGATCGCATACATAGATGTTGTTGCGGAGGAGTTTGGTATCGCTTCCCTACTTTCAAAAGATGAGGCGATGTGGGGTTCTTATTGCTCTGACGATGTTTATATGGACTTCGCAAAACGGGCTTCACTTGTTCCTAATAACGCAACTAAGGCAACGCATCCCGAGACGCGGAGAATGTGTAAGGAGGTAGTTCTAGGAGTCCAGTACGGACGGGGCTTCGCTTCAACCGCACTCGCCTTAAACATATCCGACCAAAAAGCCTCCGACCTGCACTACTTTCACAAAAGCGTCTATCGTAAGTATTGGTCGTATATCTCAAAACTTACCGAAATGGGTTTGTTCCGTAAGTGCCTTTTGTCGGTTTTGGGTTGGAGGATGCGTATTCATCCCAAAACAAAGCCGAACACTATCCAGAACTTTCCTATGCAAGCTGGGGGTGCGGAGTTGATGCGAGCCGTTACAATAAAGGCGATTGATTCCCGTATTCGATTGATCGCGCAAGTTCACGATGCATTCGTCATTGAATCCGATCTGGACAAGATTGATGCCGATACACAAAAGACCCGAGAAATCATCACAAAGGTAAGTGCCTCCCTATTTGGTAAACCTCTCAAATCCAGCGCAAAAGTTATATGTTACCCCGAACGATACATCGATGAGGACGCGGGGGAGATGCTTAGGGGATTTGATAAGGTTTTGAAAAGATACGGATACACCCACTTACTCATACCCAAAAGGTCATACCCCCTAACCCAAACGGATAGAGTCTAGGTCTTTTATTTATTATTTATGTTTTCTTATAAATATAAAAGGAAAGGTCGTTACCTTAATGAACTAATCTATTTCGGAGAGCTTAAGGAGTGGGTGCAAGCCTCGGGAGGGATGGGTGCATTGGTATATGTTTTGTTAAAGCATCGTTACAGGCTCGATAAGAGCAAAACGAAGGCATTTGTTACCCTGCCTTTAGAATTACGAGAGACATTCGGTATAGGTACAAAGGTTATCAAAAGACTTCGAACCCAACTGCATAGGGCGGGTTTAATTGAAACTAAAAGGAGCGCGGGTCGCCCTTGGCAGTATAGGATTATTGATAGGGTTAAACCCGAGGGGGAGGAAGGCAGTCTCCTTGAGTAGGAACAATGCGGTGAGAACAACTCCCATCGTCTCCGAGATTGCCACCCCCAAACTTTGAGACGAAATCTATCGGCGAACTGCGCTGACAAGACCCCCTTCTGTATATGGGCAGAGCTTCAACAGACCCGCAAGGTACACAAACTATGGCGACTTCGTTGGGAATCACGCGGAGAGCCGTACAAAAGCGATTAAAACGGGCAAGGGAGGCCGACCAGTCCCAACCCGCCTTGCCCACCCTTGAGGCTCATACCGCACCCTTTTCTCTCTTGCCGAGCGTAAAACCTATGAAGAAACCGCCACAAGCGTGTCGGATTCTATGGATGGAAGCGAGCGCGAGGGCGGGAGCAACTGAGAAGATGATTTCTCGAAGATTGCAAGATGCGCTTATCGCTGGGGATATGCCTACGGCTAGACTTATGGCGGGTGCGCTACGGGAAATTGTATCGACCATTCGTGTGCTTGAGGAAGAAGCGATTAGGTGGAAACACAACCAAACTTGGTTACACGACATACCCGATAAGATTCTTTACTCGGAGTGCTAAATGAGAGGTTTAGTGCCTACCGCGATCGCGTTTAAGTGCGGGGTTCGTCCATAGAAAAGAAGTTCGGTTGACAACTTTTTCAATGAATATGAAACAACATACTTTTGAAAAACATTCGGTACGAACACTCGCCCTTCGTTTTAAGGGCTTAGCGAGTCGAAATAC
Source organism: Akkermansia muciniphila (assembly GCA_945878585.1). Classification (GTDB taxonomy): domain Bacteria; phylum Verrucomicrobiota; class Verrucomicrobiia; order Methylacidiphilales; family Verrucolacustridaceae; genus Verrucolacustris. The sequence continues at coordinate 21,979 of CAMDXQ010000017.1, forward strand.
AATACTTCGATGGGTTCAGGAAGGTAAACTTAAACCCGAACTAACCGACAAATCCCCTGCTCCCTACCTCTTTAAGCGGTCGGTACTGGATAACGCGGAGACCCTGCTCGATACAATCCATACACAACGGGTCGAAAGACTACTAAAGAATAAAGTGGAGGCAGAACGGGTGCGACTTGAGGTTCGGGCGAACTGCCTTCAGACCATAATTGAAAATGATAATGCAGAGTACTCGGGGAAATCTCATCTCTGTAAAAGGGAAAAAGACCCAACCCTAAACGACCAGGACGCGGTCGGGGCAAACACTTTTGATGCGAACGAAATGCCGAAGTACCGCATCTCCTCGGGACTTGGTATCGGCATAGAAAAGGAATCTAAATAAAATGAGTTGGACTAATATATTTAAGAGGGGCGAAATCTTAACCCCGAGCGATCGAGCCGAATTAGAATCGCTTGATAAAAGTACTGCTGACCTACGAAAAGCGATCGAGACGATCGATCGAGAGTGGCCTGCATCAATGCAACGACTTGATCGACTTCGTGAATTGGCCGACCAACTCGGCAAGAACCCAACAGATGAGGGTTTGATGCACCGACTTACGATATGCGCTTGTATGCCTAGTTCGGTACAAACAGGCTATCAACATAGGGATGTTGCGATTGGTAAACTTAGCGAACACTTAAGCAGGAAACTCGACCCCCAAAAAGTAGTTATACGGAGGGTCTTCAAACGCGCTCTCGAGGTTGCGGAAACCGAGCTAAAACGGGTTGAGCAACGAGATAAGAAAATTGCACTTGAGGACGGGGTCGAGTTTATCCCCTCGGGAAAGATACTCGCCCTTCAAAATCGTATTCTCGAGCTACGAAATGCGGTTGAGATTTACTCCGAACCTTTACAAGACCCGCCCAGACCGGTCGGAAATTGGCGGGAGATTTTGCGGGAGTGGGCGTAATGGAAACCGATACGCACCGACCGAACCCCACTTTAGCGAATAACCAATCCGAGAAAGCGCGTATGTATGAAGAAACGATTTCGAGACTAGAGGAATTGGCATTGAAAAGATTTTGGACTCTCGAACCCGAAAACGAACTTCGAGCGCGGTTTTTGGTCAAAGATCAACTGGGGAGAGAAGTTCTTGGTGCGTCCCATTTATACGCGGTTCGCGGGTTTTTTGCATCCCTGCCTTATCAAGCGTGAATACCCGCCCCTCCTTTTTTGCTTCGTTGCAACCCGTACGAAAAGCGGTTCTTACAGTGGTTGAAACCGCGTCGCAAAAGATAACCGATGCGATCTTAATAGCGGGACTTGCCAAACGGAGCGCGGAGAAGGGTTTTACGATGATCGACATTGGAGACGGGTCGTTTGCTTTTCATAAAACCGATAACGATACCGAACGATACCCGATTGTGGGCGGGTATTCTTTAGACGATGCGGGACGCTTTGTTTTAGCAAGAGAAAGGGAATCGATTTGGTAAGATTTTGCGGAGGGGTTCTATTCGCCCTTACTGACCTACCCGAGGGGGTTTCGCAAAAAAACATAACCTCGGCACGAGTGCGTTCGGAGCATTATTTCGAGTCGGGCGAAGAATAACGCACACCCGACATTTATTTTTCTGGGTACGCTACTGGATTTCTACCAGTAAGAATTACTCTAGTGATTGGATTTTTCAAAAAACCCGAATGTATAATTTTTTAGTATAGGGTCGGTTTGTTCACTTGAGTAAACTTGGGTTTGTATAGGCACTTCTAGTAGTTGTAAGTGCTTATCAATATAAGGGGATAAAACTTTTTTAGCGTTTCAATCCCAGTAGCGTCCATATGAATATCGATCACAACCTTACATAGTCCCAAGCCAGGCGGCTGATCAGCCCAATCAAGATCAGCAAAAAAACCCATCGGATGAATCGGTTTCCCTTCCGAATCGCCATTCGGCTACCGATATAAGCCCCCATCAGATTGCAAAGTCCCATCGGTATCGAGATACGCCATAACACATCCCCCTTCCAGGCAAAGTAAAGAACCGGAGATAGGTTGGTGGCAAAATTGACAAACTTGGCATGTGCACTGGCATGAAGAAAATCGAAACGGAATAGACTCACAAATGCGAAGAGCAGGAAGGTCCCTGTCCCCGGCCCAAAGAAACCATCGTAAAACCCAAGAATCAACCCCAGCAGAATACCTGCCATTCTTTCGTGATGCAGAGCCCACCGGGGATGATGTAAATCTCCCAGATTTTTTTTGAAATAGGTGTGTGCGGCTACCGCAATCAGGAGCACCAATACCAGCCCGCGAAGGACTTCGGGCTGAACTTGGGAAAGAAGACGCACAGTCCAAGCCCCAAGGTAAGCCGCGGCAAAAGCCGCTACGGTAGCCGGCAGGAGCGAACTCCAGCGAAGTTTTACCTGCTGGGAATAGTGCCACATGGCCACCCCGTTTCCAAAAATGGCAGCCGTCTTATTGGTGCCGAAAGCGGTGGGAATCGAAAGGCCCGGAAGACAAACCAAGACGGCCGGTAGCTGGATCAGTCCACCACCGCCGACGATCGAATCAAAGAACCCAGCAATGAACGCTGCCCCCAAAAGAAACAGGATTTCCATCTCAAATGACGGTAGGGACGGTTGCCCCCAATCGTCTATGCCCACGATTCGGAAATTCAACACCGGTAGGGACGCGTACCCCTACGCGTCCATGCCGTGAGTTCGATGAACATGGTTAAGTGTAAAACAGGGACGCGTAGGGGTACGCGTCCCTACCCAATCGCCTACGGACTTTGATCTACCATCAACCTAAGAAATCTTTTTGCCTCATCCATCGGCACACTCGCCGACCTCCGCTCCAAAACCTCTCCACCAACCGTCACAGTCCCAAGATTGATCACACTGACCCCGTCAGAACTCCAACTGGA
>CAMDXQ010000018.1 GCA_945878585.1 Akkermansia muciniphila
GTTTTATTGGACTTTTGGGCGACCTGGTGTGGACCCTGTGTAGGGGAAACACCTAATCTGAAGGCTGTCTTCGAAAAATACGGCAAGAGGGAGGATTTTGCGATGATCGGTCTCTCTTTGGACAAGGAGGCAGAAAAGCCCAAGGCTTATGCGAAGCAGAACGGCTGCGAATGGGTGGATGGATTTCTTGGAGACTGGGGAAAGGATGAAGTGACAAAAAAATATGGAGTGAGTGGGATTCCTTCGATTTGGCTGATTGGCTCGGACGGAAAGATTGTGGCAAGTGGTTTGCGAGGGGGCGGGATTATGCAGGCGGTTAGTTCGGCTTTAGAGCAGAAGAAGTAGCTGTAACAGGGCGGCGGAGGAGAGCAAAAGCGAGGAAGGCGATTTCGAGCAGGGCGAAGAGTCCGACATAGAGTTGGCCCCCGTTGCCAAAGCCGTAACTGTGAAGACCTTTGCCTAAGACAAAGTTGACTCCGTACCAGGCCATAAGGATGGTGAGAAAGCTGGCGATCGAGCCAACAGCAAGGCCGTACCCGCCCCACCAACCGCCAAGCCGTCCGTGCAGTAGAATGACGTAGGCAAGAAGGGCGATGAGAGCCCAAGTTTCCTTGGGATCCCAGTCCCAGAAACGGCCCCAGGAGTAGTTGGCCCAGACGCCGCCGAGGATGACTCCGATAGCGAGAAGAAGAACGCCGATTTGCAGGCAGCGATAAAGGTGAAGGACCCAAGAATCATCTGCTGAAGGTAGGGAATGGGTTCGGAAAGAGCGGATGATGAGAAAGTGCGCTAGGCCGGTTGCGAGTGCGAAGGCGCCGTAGCTGAGGGTGATAGTGAGAACGTGGATGGTGAGCCAAAAATTGCTGCGCAGGACGGGGACAAGAGGATTGAGGGAGGGGTCAAGGACGGCGGGTTGGAGGTCGGATGCGACCAAGGAAAGAATGACCACTGGAGAGGCGGCTAGAAGGTAAATGGTGCAGCGGTGTCGTTTGGAAAAGATGACGGCAAAGAGGGCGGCACCGAATGCGACCCAAAGGATGCTTTCATACATGTTGGTGACCGGAGGACGCCCAGCGATCCAGATGCGGGCGGCAAAACCGGCGAGAAGCAAAAGCAGACCGAGATAGGCAAGATTACGACCCCAAGAGACGAGACGATGTTTGGAATCCTGACCTGCAATCAGAAGAAAAATAGCGGCAACAAGCCAAGAGACCCAGGCCCAGCGGAAGGGGTGAAATTTGAGATAGGCCACTTCGAGTTGGATTTTCGGACGGAAAAAATTTCCACTTTTTTGCTGTTCCAGGAGCTGGTCGAGAGAAAAAGGGACGCGAGGGAAAGACCAAGGGGCATCCACTGAGGATCCGCTGGGGGGTGGAATCACCCGAAAGGCATCGCCTGAAACGAGAGAGGCAAAAAGGCGGATGCGGAGAGAAACAGTTTGGGCTGCGGCGGCAAGGGGAAGGGTTTCAGCTTGGGTGCCACTGGAACGAGAGAGTTCGGCTTGGCGGGTGAGTTCAGCCAATTTGGGGAGAGTGGATAATTGACGAGGGGAGAAGAGGCGGCTGTTTTCTTGAAGGTTCAGTTCGCGTCGAAGTGCGGGATCCTCGACGAGGAGGATGGGTTGATTTTCCCAGCCTTTCGGGTTCAGCCAGATGGAAAGGGTGAGTTGGCGGCAACCGATCTTACCCATCTTAGGAATCGATACGGTGGAGCGACCGCAGATCGAGGTGGTGATTTCCTGTGCGAAAGAGAGAAAGGGTTTGATCCGGCCTCGGTGCTGAATGGCCAGAGTGTCAAACTTGGAGTCATTTTCTGCCAACTGAGCGGGTTCTTGGGAAAAGGCAGGCAACCCGCTCAAGGCGAGGGTGAAGAATAGAAAAAGAGGGCGGATCATGAGGCGGGTTGAGAATGGGGATCCCGACGAAGATAGAACATGGAAAAGATGCCGGCGACCATGAGAAGAGAGCCGGTCCATTTGAGAAGCCAACCAGGGTCATGGAGGACTTGGAGAGTAGTCCGGTTGAGATTCTGTGGGTCCCACCCGGCTTGGGAAAACTTGTAGGAGAGGCCGGTGACTTGGGGAAAGAGTCCAGGGGGGAAGGTGGCAGGTTGATTCATTTCTAGTTGGGCGGGAACTTCGAGATTCTTTTTTGGATCGGCGAACGTGACGGAGGCGCGGAAGTTGGCGGGCTCGTCGGTGCCGGGATCGCGGGGGACGTCGAAGGAGTCGAGACGGATGGAGAAGGGAAGAGTTTGAAGTTCTAGGCCGAAGCCGATACGGGAGGCTGCATTGGAGGAGGTCAGAACGGCAGATGTGCCGGAAGCAATCCAGCGGGCGGGGCCGGAGGTCCCATCGGGGGAGCGCAAACGGGCATGGAGGGCTGGTCGACCTGGGCTGGTGTCGGCTTTTTCGGACGGAAGAGTGACGGTTTCGATACGGGCATTTTTTTCTAGCGAGACCAGTTTGACCGCCCAACCTTTCCATCCCGGGGAAAACGTATCACCGGCGCGAACGATTCCAGTCGCAGGTTTTGGGGAGGAGGACTCGCCGAGAAAGGAAAGAGTGCCGGGGGTTGGACCAAGGGCAAGGGTCAGTCGGGAAGGGGTGGTGTCAGGGAGGGATCCTTCAAGCATCACCAGAACGGCTGGGTTGTCCGGGCTGTCTCCTTCACTGGTGGGCTGGCCGTCCTTCAGGATGAGATTAGGCCAGTAGCGGGCGACAAGAATTTTTGTTCCGGAAAAATCGTCCAGAGTGCGATTCAAAAGATCAGACAGGCGATAAATTTCGCCAGATCCGTCGGGTCGTAGAATTTCCAGTTCGAGGGGATCCCCAGATTTGCGTGAGCCGAGAAAGAAACGGAAGCCGCTGGGTTGACCGGAGGTGTTGTGGAGGATCGGCTGGGCGGGGTCATTCGCCAAAACCATCTGAGTTTCGCGAAAAGTGGGGGCGGTGGATGGGCGTCCGGATTTTGGGAGGGTGGCAACAAATTCGACAGAAGCTTGAGGGCCGAGTTCGGCGTGGGAGTCGGAAGCGGAGTTGAGGACTAGAGAAAGGCGGATGGGCTCGGAACCGAAGGGGCCGGTGAATTCCAAGGTGAGACCGGGATTGAGGGATGAGGGGTCGGGAGTGAGTTCAGTTTTTTCGATGGAGCGGCTGGTGTAACCATCGATCACGAGTTGGACATCGGAGTCCGGCAGGGGAAGGAGGCGGGGGCGATCGGGGCGTGGGGTACGGACTTCAGGATCGAAGGGGGTGGAGAAAAGCTGTCCGGTTGCCGGGCTTTCGACAGTAAGACGTGGGCGATCGAGGAGGACTTGAGTCGCTGGGGGAGCGCCACGGGAGAGGTCGAGGGAACCTTCGAATCCGCGTGCCCTGCCAAGGAGAGCACCGCCCAAAAGAATAATGATCCCTGCGTGGGTGATGACAAATCCTGTGTGATGGCGTTGCCAAGGCCAGCGGGTGGCGGCGGAGCAGATGAGGTTGAGACAGAGAAGAATCAGCCAAAGATTGAACCAGGGGGAACCGTAGACATAGGCACGGGCGACACGGGAGCTAAAGCCAGACTCAAGAAAGGTCGCGACGGCACAAACTCCCGTGAGCGTAATGAGAAGGAGCATGGCAAGGTGAAGAGAGCCGAGGGCATGAACGGCCCTCCAGATGGGGGAGTGAATTCGTCGCGCTTGGATCTTTTCTTCACGAGATTCGGGCAGAGACATAAAAAATAGAATAGAGAGATCTTGGGGGAGAACAAGGGGGGCTACCTTACGCACAGGTTATTCCCGAATTTAAGGAGATTGCGTGAGGAAGGGATGGCAGGTGTAACAGTGGAAGAGGAGAATTTCTTAGTGAAGGTTTTCTTACTTTTACTTCTGGGGTTAGTCTCCGGAAGTTGGGCCCAAGAGATGGGGCAACCCGTGCGGGTGGGGAAAAAGTTTGGGTACGGGGATGGATCGGGTGGATTTCTTGTTCCACCGAGGTGGGATTGGGCGTGGCCGTTGACTGAGGGAAGGGCGGGGGTGCGGGAGGGAAGAAACTGGTATTTGATAGGCGAGACGTTTCAGCGGGTGGGTGGGGGACGATATGATTGGATCGGGCCTTTTTGTGGCGGATTGGCGCCTGCACGTGAGGGAAAACTTTGGGGTTTGATTGACCGAAAAGGGGAGTGGGTGGTACGTCCTTATTTTTCCGATGTTCGACCTTTCCGCGATGGGGTAGCGGCGGTCCAGTTGGGTGGGCAACCTGGGCTAGTCGATAAGACCGACTATTTCTCAGGAGTCTCGGGGTTTCAGATGAGTTTGCCGGTGGGAGATCGAATGGCACCGGCTGGTGTGGGTGGTAAGTGGGGGTTGATCGATGGTCGGGGCAATTTCCTGGTGGAGCCTACCTATATGGAGTTAGGAGATTCGAGTGAGGGTTTGATTCCTGCACGAGTGGATTCGATTTGGGGTTTCATCGATGTCCGGGGGGAATGGAAAATTCAGCCTCAGTTTTTGCGAGTGAAAAGTTTTAGCAAAGGTTGGGCGGAGGTGAGTTGTCAGAACGGGAAAGAGGGTTGGATCAATCCTGAGGGAAGATTTTTCAGTAGTCGGCCAACGATGAATCTAGCCACGTCGGTGGCTCCCTAGAGCGGAGCGCTAGAGCTCGACTGTTTGGCCTTGGCGGGCGAAGCCAACGGGGATGCCCGAGCTGTGGGCAGATTTTTGAAACTCCTTTTCGAGGGTGCTCAGGGCGGAGTCGGAGTGGGTGGGATCAAAGTGGGTGATGAGGAGGCGACGGGCGTGTGCGGTGACGGCTTCCCGTAGGCAGAGTTCGGGAGTTCCATGGCCCCAACCGACCCTGTTTTTGTATTCAGCTGGAGTGTACTGTCCGTCCGAGATGAGAAGATCGGTTTCTTGCGCGAGTTGAGTGAGGGGGTTTGAAGAGGAAGCGGGAGGCTCATGGTCCGTTGCAAAGACAAAGGAACGTTTCTTTCCGGTCGTGATCCCATCGATTCTGTAGGCGAGGCAACCGCCAGGATGGGAGAGGGCAGCGGCCCGGATGAGGAGAGCATCCGAGCCGGAGGACAATTTTAGCTCATGATCGGGCTGAATTTCATGGAATGTGATCTGGGCGCGAAGCTGGGGAAATCCGGCAGGAAAAAAGGGTTCGCTTTGTTGGGCGTGGAGGGATCGTTCGATCAGGTTTCCAGCGTGGGCTCCAGGAAGGCGGGGGGAATAGATGGTGATGTCGATTCCTTCATGAAATGCAGGGGTGAAAAAGGGAAAGCCCTGCAAGTGGTCCCAATGGGAGTGAGTGAAGAGAAAAGTAAAAGAGCGGCGACCTTCCTGCGTCCAATTCAATCCGGCTTGGCGCAAGCCCGAACCCGCATCGATGACGAGAAGGTTGTCTTTCCCCCAAGCGAGGCTGAGGCAGGTGGTGTCTCCGCCAAAACCATGGGTTGGGATGGCAGGAGTGGATGGAGTAGGGATGCTTCCGCGGGTGCCCCAGAAGTGAAGTTTCATCTTTCTCCTTTCTGGACGGGAAGGTGACAGGCGAGAAGCAGGATATTTTTGTCCCCAACTCTACGGCGTTCGATCCGTTGAAAACCGTTTTGCATCATCAAGGTTCCCCATCCTCCCATTCCCATTTCACCGGCTTTACGACCTGCACCGTGTTCCGGATCAAAAGTTTTACCATGATCTGAGATCTCAAAAATAAGTTCTTCCTTGGAAAGCCGGATTTCCAGGTGAACAGGGCCGGGGCGACTTCCATAGGAGTGTAGGTGGATGTTGGCGAGTGCCTCATCGACTCCACTTAGAATTTTTCCGGCATCGAGGTGGTTGAAGCCTGAGTAGAGGGCCCATCGTTCCGCCAGATTGCGCAAGCCATGCAACCGAGGCGGTGCGAGCTCAATATCGATCAGGGATTCGGGGGCGGGGGAGGCCTCAGGCACGGGGACACCGTTAATCGTTGGGGATCGGTGCGGGAACGACTTTATCGGTCTTGAGAATGCTTTCCTCGGATGGGAGGCGGGGAACAGGGCCACCCCAAAGGAGGCGCCAAGGCTTGCGTGCAACGGTTCCCATGAAGGTTTTGGCATAGGTCGCGACCACCTTAAAGTTCTCGAGAACATTTTTGAGGTCCAAGATGGCCTGACTGATGGCGGAATCATTTTTTGTCAGCAACTCGTTCACGCCGTCCAGCAGTTCTTTGCCGGAGGCCATGACTTCATCCAGATTGGCGGAGTGTTTGGCGTACAAAATCGTACCCGGTGGAAGAGGAGGGTTGATCACTGGGGCCGGGTCGAGATTGAGATATTTTTCAGCCAGGACAGTATCGGAAATCACCGTCGCAGTTGTTCCGACGCGAAGAATCGGGAGAGGGTGTCGGATTTCGACGACGACCCGAATCGAGCATCCCGGGGATTCCTTGGTGCGCTCTTCATCGGTCAGTGGGCGGAGGGAGCGGATCCGGCCAGCAATTGTGCCCGCGTAGCGGACCTGAGCTTGGCGATCGAGTCCGACTGCACTCGGAAGATCGATGGTCAATAGGGCTTTGGGGCGGTTGAGATCGGTCCCGGAGATCGCCAGGGAGAGGGCGCCCAAAAGGACCAAGCTGCAGAGAATAACTGCTGCAGCGATAAGGAAGTCGGAACGCACTTTTTTCATAATGATAAGCTATCCATTCAGCCCTCTTGGAGGAGATGTTTCAAGTAATCATCTTGAGAAAGTCGGAAAGCAATCGGGCCGTCTGCCTCCCCGCGGACGAATTGCTGGAGAAAGGGGTCAGGGTTGGCTCGGATCTCGTCTGGTGTTCCCTCGGCGATAATCTCTCCTTGGCGGGGGCCGCTTCCCAGCATGAGCATATGGGTGGCGATGCGAAAGCAGCTGGCCATATCGTGGCTGACGACTACGGCGGTCACACCAATCTTGCGCGTGCTGTCGAGCGTCAACTGGTCGACCACGGCGGTCATCACAGGGTCGAGTCCGGAGGTGGGTTCGTCACTAAAGAGAAGTTCAGGATCGAGAGCGAGGGCGCGGGCGAGGCCGACTCGTTTTCGCATTCCACCGCTGAGCTCAGAAGGTTTGAAATTTTCAAAACCGGTGAGTCCGACAAGTTCGAGCTTCATTTTTACGATCATTTCAATGAGGGATGGATCGACCTGACTATGTTCCTGGAGAGGGAGGGCAATGTTCTCGCCGACGGTCATCGATTGAAAAAGGGCGCCGAATTGGAAGTTCATGCCGAACCGAAGACGGATTCGGTCCAGCTCCTGAGAGGATGCTTTCGTGATATCCTCCCCGAAAAGGTATACTGATCCGGAGGTTGGTTTTTGGGCACCGATGAGAATGCGCAGAAGGGTGGTTTTTCCGCAACCGCTCCCTCCCATAATGACAAAAGTCTCGCCTTTCCGGACTTTGAAGTTCAGGCCATTGAGGACGGCCCGACCATTGTACGATTGAACAAGATCCTTTACTTCGAGGATCACGTCTGACGAGGGATTCGTTTTTTTTGAAGTCGGGCTCATAGGATGAAGTAAAACAGTCCAGTGAGGATGGTATCTGCAATGATGATCCATAAAATTGAGTAGACCACAGCAGACGTAGTGGCACGGCCGACTCCCTCCGCGCCTCCCTCTACATTCAGCCCCTGATAGCACGCAATGGTGATGATAATGTGTGCAAAGACGGCGGTTTTAATGAGCCCGGAGAAGAGATCCCATAGTTCTGGTCGCTGCATAGCCCGCATGATGTAAAACGAACTCGGCATGCCCATTTCCAGAGTGCAGACAGCCCAACCGCCCACGAGTCCTATACAATTTCCAAAGACTGTCATGCAGGGGAGCATGATCATCAGAGCAATAAAACGGGGAACGACGAGGTAGCGGATCGGATCGATCGCCATGACTCGGAGCGCTTCAATCTCCTCATTGACCTTCATGGTCCCGAGTTCCGCAGCCACGGCGGAGCCGCTTCGCCCCACAACGATGATGGCCACGAGGAGTGGGCCTAGTTCGCGCATCAGACTGAGGGAGACGAGGTCGGGAATAAAGCTGTCGGCTCCCATTTTTCCAAGTTCGGTCGAGCTTTGCATCGCGAGAATGAATCCGACGCTCAGCGAGACCAGGCTGGCCATCGGGATGGCTTGAACCCCGATCCGGATGATTTGGGAGAGAATTTGAGAAGGAACGAGAATCCCCGGGCGGGTGAAGCCGTAGAGGATCCAACCGAGGATGCGCAGGTTTAGTAGGCCGTAGGTCAGTCTGGAGCCACCGGCGTTAAGAAGGCTTTCGAATGAGAATTTCAAGCGGAACCACCGGCCAGAGCCTTCCGTGCCTCGGCCTGATCCGGAAAGATCGAGAAGACTTCGCTGAGGCGGACGAGATCGAAAGAGCTGCGCACGCGCGGCACGAGGGAGCAGATCGCCATTTTTCCAGAGTAGGCTTTGGAGCTTTGATAGTATTCGATGAGAGTCGCTAGGCCGGATGAGTCGACGTAGGCAACGGCGGCAAAGTCCAAGAGAAGGCGGGGGGTTTTTGCTTTGGCCTTCTCCCGAAGGGTTGTCCGGAGGGTGGGGGACTGATTAAGGTCGATCTCCCCCGCTACGACGAGGATCGTGATCGAATCTTCATTTTTTTCCTGAATCTCCATTAACGAAAATAATAAGCAGAGTTGGCCTTGATCCCAAGTGTAAAGGTAGAGTTTTTATCTGGAGATGTGTGGACTTTGGGGGGAGAGTAATTTCATGAATTTGTTGAGTCTGTTCAGTCCGCCCCCCATGGATCCCCTTCTGCAGATTGTTTCCGGCGTCGCCATCTTTCGGGATTGTAATCGAGCGGAGTTGGAAGCCTTGAAGCTCCATTTGCATGAGCGGCATTTTTTGGCCGGCGAGATTGTTTTCGATGAGGGGGAGGATGGGGAGGGAATGTATGTGGTGATCCGAGGAAAATTACGTGCCAATCGAAAAGGAGTTCTTTCGAAAAAGAGTTTGGGTGTGATTCAGGCGGGTGAGTCGTTTGGTGAAATGGCTTTGTTGGGAGCCGGGCCGAGGATGGCAACGGTAGTGGCCGAAGAGGATACGACGGTCTTGGCGATGTTTCGCCCTGAGTTGGTTGCCTTGGCACAAGCCAGGCCACGTTTGGGCTATAAAATCGCGATGGGCGTGGCTCTTGTGTTGGAATCTCGCTTGCGGCGGGTCGCGGAGGGGCAGTCGAGCGAGCCTTCTGCTACGTGAAGCCGGGACTTTCGAACGAGCGATCGCTCGAACATCCAATCATTTGGATTGCGGTTATTGCCGGAGCTTTGGGTTCGATTCTACTTCTGAAGGCGGTGGCTTGGTTGGCTTTCCCTCTGATTTTGGCGGTGGTGCTTTACTATCTGGTTCAACCTCTTCTTCAGCGCCTGCAGTTGGCAGGGGTGACTCCCGGGCAAGCCCTTGGAATCTTTCTCGGGGCGGCCACGATTCTTACCCTGATTTTTTCTGTCACGATTCTTCCCTCGATGCTGAACTCTTTGGCGGATTTTCAGAATCAGATCCCGACATATTGGGATCGGCTCCAAGGGGTGTTGCGGGATAATCTTCTCGCTTTGGAGGAGCGTTTTTCTTTTGCGAAAAAAGCCGGTTTGGCAAACAGCTTTCAGGAGCAGATGAATCTTTTTCTGGCAGGAGCAGGCAAGGAGTACATTGCGGATGTGGCTCTCTTTCTTTTGCACTGGTTGCCGAGTCTTCTTCTTGTGCCTTTTCTGACTTTTTTCTTTTTGCGGGACGGGACCGCGTTTCATCGGCTGGTTCTTCGTGCCGTGCCGAATGCGTTTTTTGAGAAAACCCTTCTTCTCTTTGATCGGATGGACAATCAGATGAGAGCTTACTTTCGGGGAATGTTTGGGCTGACGATGTTAGATACCGTGAGTTTGGGTTTGGGGTTGTGGTTTTTGGGGCATGGCACGGGAATCTTTGGTTTTTGGGATGCGATGTTTCTAGGATTGATCTGCGCGATTTTTGCCTGGGTGCCTTACATCGGTTCAGGTTTAGGGGGAATTCTGGCCGTGGCGACGGTGGCGGTGAAGGCTCCGAGTTCGAGTGGACTGATGGTGGCTGTGGTTTTGCTATTCTTAGGGGTCCGTTTACTGGATGAATTTATTTATACTCCCATGACTGTGGGTCGCGCATTGCGAATGCATCCGTTGATCACTGTCATGATGATTTTTTCAGGGGGGATGCTGGGTGGGGTATATGGACTCCTTTTGGCGATGCCGCTTTTGGGAATTTTCACCGTCTTGGGTCAAATGTTTGCCGAGATCTGGTTTGATCCCCGCTTACGGGCTCGATATCAGGCTCGGGGCCTCTTGGAAAAGAGGCTGGCGTCCAAGGACTTGGGGATTTAACGGCCAGGGCTGTGGTCGGCGGGAAACTTGCCCCAAACGTGGGGGTACGGCAGTATGCGGATATGGCTAAATCCAAGGTAAAAAAAGGTAGTTCAAAGGCCACCTCAACAAAAGATCGGCACCATTTACAGGAGGTGATCTCGCATGCGGAGGAGTTGCTGGAATCCACCGCTGGGGAGTTGGGGGAAAAAGCGAAAGAGGTACGCCAGCAGTTGATACGTAAGATTGAGGCGGCCAAGGAGAGGTTCCAAGATTTTGACGACGTGAAAGAAGCGGCAGAAGAGGGGATGAAGGAAGCGGATCGGGTCATCCGAAAACATCCTTATGAGTCGGTCGGGGTTGCCCTCGTGGCCGGATTGCTCATCGGGGCACTTCTGAACCGCCGATAATCTCCCATGATTTCTGCTCTACGCGATCTGGCCCTGACTTCCATCAAAGTGGTGGAAGAACGTCTCCGTTTGTTGGCTGCAGAGTTGCAGGAAGAAAAATGGCGGGCGGTGGAGGCGATCCTCTGGTTGGCGGTAGCTTTGGGACTCGGGGCGCTGGCTTTGCTGGTGGCTTCTTTGGCGGTGGTTCTGACGGTTTGGCCGGACCCGCAGGCACGAATTTTGGCCTTGGTGGGGTTAGCCCTGCTGTATGGGTTGGGAGCCTTGGGAGCCTTCTTGCGAATGCGAAAAAGGGTTTTGGGTGAAGGGATGCCTTTTGCCGACACGGTGGCTGAATTTCAGAGGGACCGGGAATGGTTGAGCTCCCGGCGCTGACGCGGGCGCGGGAAATCCGCCTGGCGTGTAAGGCTTCTTCGACGCAAGCCACTCTAGATTTTCAAAAGGCATGTTCTGGTGCTTCTTCCTTAGGGGTCTGGCTGGATGAGGGGGAGCATGTTTGGAAGATCGGGCGTCAATGGGGTGGACCGGTCTTAGGAGTAGCTTCTCTTTTTTTGGGAGGACAGAAATCGGGGGTAGCTCCGCTGGGTTGGGTGGCACGCGCTTTTTCAATCGTCCGGTTGTTTCAGCAGTTGCGGGACGTCTGGCATCGACGAAAGTCGTAAGGAGGATCGAGGATGAGGCTGGTGATCAAGATTGGGAGTAGTCTTCTTGCCGCTCGTGCGGGGGGACTGGCCGAGGTGCGGATCCGGCAGTGGGCGAAAGAGATCGCAGGGCTTCGGCGTCAGGGACATGAGGTTATTCTCGTGAGTTCGGGTGCGATTCGGGCAGGGATGCAGGCGTTGGGGTTGCGTAAGAGACCCACCTCCCGTCCGGAGATGCAGGCCTGTGCCACGATCGGACAACCGCTTTTGATGAAAGCTTATGGATCGGCTCTTGCACCGCATCGGATTTTGGCTGCCCAGATTCTTTTAACCTCCTGGGATCTGGATAGTCGTAGAATTTATGAAAATACGAGGGCTACCTTGCAGACCTTGTTGAGGCTGAAAAAGTGTCTTCCGATTTTTAACGAAAACGATGCCCTCTCTTTTGAAGAGATCGCGCTGTTGAATGCATTTGGGGACAACGATCGGCTTTCTGCTCATGTCGCGATCCTCGCCCGGGCAGATCGGCTGGTGATTTTGACGGATGCTCCGGGATTGATGAGTCAACCGGACGGAACGGGCACTTTGATCCGACGAGTGAAGAAAATCGATGCTTCGGTGTTGGCTTGTGCAGGTGGCGCAGGAAGTGTTGGTTCGGTCGGGGGGATGCTTTCCAAACTGGAGGCCGCTCGATTGGCGATGACACGTGGAATCGGCGTAGTGATTGCGGATGGTCGGATGGACAAGGTCTTGGGGAAGTGTGTTGATCGAACCCCACCGGGGACATGGGTGGCTCGATGAGCGACCTGCGGAAGTTGGCAGAGCGGGCGAAAGGAGCTGCACGAAAACTGGCTCGGCTGAGCACAGCGGAAAAGAACAGCTTGCTGCTCGCGATGGCAGATGAGCTGACCGTGCGAGAAAAAGAGATCCGGCTGGCAAATCAGGAAGATGTGGTGGCAGCGAGGGCGGCAGGAACCTCGGGTGCACTTCTCGACCGGCTGGAGCTGGCGGAAAAGCGGTTCCGGGAGATGGTGGAGGGAGTTCGGCAAGTCGCGAAACTTCCCGATCCGGTGGGTGAGGTAATGAAGAAGTGGACCCGTCCGAACGGATTGGAGATTTCTAAGGTTCGGGTGCCAATCGGTTTGATCGGAATCATTTATGAGTCGCGCCCCAATGTGACGGTGGATAGTGCCGTACTTTGCCTGAAAGCGGGCAATGCGACCCTTTTGCGAGGGGGGCGGGAGGCAAAAAAAAGCAATCGGGCTTTGGCGGAGGCTTTGGGGGCGGCGGCCAAAAAGAAGGGATTGCCGGCGGAGGTGATTGCCCTCGTTGAGGATGAGGCGCGGGAAAGTGTGGCGGAAATGTGCGGGTTCGAAGGGGTGATTGATCTGCTGATTCCCCGGGGAGGGCCGGGTTTGATCGCGACGGTGGTCCAGCATGCTCGGGTGCCGGTGATCAAGCACGCGGACGGGGTATGTCATATCTTTATTCATCGGGCGGCTGATCCGAAGATGGCGGAGGAAATTACGGTGAATGCAAAATGTCAGAGACCAGGCACTTGCAATGCCGCGGAAACTTTGCTGGTCGACCGAGTGGGGGCGGAAAAAATATTACCCCGTCTTGTGAAGGCTTTACAGGCGAGTGGGGTGAAACTTTTTGGGGATGAAGCGGCATCTCAGGCATCAGGTCATCCACTCCAGTCTCCGAAAGCCTGGAAGACGGAGTATTTGGATCTGACGATGGCCATCCGTGTGGTGGATGGAGTCGAGGGGGCGTTGGAGCATCTGGATCAGTACGGGAGTCATCACTCCGATGCGATCGTGACGGAGAACCGAGAAGCCGCAGAGCAGTTTCTACGGGGTGCGGATTCAGCGGCGGTGTACTGGAACGCCTCGACCCGGTTTACGGACGGCGGGGAGTTTGGCTTTGGTGCAGAGATTGGAATCAGCACAGACAAGATTCATGCCCGGGGACCGATGGGGTTGGAGGAGTTGACTTCTTATCAATATAGAGTGGCTGGTCGGGGCCAAATCCGGGAGTGAGCTCCGCCCCTGTCCCACTGTTTCCCTCGTGGCCGGCGCCTTCGGAACCGGAGGTGCGGAACCGACCGAGTGGATTACGTGGGCCGAGGATTCAGGTCCGAGGTAAATTTCTTTTTGCCGGAGAGGAGAAGTATTTTCTCCAAGGGGTGACGTACGGACCTTTCCGCGAAGGGGAAGAGCATCTGGGTCATCCTGAAAAAGTAAAAAGAGATTTTGGGCTGATTGCGGCGGCGGGTTTTAACACGGTCAGAATTTATCATCCTCCGGGAAAGTGGTTTCTCGATCTGGCGGCGGAGCATGGGTTGAGGGTGATGGTGACAGTACCTTGGGAACGGCGGGTTCTTTTTTTGAATGATCGATCGGTGCGGAAGGAGATTCGAGCTTCGGTTCGGCGAGCCGCACGAGGTGGGGCCGGGCATCCTGCAATTCTTGGCTACTACGTGGATAACGAAATTCCTCCGGATCTGGTGAGATGGTATGGACCGCAAAGGGTAGAGGGATTTCTCGATTCACTGGTTCGGTTGGTGAAAGACGAGGATTCGGAAGCTTTAGCGGCCTATGCCAATTTTCCGCCCACCGAATATCTGCTTCCCAAGGAGACCGATTTTCTTTCCTACAATGTGTACCTGCACCGGGGACCGGATTTGAGGGCTTATCTGTCCCGGTTGCAGAATTTGGCGGAGGATCGACCCCTTGTTTTGGGCGAGTTTGGAATGGATACGATCCGTCACAGTGAAGAGGAGCAGTCGGACTTGCTCGGGCTGCATTGGGGGGAGGTTTTTCGGGGGGGCTTGGCGGGGACGATTCTCTTTTCCTGGACCGACGAGTGGTTCACGGACGGGATCGATGTCGAGGATTGGGCGTTTGGTTTAGTTCGCAAGGATCGGCAACCGAAACTTGTCTATCGGAACCTGTCGACGCAGACCTTGGGGCCGCGGGATCATTTGGTGGAAAAGTTCCCATTGTCGCGGATCCCGAAGGTTTCGGTGGTGGTTTGTAGTTACAACGGGGGAGCGACATTGCGGGGGTGTCTGGAGGCGTTGCAAAAGGTAAACTATCCCGACTTTGAGGTGATTTTGGTGGATGACGGATCGAAAGATCATACCCAATCGATCGCAGCCGATTTTCCGTTGGTAAAAAATATTCTTCAACCCAATCGTGGTCTTTCTGTTGCCCGGAATGTGGGAATGCAAGCGGCGACAGGGGAGATCATTGCCTATACCGACTCCGACTGTATGCCTGATTCCGATTGGCTCTATTTTCTCGTCGCCACGCTTTTAGGAAGCTCTTACGCAGCGGTCGGGGGCCCGAACCTGAATCCGCCTGCAAAAAATTCTGTAGCAGCAGCGGTCGCTGCCTGCCCGGGAGCCCCTACCCACGTTTTATTGACCGACACTGAGGCGGAGCACATTCCGGGTTGCAATATGGCCTATTGGAGATCCGCGTTGGAGGAAGTGGGTGGATTTGACGGCGAGTTTCGCACGGCGGGCGATGATGTGGATCTTTGTTGGCGATTATTACAGGCTGGCCACCGGATCGGATTTAGTCCGAGTGCTCTGGTGTGGCATCACCGTCGTTTCACCATGCAGGCTTATTTTCGACAGCAAAAAGGATATGGAGAAGCGGAGGCGATGCTTCGTTTTAAGCATATGCAGTATTTTGATCCCCAAGGATCCGCCCGATGGAAGGGGGTCATTTATGGTTTACCTCGGTTTGAGAGGGTGTTTCACCGGCCGATCATTTATCACGGGGTTTTCGGGACAGGATTCTTCCAGTGTCTTTACCCCAAGCCGGCCTCACCTTGGGCTCAGCTGGTCGGGGGTTTGGAGTGGAATTCTCTGACCCTCTTTGTTTTTCTGGTTTCGATTCAGATCGAGCCTCTTCGGATCCTTCCGCTTCTAATGTTGGCGGCGACCCTGATTCCGGCTCTTTCGTTTATGGTGGTGGCTCGAATCGAACCCCAACATGACACTATCTTGGCTCGATTGACGGTTTTTTATCTGGCGTTGCTACAACCTCTCGTTCGTGATTGGGCGCGTTACTTTACTTGGCTCAAGGGGAAGCGAACCCCCGAATCGGTGGTGCAAACTCCGGAAAAGGATGCAGGACCGAGCCTACCTCTTTGGCGATCGAGGGAACTGGCTTTCTGGAGTGAACAGGGGAAAGAGCGAATCTCCCTGTTGGAAGAGGTGGAGAAAATCCTCGAAGAGGAGGGGTGGAGGTATGCACAGGACACGGGTTGGAACTCTTGGGACATTCAGATTTTTGCGAATCGGTGGTGGCATGTTCGGTTGCGAACATTGACAGAAATTTATCCTCACGGGCGTCGTTTGACCCGAGTCCATCAGGGAATTGTACCCAGCACCTTTAGTGTGTTGTTCGGTCTGACGGCGATCACGGCGGATGTGCTGGTGGGTCTTTCCTACCGTTCGGCTCTCCCTGCATTTTTAGCGATTCTAGGGCTGGCAGCGTGTGGATGGATCTGGACAGGTTGGCAGTTGCGCCGTCGCGTGGGGGATTTGGTTCGGGTGGCGGCACGACGGGCTCAACTTCTCCCTCTTTCGGGAAAAGGTGAGACCCGATGAATCTGACTTTGCGAATCCTGCGATATTACCGGCCTTTCGCGGGAAGAATTCTAGTTGCTCTGACCTTGCTCTTAGCTGCAACTGTTCTGAATCTTCTAAAACCTTGGCCTTTGAAGTTTGTCGTCGACTCGATTTTGCCATCTCCTTCGGGAGGGATCCGTTTTCCGTGGGGGGATGGAGTTTGGACCTTTCCCAATGCTTTGGCTTTGACCTGCGGAGCCCTTGTTCTGATTCATCTGCTTTGGGGAGCGGTGAATCTCGCGCAGACCTACACCCTCATCGAGGTGGGGTTGCAGGCTCTTTTAAGGGTGAGAACAGAGCTGTATGCCTATCTTCAATCTTTGCCGTTACGGTTTCATGATGCGCGCAGAAGTTCCGACTCGAGCTTCCGAGTGGCCTACGATGCCCAAGCGGTGCAGACCTATTTCAATCGGGGGTTTGCGACAATTCTGGGTTCGTTGCTGACCTTGTTCGGGACCTTTTTCGTGATGTGGAAGATGAGCCCGCTGTTGGCTCTTCTCTCCTTGGGGGTAATTCCGTTTCTGATGATGGCGATTGTTCGTTATGCGGTTCGGATCCGTCAGGAAACGGCGGCACTACAGGCCCAAGAGAGTGATGTCTTGGCCAGAGCGAGCGAAGGGCTCTCGAGCATTCGGGTGGTCCATGCCTTTGGTCGTGAGTCTCACGAGGTGGATCTTTTTCGACGCGAATGTCGGCAAGCCCTGGAGGCAAATCTACGGCTTTCGATGACCAATGTGGCGAGCACTTTGGTGGTGGGAACCTTTCTGGCGATGGGCACTGCGGCTTTGTTGTGGGCGGGGGCAGGGGAGGTGATGGCAGGAAAGATGACGCTGGGGGATCTGCTCGTATTTTTGGCTTACCTCGGAATGTTGTATTCGCCATTGGAGCAGTTGAGTTATACCGCTTGGTCGATGGAGGGGGCGGCAGCGGCGGCACAAAGGGTGTTTGAAGTTTTGGATACGCCGGATGACGTTCCGGATCCGAAAAGTCCGGTGCGTCTACCCGCGGGACCAGGCACGATCGAGTTTCAAGGAGTTGGGTTTCAGTATGCCCGGGGAGATGAAGTTTTACGGGGATTGAGTTTCCGAATCGCCCCCGGGGAGTCGGTGGCGGTTGTGGGGGGCACGGGTGCGGGAAAGACCACGCTGCTTTCTCTTTTACCCCGTTTTTATGATCCAACTGAGGGATCGATTCTGATTCATGGGATCGATCTTCGAAACATATCAAAAAAAGAGCTAAGAGAACGTCAGGCGCTCGTTCTTCAGGAGACTGTTTTGCTGAACGGAACAGTACAGGAGAATATTGCTTATGGTCGGCCTGGCGCTTCTTTTCGGGAAATCGAAAAAGCAGCCAAGGAGGCCCAAGCGGATGAATTTATTTCGGCCCTTCCCAAGGGGTATCAAACTCCGGTGGGGGAGAGGGGGGTGATGTTGAGCGGAGGGCAAAGGCAGAGAATCGGAATCGCACGGGCTTTTTTACGGGATGCCCCGATTCTTTTACTGGATGAACCGACGAGCGCCTTGGATCCGGCGACAGAGGGGGAGCTCTTGGGTGTGTTGGGTAAACTCATGAGCCGGCCGACGACTTTACTGGTGACCCATCGATTGCATGCGGCGCATCGTGCAGATCGGATTTTGGTTTTGGAGAAAGGCCGTTTGGTCGAAGAGGGGACGGGGGAGGAACTTCTTCGGAAGAAAGGGGCGTACTGGAAGCTTTGGCAAGCGATGGGTGCACTGGCTCCTTCTTAAAAGATCGGGGGGGGATTTAGCGGGGTGACTGAGGAGCGGTACTTTTCTTCTCGAAGCGATTAAAGATTTCGGCGGCGTTGGTTTCCGAAAGGTTGATCTGGTTCGTTTTGCCAGGCAGCAGGTTGACTTCGAGCAGCCAGTAGGCCACGGCGTACCGACTTTTATACTGGGCATAAAGGGCATGAGGACCGGAAGGGGCAATGGGAAAGGTAAACGTCCCGTTTGTGGTGCTCCGGGTGCGGGCGGTCGCGGCGTTGGCGGCAGCTTGGCTGAGGGCTTTGAGATCGAGGTTCTTGTATCCATCCGCGAAATCGATTTTGATACCGACGGGCTGTTCTTCTCCGTCGGGTTTGCGCTGGACGGATAAGCCATCGGTTCGCCAGGTCTCCATTCGCAGGCGGCGGATTTCAGGAATCAAGGAGGGGGGGGCAAGAACAAGATCCATTCCGCCTAGATTCTGCGGGGAATCGCTATTTTTGAGCTGAATGGTGGCAATACCGGACAAAGTTGTGGGAAGTGGTTCGGCCCAAGTTAAGAGCGAAAAAAGGAAAAAGGAGGCACCGACCAGCTTGCCAAAAAGGGTAACTGGTTGAAACTTATGTCGATGACCCTTCATCCAGTCTTAGGCTACTCCTTCTTCGCTAAGGGGGAAAGTTTCCGATGAGCGATCCTCGATATGCCCGTTTGACGGAACTATTGACGGGGTATTCCACCGCCCTGCGGAAAGGGGATCGGGTGTGGATCGAGGCGGCGGAGATTCCTGAGGATTTTGTGGTGGAGCTGATTCGGGCGGTTCGGGCACGCGGGGCGGAGCCCTACGTCCGTGTTTCCAGCGGGCGTATTTCCAGGGAGATCGGTCGCGGGGTAACGGAGCGAGGTCTGAAACTTTCTCTGAAGCACGAACTGGCTTGGATGAAGACGATGCAGGCCTTCATTGCGTTGAGGGGCGCGCAGAACAGTTTTGAGTCCAGTGATGTGCCTTTGGAAAAGCAGAAGCTGGCAGGTCGTATTCTAAGACCGATTTCCGACTATCGAATCAATCATACCCGCTGGGTCGTTTTACGTTGGCCCACGCCTGCGATGGCGCAGGCGGCTGGTATGAGCACGGAGGCTTTTGCCGATCTTTTTTTCAAGGTGTGCAATTTGGATTACCGAAAGATGTCCCACGCGGTCAAACCGCTTGTTTCCTTGATGAAAAAAACCGACCGAGTGCAGATTCTGGGGCCTGGAACCGATCTACGATTTTCTATTCGTAACATCGGGGTGATCCCGTGTGTGGGGGAACGAAATATTCCGGATGGGGAGGTGTTTACCGCTCCGGTGAAGACCAGTGTGGAAGGGCAGGTGACCTTTAATGCTCCGGCGGTGTACCGCGGCATGCCGTTTGACCGGGTATGTCTCCACTTCTCGAAAGGAAAGATTGTGCAGGCGACGGCGGCGGAGAGGAGTCGGGAGTTGGAGGAGATCTTTTCGAGCGATGAGGGGGCAAGGTATGTGGGTGAGTTTTCGCTCGGATTGAACCCGCACATTCGGAATCCGATCCGGGACATTCTTTTTGATGAGAAAATCGCCGGCTCCTTCCACTTCACGCCCGGGCAGGCGTATGAGGAGGCGGATAACGGGAACCGTTCCCAAATCCATTGGGATCTCGTCAATCTGCAGGATCGGGCTCACGGGGGAGGTAGGATCTTCTTTGATGGGAAGTTGATACGGGAGGACGGACAATTTGTTTTGAAGGAGTTGGCAGGGCTGAACCCGGAGCGGTTGGCCAAGGTTCTTGCCTGATGAGCTTGGCGGAATCGCTAGTGGAGCTGGCCCAACAATCGGGCGCGAAAGATTTGCCGGTATGTGAAAAAGCGGTGGCGGATGCTTCCACAGAGCAGAGGTCGATGGTGAACGCCTTGTTGGAGACAGGCCAGCTCGACGAAAAGATATTCGCCCACAAACTGGGGGAGTCCCTCGGTCTGCCTGTTTGGGAGGGGGAGATTCCCCCCATTCCTGCTCCTTTGCGCGAAAAGTTTCCCGCACGAATTGCGCTGAGACATCGCCTTCTTCCTGTGACTCCGGGGGAAGGGGAGCCCTTGCCGGTTCTTTGTTTTGATCCGTTCGATCATTTGGCTCGGCAGGCACTCGCGGGATTTTGGGGAGGGGAGACGCAATGGATTTTGGCGCCGAGACGTGCAGTGCTGGATGGGCTGCGAGGAGGGTATGGGGTGGGGGCGGAAACCTTTGATGAGATTCTGGAGGCGGGTGGGGAGTTTGCCTCTGCCAACGATCTGGAACAGGAGACGACCGTGTTGGATGAGAACGATTCGGAGGCTTCCGTCATCAAGTTTGTGAATCAGATTATTCGGGAAGCCCTTCAGGAGCGGGCGACCGATATTCACATTGAGCCTTTGGAGGACGATCTTCAGGTGCGATACCGGATCGACGGAGTGTTGCGAAATATTCCGGTCCCTCCAAGGATTAAACTCTTTCAGGCCTCGCTTATTTCCCGAATCAAGATCATGGCGCATCTGGATATTGCGGAGAGGAGATTACCGCAAGACGGGCGTATCAACTTGGAGTTTGAAGGGCGGCCGATTGACGTCCGTATCGCCACCATTCCGTCCGTCACAGGGGAGTCGATCAGTCTACGATTGTTGGGACAGCAGAGGTTTGATTTTGCGCAGATGGGCTTGAGCCCGTTACATGAAGCGAGTGTTCGGAATCTGCTGGCCCTTCCGAACGGAATCGTTTTGATCACGGGGCCAACGGGGTCAGGAAAGTCAACCACCCTGTACACCTTTTTGGCATCCCTGAATACGAAGGATCGGCGAATCGTGACGATTGAGGATCCAGTGGAAAACAAGATTCCTGGGGTGGTTCAGATCGCTGTGAAGCCGGAGATCAATCTGACCTTTGCCGCGGGATTGCGTAGTATTTTGCGGGGAGATCCGAATGTGGTGATGGTGGGAGAGATGCGGGATGTGGAGACCACCGAGATTGCGATCCGGGCAGCGTTGACGGGGCACTTGGTTTTTTCGACCTTGCACACGAATGATGCGATCGGTGGTATCACCCGTTTGGTGGATATGGGGATCGAGCCGTTTCTGGTCGGCTCCTCGGTGCGGGCGTTTATCGCGCAGCGGTTGGTGAGGGTTCTCTGTCCGTGGTGTTGTGAGCCTGCAACCTATTCGGAGCAGTATTTAAAGGATATTGGGATCCCGCTGGACAAAGCGGCAACGGCGCATCGGGCAGTGGGTTGCGATCGTTGCCGACAGACGGGATATCAGGGGAGGCGAGCGATTTTTGAGATCTGTCTGGTCACACCTCAACTGCAGGAGATGATCACCCGAAAAGAATCGAATGCGGCCTTGAAAGAGATGGCGAAATCCCAAGGAATGCGGAACTTGCGGGATGATGGGTGGGACAAGGTTGCGGAGGGAACGACGACGATCGAGGAGGTGTTGCGTGTGACGGTGGTGGATGCGTCGAAGAACAAGGAGAGTTGAAGTGCCGACGTTTACTTATGAGGCCCTGGTGGCGGGAGGGGGCAGAACTGCGGGGAAGTTGGAGGCGAAGAGCCGGCAGGAGGCGTTAGCCCAGTTAAGCAAACTGCGTTTGCGCCCCTTGAAGTTGCATGAGGAAGGGGCCATTGCAGCGGGGGGAGAAAGTGGGGGTGGCTATGCGGTAGAGCAACCGATGAACGAGGCGCAGATCATTGCTTTTACCGAGGAGCTGGGGGATTTGCTGGACGCGGGACTGCAGTTGGAGGGGGCATTGAAAATGATGGAGCAGCGATCGGAGGCGTCTGCCCTGAAAGCGGTTGCGCAGAGCTTGCGAAATCAGGTTCGTGAGGGGACGAGTTTATCCCGTGCGTTGAAATCGGCTTCGGCCAGTTTTTCCGATCTCTATTGCAACTTGGTGGCAGCGGGGGAGGTGAGCGGAGCCTTGGGTTCGATATTAAAGAGGCAGGTGCTTTATCTGAAAAAGTTGAGCGATTTGAAGGGTCGGGTGATTCAGGCCCTAATCTATCCGATGTTTGTCAGCGGGGCGGGGATCTTGTTGATGGTACTGTTTGTCGTGGTTCTGGTTCCGCAGCTGGAAAGTTTGTTTAGCAAATCGCCTGAGACCACTCCGTTGGTGACAAAACTTTTATTGGGGACGAGTTACTTTCTGGTTCATTACGGCTGGTTAGTCGCGGTGGGTCTGGCTTTGGGGGGATTGGCCTTTTGGCAGTGGATTCAAAAACCCTTGGGGCGGATCTGGTGGGATGAGGCACGGATGAAGATTCCCGTGGCAGGAGCCGTGTTGGAGGCCGCTTTTTACGCCCAGTTCAGCCAAACTTTGGCGAACTTGCTTACGAACGGAGTCACCCTTTTGCAGGCGATGCAGCTGGTGACCCAAGCGACGCCAAACTCTTATTACCGGCTGCGTTTGGAAAAGGCGTCGTTACAGATTTCGGAGGGATATTCACTGAGCCGGGCTTTGCGGCAAGTGGGGGGATTTTCGGACATGTTTTTGGATTTGGTGGCGGTGGGGGAGCAGACGGGGGATTTAGCGAAGGCGTTGGACAAGGCGGGAGCACGTTTTGAGAAGGAGATGGATCGAAAAATTCAGAGAATCACCGCCCTAATTCAGCCTGTCATTATCGTAGTAATCGCCTTGGTGGTGGGCGTGGTGGTCTACTCGATTATCACAAGTATCTTCGGGGCAATGTCAGGAATGCGCAAAAGCCTTTAATAACTTATTCGGTCTGTTTCAAGGGTTGTTGACGGGAGGGGTGAGCAAGAAGACGGCGGGACGGAGGAATATGGGAATTTCCTGCCAAAGTGGGAGGCGTGAAGAATTGGAAAAACCGTCTGACCCGGTTGGGTTGGCTTTTCGTTCTGCTCTGGGGAATTTCTCTGGGGACGGCGGAGGCTCCTCCCGGATACGCGATTCCTCCTGCCGTGTGGGATGTGCGAAAGGTGGGGGATCCGTTGCCGGCTTGGTTTGGTCCCGTGACGACTCAGAGGGGGATCCAGATGTCGACATGGCGAGCCCAAGTTCGACCTCCCTCGGGCGATTCGAAGTTGGCGTTGACGGTCGTTTTCCGTGAACCAGAGGATGGTTTTGCACGTGTCATTTGGCAGGCTCCCGGGCGTGCGGTGACTCTGTGCGGGAATTTGTATGAAAAGGCTGCCTCCCTTCATCAGAGAACTTTGCTCATCGAGCAGAGCAGTCTGGGTGGAGCAGGACACTTGATTGTGGAGTCCACGGGGATGGATCCGGTGGTGGAGCGGGTGGAACTGGCTTGGGTGGAGCCATTGGTTTTGGCGGCGGGTTGGGCGGCACCTTCGGGACTTTATCTGACTCCAGCAGGGAAAGTATTGCCGGGGGATGAAATGAGTGGAGCGGGCCGTCATCGGTTGTTGGATGAGGAGAAGGGCCGAGTGATGGATGCTGTGTTAGATGAGGGGCCGGTCAAAATCGATACCCAACATCCCGTGCGATTCGTAGCACCGATTGCGGGATCTCCGGCTTATGGACGTTTGGAGGCTCAGGTGGCGGGATTGGCTCCCGGAGAGGAGCCCTGGGTAGCGGTAAACGGTGAAAATCTTATGGCTATTGCGGTGGAGTTACCTGGATTGGATGATCCGGGGTTCCGACAAGGTGCAATCGGTCAAAGTCTGCGATATGGCGGATGGCGCAAAGTTGTTGCGTACGTTCCTGTGGGACTTTTGCACAAGGGGGAGAATCAGGTGGATTGGCATATGGGTGGGGCTGGTGTAATGACGGTAAGAAACCTGCGATTGCAGGTGGTTTTTGGGGAAGTAAGCCAGCCGCTCAGCCGCCCCCAGCCAGCAAAGAGCTCGGTTGTGAAAGTTTCTTCCCTTCCTCCGGCCGTTGAAAGAACGGAAAAAAGGGCACAACCTCAGTTGCGGACAGGATTGTCTTCCGGCGCCGGAGTCGTAGGATTACGTACAGAATGAAACCAAAAATGATGCAAAATCGTCGTCTGGCTCAAGGGGCCGGATTTACTCTGATCGAAATTATGTTGGTGGTGGGCATCATCACCGTTCTGATGGGATCAGCCATTTTTATGCTGACGGGTAATCTGGAGTTTGCGAAGGAGCAGAGAGCCCGAGGTGATTTGCAGGCGATCATTACTCAGGTTCGGATGTATGAAATGAAAAACGGCGGTGTTCCTCTGTCCGAATCTGCTGGTTTGAAAGCATTGGTCGGAACGGGAAAGGGCTTCGAAGAGTTGCCGAAAGATCCTTGGGGGCAGGATTATCAGTACAAGGTTGATTC
>CAMDXQ010000019.1 GCA_945878585.1 Akkermansia muciniphila
AGACCCGCAATTCGAAGGCCAGGACTCAGTTCGGCCAAAGGCTCAATCACAAAACGGCGTTCCGCCATCCTAGGATGAGGCAGGTTCAACCTCGGGTTTTTGATCCAGTTTCTGCCTGCATACAACAGATCCAAATCCAAAGATCGGGGTTCATTCACCCTTCGCACCGTTTTTCTGCCACGCGAAATTTCGTACTCCTGCATCCATTGCAAAAGAACCTCTAAACTCCCCGTCCAGCTCAACTCCGCAACTTGATTCCGAAACGCGGGAGTTCCTGGGGGACAATCAACAGGATCTGTTTCGTACTCTGAAGAAAACTTTGCACTGGGATCGATACCTCGGAGCCAGTTCCTGGCTTTTGCCAACTCCGCCCTGCGGTCCCCTAGATTCGAGCCAAGTCCGATCCCGACTCGCATCAGCTCAGCCCAAGCACATCGATCATCTGATATGCTTTCGCCGGTTTTCCCACCAACCAGTTCGCTGCCCTCAACGCCCCCACGGCAAAAACATCTCGGGTGCTCGCGCGATGCGTCAACTCGATCCGCTCCCCATCCCCCGCCAACAGCACCGTGTGATCACCCACCACGTCGCCGCCTCGCACCGCGTGCACACCTATTTCGTCCTGCGTCCGCTCACCCGGTTCACCCGAGCGACCGTGCCGAGCCACACTCTCCGGATTCGAGTGTCTCGCTTCGGCCAAGATCTCCAACAATCGCTTCGCTGTCCCGCTTGGAGCATCCTTCTTTAGGCGATGATGAATTTCGATCACCTCGGAATCATATCCCTTCGACAAAGCCTTCGCCGCCTGAGCCGTAAGATAGAAAAGTAGGTTCACTCCGAGCGAAAAGTTAGGTGAATGAATGATGGGCACCTGATGCGACGCTTGTTGAATCAAATTCTTCTCCGCTTCGGTATGACCGGTTGTTCCGCAGACGTAAGCCGCCTTTACAGCAACAACCTGCTGAATGATCTCCTTCGTTGCTGAACGATGACTAAAATCGACGACCACCTGAGCTTTTGCAACAGCCTTGGCCAAATCATCCCCGTGATCCGACTCACCCACCACCTCAAAGGATTTGTCGGCACGGGCCAACTTTAAGATCGTCTGCCCCATTCGTCCCTTTGCTCCAACCATGGTGAGTTTGATTGCCATAGATCTCCTAAATTCAAGATTACGCCAAACCGGCTTCCTTCAAAGTTCGGAAAAGCTTTTCCCGGCTTCCTTCGGTAATCGGCACCAAAGGCAGACGCAACTCATCCGCAAGCCAACCCTTGGCTGCCATGGCCGCCTTCACGGGTCCGGGATTACTTTCAATAAAGAGATCACGGAACACCCCTGCATATTTCTCATGCAACTCCTCGGCCTTTTTCCAATCCTTCCGGGTCCCCGCGTCGACCAATGCCTTCACTTCTGCCGGAATCAGATTGGAGGCAACACTAACCACCCCCCGTGCACCTCGCTTCATAAACTCCACCGTCATGCCGTCGTCTCCGCTCAAAATCTCAAAATCCGCCGGCACAACTTTGCGAATGGCATCCACCCGGTCCGGCTTCCCCCCCGCCTCCTTGAGGGAACGAATATTTGAACACTCCTTTGCCAACCGTTCCACCGTCTCGACTGTAATCTCTACCGCACACCGTCCTGGAACGCTGTAGAGCATGATCGGTAGATCGACCGCACGAGCGATCGCGCGGAAATGTTGAAACATCCCTTCCGGACTCGGCTTGTTGTAGTACGGAGCCACTAGTAGCAGCGCATCCGCCTTGGCCTTCTGAGCCCCCGTCGAAAGCTCGATCGCCTCCGCCGTGCTGTTCGAGCCCGTGCCCGCCAACACCTTTGTCCGCTTCCGTGCAAACTGCACCGCCAGTTCGATCACCCGAACATGCTCCTGCATATTCAGCGTCGGGGACTCCCCTGTCGTTCCAACTGGGACTATGCCCTCAATTCCGGCCGCCACCTGCCGTTCGATTAGCGCTTCAAACGCCTTCACATCCACCTGCCCGTTGCGGAAGGGTGTGACAAGTGCGGTATAGGTTCCTTCAAACATGGAGGACTCCTTCATAGACGATCCGTGCTGGACCTTGGAGTGTAACTTTCTGGGGACGACCGTTCTCCATAGTGAAATCGACCTTTAGCATATCTCCACCGCGGGTTCGTACCCTCACGGGAGGCCTTACCCCTCTCCGAACCGAGGCTAAAATCGATGCGGCCACCACCCCGGTTCCACAAGCCAACGTCTCTCCCTCCACCCCACGCTCATAGGTCCTTACTTCCAGCCGACTTCCCCTTCCGACCGCAACAAAGTTTACGTTTGTACCCGCAGGGGCAAAAGCTGAGTGATAGCGGATGGCCCGACCGTTTTTCTCCACCTCCACCCGAGCCACCGAACGAACAAACTCCACCGCATGAGGCACGCCCGTGTTCAGAAAATCCACCTTCACCCTTCTTCCCGCCGCCGTAATTTCCTTCCCCAATCGGGGTATTCCAGGTTCGGACATGGAAACTTTCACCTCCTTGCCAACGATCTCCAATAGGACCAGTCCAGCCTTGGTCTTCACCCGAATGATCTTCGAGCGCCAACCTGTTGTTTCGCGCACCAGCAAAGCAAAACATCGGGCTCCATTCCCACACATCTCTGCCTCCCCACCGTCGGCATTGTAATAGCGCATCCGAAAATCCGCCCCGCTTCCGCCCGCCTTCTCCACCACCAACACCCCGTCCGCACCAGCTCCACGTTGGCGGTCACACCAGTTTGCGATTCTTGCCCTCGTAAGACCCAGTCCACCACGCCTTCCGTCGAAACCAAGAAAGTCGTTACCCGCGCCCTCCAACTTCAAAAACTTAATCGTTCGGCTCACGACTTCTTCTCCCCACGCCAAAGATCAGCCACCGTCTCCCGCTTGCGGATCACCTTGGCGCGAGTGCCGGAGACAAGAACCTCCGCTGGACGCGGACGCGTGTTGTAATTCGAAGCCATCGAGAAACCATATGCCCCGGCACTGAGGATGGCCACCCGGTCGCCCCTCTCCAGTGGTGAAATCGAGCGATCATGGCAAAACACGTCGCCGGATTCGCAAACTGGCCCGACCACATCAGTCGAAATTGCACCAGGGCGAGGTTTTCCGACCGGTTCGATCTGATGATAGGCCTCGTACATCGCCGGACGAACGAGGTCGTTCATTCCTGCATTCACCACGGTAAAATGCTTCCGTCCCGTCTGCTTGCGATAAAGGACCTCAGCGAGCAAAACCCCCGCGTTCCCGACCAAAAACCGTCCAGGTTCGAGCAGGATCTGCATCTTAAGATTGCGTAACATCGGCACCACAGATGTTGCGTAATCCGTCAACGTCATGGCTCTTTCCGACTTGCATGTATTCCACCATCCGTCCCGACCACTCGCCAAAGCATCCTCGTAGACAATCCCCACACCTCCTCCGAGATCGAAATACTCCAGCCCGTGCCGGTCGCGCAACCGTTCCACCAAAGGAATCATCTTTCTCACAGCCGCTCGGAAAGGGGCGGAACGAGTAATCTGGGATCCGATGTGCATCTGAATCCCAACCAACTTAAGTCGATTGTCCTCGGAATACCTGCGGTAAGCTCCCGCCACCTGCTCAAACGGAATTCCAAATTTGTTGGCATAGGTTCCGGTAGTGATCTTGGCGTGACCGCCAGCCTCCACATCCGGGTTCACCCGCAAGGAAACAGGGGCACTCCGCCCCCTCTTCCGTCCCGCAACCCATGCAATCCGCTCGAGCTCCTCTTCGCTTTCCACATGAAAAGCCTTCACACCGTGACGAAGTCCCGCCTCAATTTCTTCATCCGTTTTTCCCACTCCGGCAAATACGCACTTGGACGCCTTGCCCCCCGCCTTGCGAACCCGTTCTAACTCACCCCCGCTCACCACATCGAACCCGCTCCCTGCCTTCGCCAACAGGGATAGTACGGCGAGATTACTGTTTGCCTTCACCGAATAGCAGATCAGTGGATCGACCGCCCTCATCGCCCCCCGCAAACGACGGTAGTGATCAAGAATCGTTCCCGCCGAATAAACATAAAGAGGAGTGCCCAATCGGTCGGCCAACCCGTCGAGGCTGACACCTTCGGCGTAAAGCTTGCCACCCTTGCGTTGAAAGCGATGCATCTCATCATCTTACCAAATTTCATCCAAAGGGGGAGCCCGAAAGAACCTGCCTTGGCAGCCCGTTTTTTCCGTTCATTCTTTCCATCCATGTCCACTTGGCTCGTCAAACAAGAACCCTCCACCTACCCCTTCTCCCGTTTCCTAAAGGAGAAGAAGGTCGTTTGGGACGGAGTCCGAAACTATCAGGCTCGGAACTTTCTCCGTGCGATGCAAATCGGAGATTCCGTCCTCTACTACCACAGCGTGGATGAAAGAGCTGTGGTGGGTTTAGCGAAGGTTACCCGAACGGCTTTTCCCGATCCGACTTCGCCCAAGGGAGAAGAGTGGACCTCCGTCATGCTCACCGCTGTGCGAGCCTTGCCCCATCCGGTCACACTCGATCAACTAAAGTCCGACAAGAAGTTCTCGGAACTTCTTCTTCTCCGCCAATCTCGCCTTTCCGTCATGCCCGTCCCACCGAAACTCTTCTCCGCGATCGTTCGGATGGGTTCTTAGATACGCCCTAGGCGTAAACCTTCGCCCCTTTTCGAACGAACTCTTTCGACTTCTCTTCCATCCCTTTCTCCAAGACCTGCTCCTGCTTCACACCCTGTTCGGCAGCGTATTTTCTCACATCTTCGGTGATCTTCATCGAACAGAACTGGGGCCCACACATGGAACAAAAGTGGGCGCTCTTTGCCCCTTCGCTGGGTAAGGTCTCATCGTGGTATTCACGGGCTGTGACCGGATCCAATCCAAGGTTGAACTGGTCCCTCCAACGAAACTCAAACCGCGCCTTCGACAAAGCATTGTCCCGGTACTGAGCTGCCGGATGTCCTTTAGCCAAGTCGGCTGCGTGGGCCGCAATCTTGTAGGCGATCACCCCCGCTTTCACGTCATCCCGATTAGGCAATCCCAAGTGCTCCTTGGGCGTGACGTAGCAAAGCATCGCACAGCCATACCAACCGATCATCGCTGCTCCGATCGCCGAAGTGATGTGATCATACCCAGGGGCAATATCCGTGGTCAGCGGTCCGAGAGTGTAGAACGGCGCCTCGTAACACCACTCTAACTGCTTCTCCATGTTTTCCTGAATGAGATGCATCGGAACATGACCGGGACCCTCATTCATCACCTGGACCCCGCGCTCCCACGCCCGCTTGGTCAGATCCCCCTGCGCTTTTAACTCTCCGAACTGGGCCTCATCATTAGCATCGGCCAGAGATCCGGGCCGCAATCCGTCCCCAATCGAAAAACTGATGTCGTAGGCCGCCATGATATCGCAAATGTCGTCCCAATGGGTCCAAAGGAAGTTCTCCTTGTGATGAGAGAGACACCACTTGGCCATGATCGAACCACCCCGACTCACAATTCCCGTCATCCGCTTCGCTGTCAGCGGAATGAATCGTAAAAGTACTCCCGCATGAATGGTAAAATAATCCACCCCCTGTTCCGCCTGCTCAATCAGCGTGTCCCGGAACATCTCCCACGTCAGATCCTCTGCCTTGCCCCCCACTTTTTCGAGAGCTTGATAGATCGGCACGGTACCGATTGGTACAGGCGAATTTCTTAAAATCCATTCCCGGGTCTGATGAATGTTTTTCCCGGTCGAAAGATCCATTACTGTGTCCGCCCCCCAGCGGATCGACCATCTCAACTTCTCCACCTCCTCCTCAATCGACGAAGCCACCGCACTGTTTCCGATATTGGCGTTGATCTTCACCAAAAAGTTGCGACCGATGATCATCGGTTCCAATTCAGGATGATTAATATTCGCCGGGATGATCGCTCGGCCCTTTGCCACCTCGTCTCGGACGAACTCAGGCGTAATTTCCTTCGGAATTGCCGCTCCCCAGGCCTGCCCCGGATGCTGGAACTTCAAACTGTCCCGCGGTGCACTAGGCGACATCTCCACAGACTCCCGTACCGCCTGCAGTTTCATGTTCTCCCGGATCGCAATGAACTCCATTTCAGGAGTGATCAACCCCTTGCGGGCGTAGTTCAGTTGCGAGACAGAGCCTTTTTTGGCCCGCCGCGGATTCCGATGAACCCCGGGAAACTGCTCCGTCACTTGCCCACTGCCATTTCGATGCCCGTTATCTTCCGGACGAACTCCGCGCCCTTGATACATCTCGGTGTCTTTTCTCTCTTCGATCCATCCGGCACGAAGACTGGGCAAACCCTGTCTCACATCCCCATGAAAATTCGGATCCCCCCAAGATCCACTGGTGTCATAAACCCGTACAGGATCGTTTGGCTGTAGTTTTCCATCCGGCTGCCGAGTTGGTTGGAGTTCAATCTGACGAAAGGGAACTTTCAGATCAGGCCGGGTCCCTTGGACATATACCCTTTGCATCCCCTCCAAGGCGTCGATTTCTTCGATTTTGGTACTGCTGGTTTTGGCGATCATCCGGTTCTCTTTCCCCTTCCGCTAAACCAATCCCCGGGAGAAAAAAATCACTGATCTCTTCCCTCCGGCGGCATGATCCGCATCAGGTTTTAAGGGTCTCGGGACCATGGCTCCCGACTCTCAGCCCGGCCGTCCGGACTCCCCGCATCCGAAAGAATAAGGCTTCTGGAGGGTCGTTCCAGCCTTTTCCCTGAGTTACTGATCTTCCAAAACTGCCGTGGGAACGTAGCCACGACGATGATCCATCGTCTCCACCTCGGCATATTCTCCGATGACCCGCCGGACACTCACCCGATCCCCGCGATGCAAGGTCGAGGTTGCAGGGGTCACCTGGTTGGGACCAGCCTCCTTGAAAGGCACATCGGAAAGAATCATCGCCATTCCAGCATCCCGACTACCCGTCCCAGCACAACCCGCCATGCCGAGAATCAACCCAACACAAAGCGTAAACAAAATTTTCATGTCCTCTCGTTAGCAAACCACGAGACGCTGGCAACTCTTGCCCGCCCCACCCGATCTTCCCATCGTAGGACATGGCTTTCCGTCTTCTTCTCCATCCTCACGCGTCCCCTGCGCGCAACATGGCGATCGATGAAGCCCTTCTTCGAAATGCCCAGTTTCCCGCTCTGCGGATCTATTCTTGGGACCAGCCGTGTGTATCAATTGGGTACTTCCAAAAGGCCACGATCGCCCCAGCGGATCGACCCATGGTCCGAAGATACACGGGTGGCGGTCTGGTCGAGCACGGTGACGATCTTACCTACACGCTGGTTCTTCCCCCCGCTCATCCTCTCACAACGGCAGGCACCCTCCCCTCCTATCAAAAAATCCACCAGGCCGTTGCCCACGCTTTACAGGAAAGTGGAGTTCCCTGCCGACTTGCAACAGCACAACCCAAGAACGATGACCCAGCCTGTTTTCTTAAACCCGTACCCGCAGATGTTCTGGACTCCCAAGGTCGAAAACTTGCGGGAGCCGCCCAACGTCGAACCAAACAAGGGTGTCTCCATCAAGGAAGCATTCTTCTCCACCAAAAAATCCCGCTTCAACTTGGACAACTTCTTTCCGAATCCCTCGCCTCTTGTCTGGGTGAAAATGGTTCGGCCTCGCAACTAACTCCTATAGAACTCCGCGAGGCCGACTCCTTGGAGATTCAGCGATATGGAACCCGAGATTGGAACTTTTCCCGCTAACCTAACGATTCCGTTTTCCCGCCCCCCAAATCATCACAAGGACAACCAGGATAACCAGTCCGACTAAAATCATACTGCCTCGCCCCACCCACTGCTCCGCCAATCGAGACGCCGCGGGTGTTCGTGCGAATCTCTCCCCAGCCAACGCACTTAGCCAAATCCACAACGGGGCATACACCAGAGCTCCAACCGCATTCAGTGCGATAAACTTCTTTAACTCCATCCGATGTCGGCCTGCGAAAAAGAAAACACCGAACCGTACCGCCGGCACAAAGCGACCAAGAAAAACCGTTTTCATTCCGTGCCGCTGATAAAGGTGCTCAATTCTGGCCTGCCTTTTTTCCGAAAAGACCACGGAACCCAATCGAGTCGACAAAAACCACTCCCCGCCTCTTCTCCCAAGAAAATAGACCCAGAGATCCCCACTGAGGATTCCCAAAAGACACGCCCCACAAGTCAGCCAGTAGTTCGAGGTTCCCCAACCAACCGATAATCCGCTCGCCACAAGCAAAGGTTCCTCGGGAATGGGAACTCCCATCGAAGACACAAAAAGAATTCCACCCATCGCCCAATACCGAAAGTCGGTGATGGCGGAAATCAGGAAATCTAGGGTCATAGGGGAAGGGTGGTTTGCATTGTCCAAAGGGGCTTTTGCACTAAAAAAGGTAACCCCTATGTACATCAATGTAGGCCTGACCGCCAAAGCTCTTTATTTGTCGTACTTGGGACGCCCATTTCAAGCACGCCGCTGGATCATCGTAACGTTCTTTCTTTTTCTGCTTATCGCCTTCTGGATCGTCGTTGCGATCGGTCGCGCCTTGGATCACCTCCTTTACCCCGGCTTTCGTCAACAAAAGATCCAGAAGCCCGTCTTCATCATCGCCCCGCCGCGAAGTGGCACTACGTTTCTCCAAAAGCTCCTTGCGAAGAATCGTAATACGTTTGCCCCGGTTCTGATGTATCAGACCATCTTTCCGAGCATCACGATCCAGAAACTGATCCATGCGGTTGCCGCCGCCAGCCAACAGAAATCAGGCTTACTTTCCGACATTTCTTCGTGGATCGAACGCCACTGCTTTGGGGGTTGGGATGGAATGCATAAGATGCGTTTTGCCGAGCCCGAAGAGGACGATGGCTTCTTCGTTTATACCTTTGTCACTGAGGCCATTTATCTTCTCTTTCCCTATATCCGCGCTCTTTGGGGGGCCGGCTTTGCCGACGATCTCCCTCCACGCCAACGTCGCCGCGTGATGCGGTACTACCGCTCCTGTCTGCAGCGACACCTTTATCTGAACGGACCGGACAAGATTCTTCTATCCAAGGCCACCCAACTGTCGGGGTCCATTCAATCCCTTCGGGCAGAGTTTCCCGATGCCCGCATCATCAATATCTTACGAAACCCAGTGGAATCCATCCCGTCCCATATCAGCGTTTTTTATACGGTCTGGAACTGGGTCGATCCAAAGATTCAAAAGGATGGACTCGAATCCCGCGAGTACGCAGAACTTGCTGCCGCTTGGTTTCTTCATTTGGAGAAATATGACATCGCCTCAAAATCCGAATCGTATCTCCGAATTTTTTATGCCGATCTTGTTCGAAATCCCGACTCAGTCGCCCGTTCGATTTACAAACATTTTGGAATTCCCCTGACTCCCAGGGCCGCACGCCAAATCCAGACCGAAACAAAGCGTGCCCTCGAGTACAAAAGCTCTCACCGCTACACCCTTCAGGAATATGGCCTGAATCAGGATTGGGTGAAACGCGAAGTCGGTGGCCTCATGAGACGCTACAAATTCCCTTTTCCAATTACCCCCACCGCCCGCGGATCAAAACGTTGAGCCAAAGGCACCCTTCGCCCAACCCCAAATGCTTTTGTCGTAACTTTTAAACCCGGCGCAGCCTGTCGCCTCTTATACTCCGAGGTATCAATTTTTCGGACGATCTCCTCCGCAACCTTTTTATTGATCCCTTTTTTGACCATTGCTCCTATCGACCCATCATTCACCACATAACTCTCCAGAATCCGATCTAGCTCCTCGTAAGGCGGCAGACTGTCCTGATCTTTCTGATCGGGGCGCAATTCCGCACTTGGCGCTTTCTCAATCGAATTACGAGGAATGATCTCCTTCTTTCGGTTTATCCAAGACGCGATTCTGTAGACTAAAGTTTTCGGCACATCGGCGATCACCCCCAACGCCCCGCACATATCCCCATACAGAGTGCAGTATCCGACCGCCATTTCGCTTTTGTTGCCGGTTGTCAAAAGAAGTCGCCCACTATCGTTCGAAATCCCCATCAGGATCACCCCACGGATGCGAGACTGCAGATTCTCTTCCATCAGCCCTCCCTCCTTTCCGCCTCGGGTTGGAGTGATCGCGCGGATCAGAGTTTCAAAAGACTCCTCAATCGGGATTTTTGCGTATCGAATTCCCAGATTTTTTGCCAGCGCCTCCGCATCCACCACGCTCCCGGGACTGGAAAACCGGCTCGGCATAGCCACCCCCAAAACCTTACCTTTCCCCAGCGCCTCGGTCGCAATGACCGCCGCCAGAGCACTGTCGATTCCACCGCTCAGTCCCAAAACCACATCTTGAAAACCGCACTTTTCCAAATAATCCTTCGTCCCCAAAACAAGCGCCTTAAAAACCTGCTCCTCCAGATTCGCCCATTCGATTTTTTTCTCGGATTCGGAGAGGTCGATCACAACGACCTCTTCACGAAAAGCCGCCCCGCACCCCAAAACACCCCCTTTTTTTCCCACAGCCAAACTTTGCCCGTCGAAGATCAACTCATCCTGTCCTCCCACCGCATTCACCTGAACTACGGGAATCTTTTGCTTTCGTGCAACGGCCGACAGCAGTCGATAGCGAATCTTCTCTTTTTCGATGTGCCAGGGCGAAGCCGAAAGGTTGATCAATAGATCCATTCCCTTTTTTCCCAGATCATTCACGGGATCGTTCCGATAGCGTCGAACCGGCCAAAGATCCTCATCATTCCAGATGTCCTCACAAATCGTCACTCCCACCCGGACGCCCCCGATCCGGACCGGCTTTCCCCCACTCCCTGGCTCAAAGTAGCGGTCTTCGTCAAAAACATCGTACGTCGGCAAAAGAGCTTTTCTCGCTACCACCTGAATTTTTCCTTGCTGCAAAAGGAAGGCCGAGTTGTGAAGTGGCCGCCCGGCTTTCTCCTTTGATTTTTCAATCCCCCCAATCAAAAGCGGGACTTTCCCAATCTTTTTAGCCAACCCCCGCAAAGCCCGATCATGCGCCTGCAAAAAATCGATCCGATGAAGCAGATCCCGGGGAGGATACCCGCAAAGCCCCAACTCCGGTGCCACCGCCAAATCCGCACCCCTCCCTACCGCCTCCCCATAACCAACAAGCACCCGCTCGCTATTTTTCGTAAAATCCCCGACTGTAAAATTGAGCTGGAGAATCCCGATTTTCATAGAATCCTCATAAACAACGACTTACTGCTTTGAGATCGGTTTTCACCTTCCGTTGACATATTGGATTGTATTTGTAGCCTCACTACTTCCCTTATGCCAGTTCCCATTAGCCAAGCTTGGACCGTTGCTTCCTACGTGCTCGGACAGAAATTGCGTGGAAACAAACGCTATCCCCTCGTTCTCATGCTCGAGCCCCTTTTCCGCTGCAACCTAGCTTGTGCGGGTTGCGGAAAAATCCAGTACCCAGACCACGTCCTCAATAAAAGACTGACTCCCGAAGAGTGCTGGGCCGCTGTGGACGAATGCGGTGCCCCGATGGTCTCGATTCCCGGAGGCGAACCCCTGATTCATCCCGAGATCGACAAGATCGTCGAAGGACTCGTCGCCCGAAAAAAGTACATTTATCTCTGCACCAATGCCCTCCTTCTGAAACGAAAGATCGATCTCTTTAAGCCGACCAAATATCTCACCTTCAGCGTTCACATGGACGGACTGGAACCGGAACACGACGCCGCCGTTTGCCGCGACGGGACATACAAAATCGCCCTTGAAGGAATCAAGGAGGCAGTCGCCCGCGGATTCCGCGTGACGACAAACACCACCCTTTTCGAAGGAGCCAACCCAACCCGCGTTCGGGAATTTTTTGATGAAATGATGAAGCTCAAGGTCGAGGGAATGATGCTCTCCCCTGGCTACAGTTATCAGAAAGCACCCGACCAAGAGCACTTCCTCGGCCGTGAACGTACAAAGAAACTTTTCCATCAGATCCTCGCGAACCGTAAAAAGTCCTGGAAATTCAACCTCTCCCCGAATTTCCTCGAGTTCCTCCAAGGCAATGTCGACTACGATTGCACTCCTTGGGGCAACCCCACCTACAACGTCTTCGGTTGGCAGAAACCGTGCTACCTCCTCCAGGACGGCTATGTCCCTACCTTCAAACAGCTGATGGAAGACACCGCTTGGGAAAAGTACGGACAGAAGAGCGGCAATGAAAAGTGCAGGGACTGCATGGTTCACTGTGGATATGAAGCCAGCTCGGTCGACGACACCTTCGGATCCCTCCCTGGCTTCGCCCGAACAGTCAAAGCCGCCATCGCCTACGGAACCTGACCTTCGGTCAGAAGCCACTATCCGCCATGCCCCAAGCCGAGAAACACGCTTTACCGACGCATAAACCGGGCTCGATCGAAGGGACGACCCTCACCTGTTCCGACACCGCATCTCGTCGCCATGCTCTCCAAACTGCCTTCGACTACCGGGGCGACGTCACCTTGGATATCGGCGGGGGCAAGAAGATCGTCGGATTCGTTTTCCGATACGACGAATCCCCCGGAGTAGTTCATGTTTATATTCCTCAAGGGAAAGATTCGGTTCCCCAAACGTTCCCGGCTGATGACGTCACTGCCGTCCACTTCACCGGCGAAGACCCCGCCTTTGGAAAGTCGTGGGACGACTGGACAACGAAGGCGGAAAAGGAACGCGTCAAAGAAGCCGAACGTCTCGCCCGCGAATCCGTCGCCCGCGGCGAACTGTAATCCCCCGCCATGCGCCGCTCGATGGAGTGGACCGAAAAGGCGGAAGGTGACCGCCCCACCACGACGTACCGCGTCTCCCTTTTTTCCGGCGTCGTCCATTGGCAACGAAAAGAGAAAAATGCAGAAAAGTGGGAGACCCCGAAACTGTTGCCGACCGATGTTTGGGAACGCCTGATTGAGGAGGTCGATAAACGATACCAAAGACGCCGAGCCCGACACGAAGATGTCCTGCTTGTCCGCTCCGCCTTCCAAAAAGCCCCAAAACTGCCCCCCGCCTAATCCTGCTCTTGCCGAACCCCTTTTTTTCCGATACTCTTTCTCTCTTATGGCAAACGTCGCCGTCATCCGCACTGGAGGCAAACAACACAAGGTCAGCGAAGGCGAGATCCTTGAAGTTGAACGCCTTACTACCGCTGCCGGTTCCTCTGTTGAGTTTTCCGATGTCCTTCTTGTTGTCCAAGACAGCAAAGTCCAGATCGGGAAACCTACCGTTGCAGGAGCCAAGGTCGTCGCCGAAGTCGTAACCCACGATCGCGCCCCCAAAGTCATCGCTTTCAAATACCGCCGCCGGGAAGGATATCACCGTACCGTCGGCCATCGTCAGTCCCGGACTCGGATCAAGATTCAAAAGATCCAAGCCGGCAAATAACCGAGGAGCTCGTCATGGCACATAAAAAAGGACAAGGATCAACACGGAACGGCCGCGATAGTCGCAGTCAACGTTTAGGGGTTAAATGTTTTGGAGGGGAAACCATCCCAGCTGGCTCGATCATCATCCGCCAGCGTGGCACCAAATTCCAGGCCGGCCAAAACGTCGGAATGGGCCGGGATCACACTCTTTTCGCCCTTTCCCACGGTCGAGTCCGTTTCGACAAAGGAAATCGTCGAATTCACGTCGATCCGTCCCCCGTCGCGGCTTCCTAAGCCCCGCCCTGGGCCCGATCTGGCCCCTCTTGTGAGACGACCCGGCGATCTCCTACGCATCCGAGGCGCCCGCCAACACAATCTCGCCAACCTCTCTCTCGATATCCCGAGAAACCAGCTGGTCGTTTTTACCGGCCCATCCGGATCAGGAAAAACCTCCCTCGCCTTTGACACCATCTACGCCGAGGGCCAACGCCGATACCTGGAAAGTCTTTCCGCCCACGCTCGCCATCATCTCTCCCAACTCCCCTCATCTGCGGTGGACACCATCGAGGGCCTCTCCCCCACCCTTGCCGTCGAACAGCGGCAGGCCGGCGGATCCACTCGCTCCATTCTCGCCACCGCCACCGAGATTCACGATCACCTCCGTGTTCTTTTTGCCACACACGGAACTCCTCATGATCCAAAAACGGGAAAACCTCTCTTATCCTTCTCTCCTCAACAGATCGTCGACCAGATTCTGGAAAAGGGTGGAAACCGTTCCCTCGTTCTCCTCGCCCCCTTACCCCATGCGGATCCTGCTCGTCTAAAAAAAGAGGGGTTTCTCAGGATCCGTAAAAAAAATAAGATCGTAGAAATCGATGGCGCCTCGTCCGCATCCCCATTCGAACTCATCATCGACCGAATTACTTTGAACCCCTCCGTCCGCGGACGACTCACCGATTCGGTCGAATTGGCTCTTCGTCTCGGCCAGGGAAAAGTGTTCGTCGCCTTTACAAGTCCCGACTTTTCCGAGCTTTTACCCACACCCGATCTCACTTTCTCAACCCACCCAACCGATGCGGAGACTGGATTACCGATTCCCGAACGAACCCCCCGAAACTTTTCTTTCAACAGCCCGGAAGGAGCTTGCCCAGACTGTTCTGGACTGGGTTCTCAACCCATACCCGATCCGGACAAAATCATCCCTGCTCCTTCCCTTCCGATCGATCGTGGAGCTATCTCCCCTTGGAACCGAGCTAACCCAAAAATGCGTGCTTTCTATCGAACCCTCGCGAAGGAACTCATGCGTCACTGGAAAATTCCTCCATCAACCTCATTCAGCGACTGGCCGGAGAAACTGAAAAAGATCCTGCTTCACGGCTCCTCAGGAAATCCTGTTCTCAAAGGAAAACCGTGGGAAGGTCTGATTCCCGAACTCGCTCGGCAACTCCGCGAACTTACTTCCGATTCGGCGCGCACACGCCTGCTGCGTTTTTTTTCTCCAGGTCCTTGCGTTACCTGCTCCGGAACTCGCCTCCAAACCTCCATCCTCCAAGTCACTTTGGGTGGACCTCCCGGCCAAGGACACTCGATCGCATCCTTGTGCCAGTTATCTGTCTCTGATGCAAAAAGTTGGTTGTCCAAGCTTCCTCCCCCTTCCGGT
Organism: Akkermansia muciniphila; assembly: GCA_945878585.1. Classification (GTDB taxonomy): domain Bacteria; phylum Verrucomicrobiota; class Verrucomicrobiia; order Methylacidiphilales; family Verrucolacustridaceae; genus Verrucolacustris. The sequence continues at coordinate 15,004 of CAMDXQ010000019.1, forward strand.
GCTGCTGCCCATGCCTTTCCTCCCCTGCAAACCGCCATTCTCCAAAGACTTTCTTTTCTCGAACAATTGGGTCTTGGTTACCTCAATCTGGATCGCTCCATGGACACCCTCTCAGGCGGAGAGTACCGCCGGACCCGATTGGCCACGCAAGTAGGCGGGGGTTTGACCGGCGTTCTATATGTTCTGGATGAACCCAGTATTGGCCTTCACCCGGCCGATCATTCCCGCCTTCTGGATTTACTATTTCATCTGCGGGATCTCGGTAACTCCCTCATCGTCGTGGAGCACGATGAAGAAACCCTTCGCCGCGCCGACTATCTCATCGAGTTCGGACCGGGCGCAGGTTCTTTGGGTGGACGAATCACCGGACAAGGAACTCCAAAAGAAATCGCCATGCTTCCCGACTCTCTGACGGGCGCCTTCCTTTCAGGTCGGAGAAAAATCTCTCCGCGACCTCACCGAAAAGAGTTTTCCCAATGGCTTCAGATTCGGGGGGTCACCACCCATAACCTCAAGAATCTTGATGCGAAGATTCCTCTGGGAGCTTTCACTTGCGTGACCGGGGTCAGTGGATCCGGAAAAAGTTCTCTCATTTTCGACACCCTTGCTCCCGCCCTACTCCGACATTTTGGAACTACCTCATCGGCTCCTTCGTCTGGCCACTACCTTTCCTTGTCTGGTCATGAACACCTAACTCGGGCGGTGGTGATCGACCAGGCCCCCCTCTCCCGCCAATCCCGCTCCCATCCTTTGAGTCTTTTGGGAGTTTGGGACGATTTACGGAAACTCTTCGCCTCTCTCCCATCCGCCAAAGCCCGGGGATTTGGAGCTTCCCGATTTAGTTTCAATGTCCGCGGAGGACGATGCGAAACCTGCTCGGGTCTGGGCGAAATTTCCGTCCAACTGCACCTCCTTCCCGAAGCGATCGCACCATGTCCCGCATGCCACGGACAACGATACAACCGCGAAACCTTAACGATAACTTATCGGGGACACTCGATCGCCCAAATTCTCGCGCTTTCCGTTGACCGAGCACTCGATCTTCTTCGTTCCATCCCGCCTTTGGCAGCCGCACTGACCGCACTCCAAAAGGTGGGTTTGGGATATCTGCCCGTTGGCCAATCTGCGGACCGTCTCTCGGGTGGCGAGGCTCAGCGAGTTCGACTCGCCGCCGCCCTAGCTCAACGCACCCACGGGCCCACTCTCTACCTCCTGGATGAACCCACTACCGGACTCCACCTTGCCGAAGTGGAAAACCTTCTTTCGGTTTTCTTCGATTTATGCGATTCAGGCCATACACTGATTGTTGTGGAGCATCATCCCGACATGATCCGCCATGCGGAGTTTATCCTAGATCTCGGCCCAGGCGGAGGTCAGTCGGGCGGTCATCTTGTCGCATCAGGCACTCCCCAAGAAATTTCTCTTCATCCCACGAGTGTGACTGGAAAGATTCTTGCCCGCCCATGAGACTTCTTTGCTCCATGCTTCTCCTTTGCCCTTGGGCATTGATCGCAGCTCCTTCCGAACTTCCCAAGGATCTGCGGGTCGCTCAGGAAATGATGCAGGACGGCCTGGGTCGCGATGCGGCCTCCCGAATTCGCGGATGGCTTGAAAAGAACAGCGCCACCCCCCAACCCGAGGCCCAACTCCTCCTCTCCGAGGCACTTCTTCTGGATCATCGCCCGGAGGAGTCACTCGCTGCCCTACCAAAGAATTGCCCCCCTGAATTACTCGCCCGCCAACGGACTGCTCGAGCTTCCGCTCTCAGCGAAGCAGGACGCTGGAAGGAAGCTCTCGCCGCGTGGGAAGAGGCAAAAACTACCGAAGGCCTTCCCCAAGACTCCATAGCACAGATCCAGTTAGGCCTGGCCACCGCCTTGCTTAACCAGAACAACAATAGCGCCGCCATTCGTGAACTGAATGACATGATCAAGAATTCGAAGGGCGCATCCCAAGATTCTGCCCGACTCCTCCTCGTGAAGATTTTTCTGTCCGAAGGAAAATCGGAAGATGCAACAACAACTCTGGCCCAAATCGCACCCCAAAGCCCCGCCCCGATTCTTGCAGAAGCGACTTACTGGAAAGCTCGACTCCTCTCCATCCGGGGAAAGACAGAGGAGGCACGCGCCCTCTTCGAGAAAGTGATCGAGGACGGGAAAAACGCAACCCGGGATCTTGTCGTACAGGCTTGGATTGCGATCGGACAAATTGATCGCGCCAGAGAAAAACCGGCTGACGCTGCCACCGCTTTTGAAAAAGCCCTCGACCGTGGAGGGGAGCCCGAATCCTACCTCACCGCCGCTCGGGAATATCTGGCCGCCGCCAAGTCGGCCCAATCCCTTCCGACTGCCTCACTTCGTCTTCGAGACTCCGTTCGTGAAAGAGAAGGCGACGACGAAAAGCGTGGCCGTTACGCACCCGCCCTTCTCCTCCTTGCCGCCAGCTCTCTCGATGCGGGAAATGCCGAAGCCGCTGCGGCGGATCTGGATAATCTGATCAAAACCTACCCTACCTCTCCGGCGATACCTTCTGCCCAAATCCTCCTCGCCGAAGCTCTCGTCAAACAGGGGCAACCCACGGCTGCCCGCGATCAGCTTCAGAGTCTTCTTCGAAGGGAAAATCTTCTCCCTCAAATCCTTTATCAAGCCCAAGCCGCCCTTGCCGATCTACTCCTCCAAGAAGGAAAAGCCTCCCAAGCTTCCTCTCTTTGGGAAGAAGCTGCCGCTTCTGCACCTGAAGCCAACTTGGCTGAACAGGCTTACTTTAATGCTGCCTTGGCCGCTTCCCGACAACCCGACCCCGCGTCCTTTGGTCGTCTGGAGGATCTTTTTACAAAGAAATATCCGGAAAGCAGCCGACGTGCTGCCCTTGCCCTCGAACGTGGCCGGATGCTTGAGACCAAAGGAGACTCCCCCGCCAGCCGATCCGCCCTCGCTGAGGTTTCGAAGCTTCCAGGCGCCGAATCCCTGAAGGACGAAGCCGCTTTGCGACGCGCCAGTTCCCTTCTTCGCACCGGCGATTATCCTGCAGCTATTCTCGCATTTTCGGAATTCGAGAAAAACTTCCCCAAATCCTCACTTCTCCCCCAAGCGATCGCATCTGGAATTGAAGCACGACTCCGCCAAAAAGAGCTAACTGGCGCCCAAGCTCGAACCGAGTTTGCCAAGATTCTTACCCGCTTCCCCGGAACCAGTCTGGCCCCATCCCTCGCCTTTCAAATCGGACAGACCCACTACGAAGAAAAGAATCACGGAGAGGCGCTCTCCAGTTTTCGTGAGATGGCAACAAAGTTCCCCAAGGACCCGCTTGCAGATGATGCCCTCTACTATGCAGGCCTCAGTGCTCTGGCCCTCGGAAACCCCGAGGAGGCGGTAAAACTTTTCCGTTCCTTGCCCGAAAACTCCCCTCTCCGCCTCGATGCCCGTTTGGCTGAAATCGATGCCTCCCGCACCTCGGGCGACTACTCGGGTGGGCTGCAAATCGCCAACTCTCTTCTCGCCAATAAGACCCCGGATCAACGGGCTTGGGTAGAAATCACAAAGCGCCGCTTGGCCTGTGAATTTGCGTTGGGCGGGAATGATCGAGCGAGCTTGGAACGAGCCGCCTCCACCGCCACCCCCCTCATCGCCAGCTCAGCAGCCGATGCGTCAGATCGAAATGAGGCCGGCTATATCCGTGGAAAATCACTTGAGCAGCTCGGACGGGAAGAGGATGCACTTCAGGCCTACCTAGATGTTCTTTATGCCGGACAAAGCTCCCCTAACCCCAGCTCTTCCCAACCCGAATACCTCTGGTTTGCCCGCGCAGGAGCTGAGGCCGCCCGCCTTCAGGAAAAACGGGGCGATTTCCGAGGAGCTCTAGCGATCTACAGGATTCTGGAAACTGCGGGAGGCCCTAATCAGCTGGCTTTCACACGAAAAATCGAAGACCTTCGGAATCGCCACTTTCTTTGGAGTGAAGAGTAATCTTTTCGAATCGCACTCCTGAATTTCGGACAACAAGACCCGCCAGATTCTAGTTAGCCCCCAAAAAGTTTTTTCTCAAAAGGTCGATGATTCTGGTATAGTTCTCATCTCAACCGAACTATGAAGTCAAAGCACCCTCATCCTCCAGTAGAGTCAGGCAAGGAATCCACCACCCCCGACACCAAAGGCACCGCACAAGCCACCCCACCCGCCGTTGCGGCGGACCCTGCGGAGCAGGCGGCGGCTGAAATTGCCTCCCTCAAAGACCAACTTCTCCGAGCTCGTGCTGATTTTGAAAATAGCCGGAAGCGCCTGATGCGGGAAAAAGAAGAATCCCTCCGCTATGCCAATCAAGCGATCTTGGCTGATCTACTTCCACTTCTGGACCATCTGGAACTTGGACTCCAAGCCGCCTCGGCCGGCACCGACGTCGCCTCAGTCGTCGCTGGAGTGAAACTGATCCAAAGCCAATTCGAACGATTTCTCACCGAACATGGGGTCACCCCCATCGAAGCCCTTGGAAAACCGTTCGACCCCAATTGGCACGAGGCCCTCGGCCAAGAGCCTGCACCTGGAAAGCCCGAAGGAAGCGTTCTCCATCTACGTCGTCGAGGCTTCAAACTGGGCGATCGTCTTCTTCGACCTGCCAGCGTTGTCACTGTTGCCCCACCCTCTGCCTAAGCCGTGTCTGCCAAGAAAGATTATTACGAGATTCTGGGTGTTCCCCGCTCCTCAACCGCGGAGGAAATTAAAAAAGCCTACCGAAAACTTGCGGTCCAGCACCACCCCGACAAACACAAGGGAGACAAGAAAGCCGAAGAGAAATTCAAGGAAATCGGGGAAGCCTACGAGGTTCTTTCAGATCAGCAGAAACGGGACGCGTACGACCGGTTCGGACACCGTGCCTTTGCCCCAGGATCAGGAATGGGCGGAGCGGGCGGCTTCCATGATCCATTCGAAGTTTTCCGCGAAGTCTTTAGCTCGGGAGGCGGTGGTGCAGGAATCTTTGGGGATATTTTTGAAGGTGCTTTTGGTGGGTCAGGAGGAGGTCGCCGAGGAAGTCGTTCCAATCAAGGGTCCGACCTACGCTACGATTTGGAAATCGAGTTCATGGAAGCCGTCCATGGCTGCGAAAAAGAAATCACCATCCGGCGTCCCGTTCCATGTACCCCCTGCCACGGGACGGGTGCTGCAGCTGGCTCCAAAGCCACCACATGCACGACCTGCCGTGGGCAAGGGCAGGTCGCCGTAAGTCGCGGATTTTTTTCCATCGCCCAAACCTGTCCAAGGTGTGGTGGCACGGGACAGTCGATTCAGAACCCTTGCAAATCCTGTCACGGCGAAGGGCGGGTCGAGGAGAATGCCCGAATCAAACTCAAGATTCCCGCGGGAGTCGACACCGGTTCGCGTCTCCGCTCCGTGGGCCAAGGGGAGGCGGGTACGCGGGGCGGGCCTGCGGGCGACCTCTATGTTGTTCTTTCCGTCCAATCTCACTCCGTCTTTGAGCGGGAGGAAAACGATCTCTCCTGCGATGTTCCGGTTTCCTTCTCCCAGCTCGCCCTCGGATCGGAAATCAGCATTCCCAGTCTGGATGGCGAGATGAAGCTCAAGATCCCTGCAGGAACTCCATCCGACAAAATCTTTCGAATTCGCGGCCAAGGAGTCCCCTCTGTTTCGGGAAGGGCCCGGGGCGACCTCCATATCCGTATTCAGGTGGAGATTCCGAGACATCTCAATGCCGCACAAAAGGATGCCCTCGAACATTTTGCAAAATTATGCGATGAGCACACCCACCCCGAGAGACACTCGTTTCTCGAAAAAGCGAAAAAACTGTTCAAAGTCTGACTCCGATGCCCGGACACCGCTTTTACAATCCCAACTTGTCCTCGGGCAAACTTTCCCCGGAGGAGTCCCACCATGCAGCGGATGTTCTCCGTCTCCGCTCGGGCGATTCGGCCGCGATATTTGATGGAAAAGGAACCGAAGCTCGGGTGCGTTTAACCCAAGTCTCTGCCGAGGAGGTTTCTTATGAAACCCTTTCTACCGCTCGTACTCCCCCGCCGACCTGCCGGATCCGCTTTGGCCAGGCCCTGATCAAACCCGTGGGGATGGATCTCCTCATTCAGAAGCTGACCGAATTGGGAGTGAGTGAAATTTGGCCCATCGCCTCGGAACGATCTGTATCCAAGCCTTCGGGTGAAAAGAGAATTTCTCATCGCTGGGAGTCGATCGCACTATCTGCCTGCAAGCAGTCAGGACAAAACTGGCTTCCCAAGATTCACGAAGCTGGCCCCCTCGATACTTTTCTTTCCTCACCCAATCCCGCCCCTCCTGTTGGCAGAATCATCGGCTCACTCCAACCCGAAGCCAAACCCCTGCCCGCATTGCTGGCAGCAGTTCGACAAACAGGGAAACCCCCGGCATTAGATCTCCTCATCGGCCCGGAAGGAGATTTTACCCCCGCCGAAATTGGCCGTGCCCGCTCCTCCGGATTTCAACCGGCCTCTCTCGGACCCCTCGTCCTCCGCTCTGAAACCGCCTCCCTCTTTATCGCCTCCATCCTTCACTACGAATTCAATCTGCCCCATTGAAGGCCAAACTCGTCTGCACCGACTTCGACGGGACGCTTGCGGGCGAAAATCCGGATGAGCCCCTTGCTCCTGAATTCTTTCGCTGGCTGAGCACCTCTAGGAAAGTCAGCGAAGTCTCTTGGGTGGTTGCCACAGGGCGCTCCTGGGAAAGCCTTCGTGAAGCTCTTCTCACCCATGAGGCTCCCGTGATGCCCGACTGGATCGTCACCGTGGAAAGGGAAATTCATCAAGTCAAAGAGGGTCAGGCCCACTCCCTTGAAGCTTGGAACAAGTGCTGCACCGAGACCCACCAGGCCCTCTTCGGTCGCCATGGCGCTCTTTTGGAAAGGATCGAACGCGAGATCGGATCAACGGATGAAGTCACCGTTATTCCGGACGCAGGAGCCATCGGCTTAATCGCCGGTTCTAAAGAGAGCATCCAACGTACCGACGCCTTGGTGAATGAGATTATCCGGGAACACCCCGAAATCTCTACCGTCAGGAATGGCCCCTACTTCCGTTTTGCCCATGTCGACTACCATAAAGGTTCCTGCTTAGCAGAAATTCAAAAGCTTCTGGATCTCCCCTCCTCCTCCACCTTTATTGCGGGCGACAATCTGAATGATCTACCCATGCTCCAACGTAAATTCGGGCATTTCCTTGCCTGCCCATCCAACTCCGTCACGGAAGTCATTACCCAGGTCAAAAAAGAGGGTGGCTATATCGCCTCCCAAGAGGCTGGCTCCGGTATTGCCGAGGCGCTTTTTCACTGGTTCCCCTTGTCTGCCTAATTTTTCACATCCCGTCCCACGATTCTGTAATTCCTTCTTCTAGAACGATCTCTTTTCCTTATTCTCCACTCCATGCCAAGACGGACCGACCTAAAATCGATTCTCATCATCGGCTCCGGACCCATCATCATCGGCCAAGCCTGCGAGTTCGACTACTCGGGCGTCCAAGCTTGCAAAGCCCTGCGCGAAGAGGGCTACAAAGTCATCCTCGTGAACAGCAACCCGGCAACGATCATGACCGATCCCGAGTTTGCCGACCGCACCTATATCGAACCCATTACCCCGGAAGTCGTTGAAAAGATCCTCGCCAAGGAAAAGCCGGACGCCCTCCTCCCCACGCTTGGTGGCCAGACCGCCCTGAATACCGCAATGGCCCTTCACGAGTCGGGGGCCCTGACTAAACACGGAGTGAAGCTAATTGGTGCCCAAGTTGAAGCCATTCGCAAAGGGGAAGATCGTCAGCTCTTCAAGGAGTGTATGGCAAAAATCAGTCTCGAGTGCGCTCGGTCCGTCACCGCCCACACGATGGAAGAGTCCCGAGCAGCGATGGAAAAGATCGGCACTTTCCCCCTGATCATTCGTCCCGCCTTTACTCTGGGAGGCACCGGCGGGGGCATCGCCTACAACCGCGAAGAGTTCGAAAAGTTTGCCGCTTCAGGTCTCGACGCCTCCCCCACCTCCGAAATCCTGGTTGAGGAGTCCCTCCTCGGTTGGAAAGAGTACGAAATGGAGGTTATGCGGGATCACGCGGACAACTGCGTCATTATCTGCTCCATTGAAAACTTTGATCCGATGGGAGTCCATACGGGTGACAGCATCACCGTTGCTCCAGCCCAAACTCTTACGGATCGAGAGTATCAACGGATGCGCGATGCCTCTTTTGCCGTCATTCGGGAAATCGGGGTCGAAACGGGTGGCTCCAACATTCAGTTTGCTGTTTGCCCCCGGACAGGACGGATGATCGTCATTGAAATGAATCCCCGCGTCTCCCGCTCTTCCGCCCTCGCCTCAAAAGCCACGGGCTATCCTATCGCCAAAATCGCCGCAAAACTGGCTGTCGGTTACACCCTCGACGAACTGAAAAACGACATCACCCGCAACACCCCAGCCTCTTTCGAACCCACCCTCGACTATGTCGTCACCAAAATCCCACGTTTCACATTTGAAAAGTTCCCTGGAGCAGAAGCGGTTCTGACTACGTCGATGAAGAGCGTCGGCGAAGCCATGGGAATCGGCCGAACCTTCCAAGAGTCGTTCATGAAAGCCCTTCGATCTCTGGACATTAAAGGTCTGGAAGGTCGCCTCGATCTCGGCACCCGAACTCCCCATGTTCCGGAAGATACTTTAACAGTCCAACTGCGTACTCCCCATCCTGCAAG
>CAMDXQ010000020.1 GCA_945878585.1 Akkermansia muciniphila
CTTTGATAGGGAGCCTTATCATTAGGCCGAATGATGACCGACTGATCAGGCGATGCCTCGATCAGCGCTTTCAATCTTCCCCTTAATTTGGGCATCTCCCGATCGTCTCGGCCATCGATCGCACTCTCATTAAAAGTCACCACCCCATCCGGACCAACCCTCAGGGTGACCGGACTTTTTGCCGTTCTCGTCGCGCTGGAAGCACCCGGAACCTGAACCCCTAACTCCGCCTCTTTGACCTGCTTCCCGGCCATCACCATAAAAAAAAGAAGTAATACGAACATCACGTCCAGCATCGGCGCGATCTGCAGCCCATAATCCCCGTCGCTGGATCCTCCGCCGGCCATACCTTACCCTTTGCCTCCCTTGGTGGTCGCAAAGACCACATTCGCCACACCTGCCGCCGCAGATGCTTTCAACACAACTTTGGTCTTTTCCCAGCCAAGGTCTTTGTCAGCTCGAATGAGAACCCGATAAATGGCGTTCGGATTCAATTTTTTTACCTGGCTATAGTCTTCTTTGATCAACTTCGAAAGAGCCGCCTCCTCCAATCCAGTTCTGCCCTGTGCCTCAAGACCACCCATTTTGTTAATATTCACTGTGAACTGCCCTTCCCCTTTTTCCCGGTCCTTTGCGTCCTGGGCCTCTGGAAGCGTTAAATCCGCCATCTGACTCTTGATCTCCGTCGTTGTCGTGGCCGTGAAAAACATCAGAAGAACAAGCAACACGTCGACCATGGGAGCTACTTGAAACTCCGGATCCTCATCCCCTCCCTGGGTGTGGACGCTAAATTTTCTTCCGTGCCTCGACATGGCACGACTCCTCCGCTTAAGCGGCTGGGGCAGGAGCCGCCGCTGCTGCACCCAGATAATCGCTCACCCGATACCCCGTCAGCTGTTCAAAAGGGATGTCCTCTAACAATAAGTTCACTTCCGAATCTACCGCCACCGATACGGTCTGAATCCGATTTCGAAAAACGTAGTACAAGATGAATCCAGGGATCGCGACAAATAGCCCTGCCCCTGTGGCCACCAATACCTCGGATATATTTCCCGCCAATTTACTCGGATCGGCCGCGCCTGAGGAGCCCAAGGTTTCGAATGCCTTGATCATCCCCATGACCGTTCCCGTAAGCCCCACCATCGGGCTCACGACCCCGATCACAGAAAGGTACTGAATATTCGCCTTAATTCCGTTCAACTCCTTGGCTGTGGTGTCTCCCACCGCCTGCTCCACCGCATCCCGACCGCGCCCCAAGCGCTCGATTCCTGCCTGGACAATACGACTCAGATAACAGGGGTTGGAGGTACATACCTGATGGGCCAAAGGATAATTTCCCGATACGATTGCGTCTCTGAGTTGAGCTAGGACAGCTGCAGGAGCCAACCGTCCCACCCGTATTTTAATAAAAGCTTCAATCGTAAACGCCATGATCAGGATGGATGCCAAAAGAAGAATCCACATCACGATCCCACCCTCATGAAAAATCTGCCAAGCGGTCTTCGCGGGTTTTCCTCCCTCCCCTTCCGCCATCAGGGCGGGAACCCATAAAAACGCAACAAGAAGAAATGACTGAACTTTTGCCAAAGGATTCCTTTTCATGCCAAGGAGACTATTCAGGAGACTCATTCCGTGACGAGGTCTTTATTTGCCTGTCGCAACGCTTGCGCTTTTGCATCCGCCCGCTGTCCTAACGCTGCGGGATTGGGATAAAGCGTACTCACCCTCAAATAATTCTCCAACGCCCTTTTCAAATCCCCCTTCTTCTCGTAAGCCCCCCCGCGCGCAAAATAGTACTCTGCCAAAGCCTCACGATCGGTCCGGGATGGGCGCAAACCTTCCTTCAACTGCCCCTCCAAGGCCTGCAACTTTTGCAGAAGCCCATCCGCATCCCGACCCGAGGTTGCTTCCGCCAAACCAATCGCTGCTCGAAGTGCTGCAGGTCCTTGAGTGTAAAACTTCTGCATTTTCCCATAGAGAGTTTCCGCATCCGCCACCTTTCCCAAGGCCAGATACGACTGCCCCAATCCCCCCGAACACTCCAAGACCCAAGGATTGTCCACCCCTACAAACAAATCCACGAGCGGCCTCCACCTTGTCACCACCTCCTCCCAATTTCCGCTCGCCAAGGCTTGTCGTCCTTCCGCCACTCCAGGTCGTTCCGCAAGAGTCACCTCCGCCAAATCGGCCGAGCCATAGCCCAGCGTTCCTTGGTCGAATTTAAAGGTCAACGTCATCGACCCCTCATCAAACTTCACCGCTTGCCCCTTCAGAACTTCCCCGTTCTTCAGGCGAATTTGATCCTCTCCCTGTGCCCAGCAACCCAAAAGCAGCAGGAACCCAAACGATCGGAAAATCTTCATTCGCATCTTCTTGATTTTGCGCTTTCCTCCTCCCCCCCTAGCAAGCCAAAAAGGAACATGATCACTTTTCTTCACGACAAGTTAAAAGGCCTCCTCCTCGTCCTCCTGACCATTGTTGGGGTCTCCTTCATCTTTTTTGGTAACTGGACTCCCAAAGGTGGACCCGATCCCGCAACGCAGGTCTTGGGAAAAATCGGAGGCCGCTCTCTCAACCTGAATGACTTTGTGGCAGCCCAACGCCAAGCTCTTCTCGAAGTCACTCTCCAAACGGGGCGGATTCCTTCTGCCGAGCAAAACCAGTTTCTTAATTTTCAAACGTGGATCCGTCTTCTCCAAATTCAGGCCGCCGACCTTGCTGGAATCGATGCCCAGCCCAAACAACTCGTCACCACGATCCAGAAGAACCCTCTCTTTCAAAAAGATCAGGTGTACGATCCGGAAATTTTCCAACGCTTCAACGCCAATTTTCTCTCCCCTCAGGGTTTCAGCGGAGAACGATTCAATCAGGCCGTTCTCGACTCGGTGCGAACAGATACTCTTATCCGCACCCTGACCTCCACCGCTTTCGTTCTTCCCCAGGAAGCCGAAAGCCGCCTCCAACATCTCTTCGGCCCTGTCCACGCCCAAGTCGTTCGTTGGGATCCCTCCAAACTTACCCCTCCTGAACCAAAAGCCGAAGAGCTCGAGACCTTCTACAAATCCTCCGTCGCAGACTTCACTATCCCAGCCCGCCGAACCGTGGAACTGGTTGAATTTGTTGCCGCCGGAACTTCGGAAGATCAACGCTCAAAAGCAGGCGAAGCCGCTTTTGCTTTTACTTCGAAATTTTTCAACCTTCCCGAGGGAAAGACACGCCCCGATTTCGCATCCCAAGCCGCGGAAGCCAAACTCGCGATTCGCAGCCACGGACCTTTTTCCCCCAACGACACCCCTTTCCCCGGAGAAACCGATCCCAAATTGACTGCCGCCGCTTTCTCCCTCACCCCAGACGATCCGGTTAGCGATTACCTCCCATCCAAGAACGGCTTCCTCGTCCTCCACCTCCGCGAGGAAATTCCCGGACGGACTCGTCCTCTTTCGGAAGTCACCCCAGAAGTCCGCACCCGTTGGCTCGAGCAGGCCCGATTGCAGATGGCTAGCCAACTTGCCCAATCCTTCGCCCAGAAAGCCAATGTCGCCCTTGCTCAGGGGCAAAAGTGGGACGACATTGCGAAATCTTCGGGCCTGACTCCCACCACCCTGCCCACCTTTACTCCTGCGGATGAGAAGCCCCTCACTTTTCCAGATGCCGACCGCATCCGCCCCGCCGTCACCCAGCTCGAGACCGGTCGAGTCAGCTCCCCACTTCGGACCGAGCGTGAGATTCTGGCCATCTACCTAAGCCAAAGGGATCCCGTTTCAGCTGAAACAACTGCCTCCACCCTGCCAAAAATCTCCGCCCAACTTCTCAACCAACGCCGCGGCGAAATTTTCCGCGACTGGTTGATCGGTCGCGCCACTCTCCCCGAAAATCAGCTACCCTCCGAAGTTCTTATGCAACTCCGGGGAACGCGCTGATCTCCGCTTCCACCGTCCCACCTCTTTTTTCATGGTTACTTTCACCAACCTGACGCGCGCACCGGAAATCGGTGCAAACTCCTACCTTCTACGCGCAGGTGAACACTCGGTGCTGCTAGACGCCGGAATGCACCCCCGCCAGGACGGTTGGGATGCCACTCCCCTCCTCGACCAGATTCCCGAAGACCTCGAGACCATACTCATCTCTCACGCCCATCACGACCACATCGGCTCCCTCCCCCTCGTGACGGCCGCCCACCTCGGAGCCAAAGTCCTCATGACTTCAGGAACGGCAGCCCTCACGGAACCCCTCCTCCATAATTCGGTGAACGTTATGACCCGCCAACGCCGTGAACTCGGGCGCACCGACTACCCCCTCTACACTCACCGGGGGGTGGATGACAGTGCTGTGACCTGGGAACTCGCGAACCTCAACCGCCCGATCCGGGTCGACTCCTCCGAATTCGAATTTGTCCTTCACGATGCGGGCCATGTGGCCGGCTCCGTCATGACCGAAATCCGTGCAGAGAATCATCGAGCCCTCTACACCGGTGACTTCAATCTCCAACGCCAAACCCTCATGCTCCCCTGCCAACATCCTCCCGGCCCTTTCGACACTCTCATCATGGAAACGACCCGGGGCGCTCAGGCAGCTGTTCCGGGTCAGGATCGTACTTTTTTTGAGGAAGGACTCCTTGCCGGAATCCGCCAGACCTTTGAACGAGGCGGCGCCGTTCTTATTCCCGTGTTTGCCATGGGGAAGACTCAAGAAGTCCTCGCCCTCCTCCATCAGGCCAGAATCGAAGGAAAAATCCCCAAAGCCCCCATTTACATCGGGGGCCTAGGTCGGGTGATGACGGAGGTTTACGACCGCCAACGCACGCTGAATCCCCGTCAACACGGGGGTCTACGTCTCATTCCGGAAGCCCAACCCGAAACCTTCGATCCTCGTCGCCTTCCCAACCTACGCCTTCGAGGAGGCCACATTTATCTCCTCAGTTCAGGGATGATGACCCCTCACACCACCAGTCATACCATCGCCCGCCTATTTTTTCCGCGCGAACACGACTCGATCTTTTTTGTCGGTTACACCGATCCCGCCTCCCCCTCCGGACTTCTCCGCAAAGCAGGCCAAGGGGGAAAGGTGGACTGGGGAGAAAGCGGAACTCTGCCCGTCCGGTGCGAAGTTCGCTACTTCGACCTCACCGCCCACGCCACACGCGAAGATATCCTCCGCTGGGCTTGCGAAGAAATTCAACCCTCTCGGGTACTTCTCGTTCACGGAGACCCTGACGCCCAGGCCTGGTTTGCTTCCCAAATGGCACTCCAACGTCCAAAAATGGAAATCGTTCAACCCCCGCCAGGACAACCCATCCCACTCTTTTCACAAACCCCCTAGAACATTCGCTCGGTTTCGATCCGCATCGAGCCACCTTCTTCCCTCTTCCACTTTTCCGCCGTTCGTTGCATTCTTTCAACATGTCCGCCCGCATCCTCGATGGAGAAGCCTTCGCTTCCCAGATTCATCGCGAAACAGCATCCCGCGTCTCCGCCCTCCTCAAGCGTGGCATCACCCCGCGGCTTGTCTTCATCCGCGTCGGCGAAGATCCCGCATCCCGCGCCTATGTTTCTCGGAAGGAAACCCGAGCCAGGGAAGTTGGTATTTCGAGCCATACCTTGGTGCTCCCTGAATCCACTCCCCTTCCTGCTCTCCTAGCCGAAATCGACGCCCTCAATGCCGATCCAAAAGTTCACGGAATCCTCATCCAATCCCCCCTTCCCTCGGCACTCCCCAACGATCAGGTCTACGCCCGTGTCTCTCCCGCCAAAGATGTCGACGGATTTCATCCAGTGAACTTCGGAAAACTTCTTCTGGGAGATCCCACTGGGTTTCTTCCCTGCACCCCAGCAGGAATTCTCGAAATTCTCCGCCTCGGAAAAATTCCAACCCAAGGAAAACACGCCGTGGTCGTCGGTCGCGGCCAGATCGTGGGCCGACCTCTCGCCGTTCTTCTCGCGCGTAAATCCGCCCACGCCGACTGCACCGTCACTCTTGCCCACTCCAGCACTCCCAATCTCCCCTCGATCACCCAGCAAGGCGACATCCTGATCGGTGCCCTGGGCCGCCCCCTTTTCCTGACCCAAGAGCACGTCAAACCCGGTGCCACCGTCATCGATGTCGGCGTAAACCGCATCCCCGACACCAGTTCGCCCCGAGGGTATCGCCTGGTCGGCGATGTTGATTTTTCGTCCGTAAAGGCAATTGCCGGAGCGATTACACCCAACCCGGGAGGCGTCGGCCCCATGACCATTGCACTTCTGCTTTCCAATACCCTCCGCGCCACCGAGGATGCTTGCCGATGAGTACTCCACGAGCCGATGGTCGTTCCCCCTCCGATCTCCGACCTCTCTCTTGCACTTGGGATATCGCACCTCAAGCCGTCGGTTCGGTCCTTCTCAAATGTGGAAAAACCGAAGTGATCTGCACTGCCAGCGTGGACGAGGCGGTCCCCCGCTGGATGAAGGAGCAGAACGTAGCCGGAGGTTGGCTCACCGCAGAGTACTCCATGCTCCCCGCTTCCACCTCCAGCCGGAAACCCCGCGACTCCGCTCGGGGAAAGGTCGATGGTCGTTCGACCGAAATACAACGTCTCCTCGGCCGTAGTCTGCGTGCCGTCACCGATCTGACCGCCCTGGGACCCCGCAGCCTGTGGATCGACTGTGATGTCCTCTCAGCCGATGGCGGAACCCGTACCACCGCCATCACTGGCGCCTGCCTCGCCCTCCGCCGTGCGATCGAACGACTCCAACTTTCCGGAAAAATGACCGCCGACCCACTCCGCACCCCCGTCGCTGCGATCAGTGTCGGCCTATTGGATAATCTCCCTCTCCTCGACTTGAACTACCCCGAGGATCGGGATGCCCAAGTCGATATGAACGTCGTCATGACGGGTGCAGGCCGATTGGTGGAAGTTCAGGCAGGCGGGGAGGAACACGATTTCAGCCGGGAAGAATTCCAATCCCTTCTCACTCTGGCTCAGGAAGGACTCAAGAAAGTCTTTGCCTTCCAGGAATCTTCTTGGAAATCCCGCCCCAAGGCCGCTCCCCTGAACCCCGACTCAGCCTAATCAGGCTTGCCAAACCAACCTCAAACTGGCATTCCGATACGCTTGCTTTTCTCTCATGCCGACGAAATCTAAATCCTCCAAAGCCAAAAAGACCCCCTCTAGCAAGGCCCCGAAATACGTTTATTCGTTCGGGAACGGCAAAGCCGATGGAAACGGCAAGATGAAAGCCCTTCTCGGAGGCAAAGGGGCCAACCTTGCTGAAATGACCCGGATCCGCCTTCCGGTACCTCCAGGATTCACCATTAGCACCGAAGTCTGCACCTACTACTACGACCATAAACGCACCTATCCCCCAGCCCTCGAAAAACAGATCGACGAAGCGATCCACAAACTCGAGACCGCCATGGGCAAGAAATTCGGAGATCAAAAGGATCCCCTTCTCGTCGCCGTCCGTTCAGGAGCCCGCGATTCGATGCCCGGAATGATGGATACAATCCTCAATCTCGGCCTCAACGATCGAACCGTCCACGCTTTGGCAGAACGAAGCAAAAACGAGCGCTTCGCCTACGACTGTTACCGCCGCTTTCTCCAGATGTATGGCGACGTGGTCATGGGAGTCCAAAAAAGAGCCGGAGAAGACCACGAGCCCTTTGAAGTCGTGATCGAAGAGCTGAAAAAAGAACTCTTCCCAAAAGATCCTCATGTCTCGGACACCAAGCTTGATGCCACCGCCCTTCGCACGCTGACCGATCGCTTCCGCAAGCTGATCCGTGAGCGGACAGGAAAAGATTTCCCCGAAGATCCCCGTGAACAGCTCCGTGGCGCTGTCGGTGCGGTTTTCGGATCCTGGAACAATGAACGGGCGATCATTTATCGCAGAAAATACAACATTCCTCACGAATGGGGCACCGCCGTGAACGTCCAAGCCATGGTCTTCGGCAATACCGGAAATGACAGCGGATCGGGCGTCTCCTTTACACGCGATCCTGCCACAGGCGAAAAAGTTCTCTACGGGGAATTCCTTCTCAACGCACAGGGAGAAGACGTGGTCGCAGGTGTTCGTACCCCTGAACCCGTTCTCCAGCTTCAGGTCGAAATGCCTGAGGTTTATCGCCAACTTCAGGACGTTCGCCACACCCTGGAAAGCCACTTTCACGACATGCAGGATTTCGAGTTCACTGTCGAGCAAGGTCGCCTTTTCATGCTCCAGACCCGCAACGGCAAGCGCACCGGCTTTGCTGCCGTTCGCATCGCTGTCGAAATGGTGAAGGAAAAGCTCATCAAGCCGGACGATGCCATCCAACGGATCCCTGCCGATTCTCTCAGTCAACTCCTTGCCCCCGTGTTTGATTCCCGGGCTCGTAAGACAACCCAAGTTATCGCCCGTGGGCTTCCCGCTGGTCCAGGCGCTGCTTCTGGAAAAATCTATTTTTCCGCCAACGAAGCCGAAGCAGCCGCCCAACGGGGAGAAAAAGTCCTTCTCGTCCGCGTGGAAACTAGTCCCGAAGACATTCGTGGCATGCTTGCAGCCGAAGGAATCCTCACCGCCCGAGGCGGGGTCTCTTCCCACGCTGCTTTGGTCGCCCGTCAGATGGGTAAAGTTTGCGTCTGTGGTGCATCCGAACTTCAGATCGATTACGCCACCAACACTCTTCATGTCCGCGGTCAAAATTTCCGCAAGGGGGACTTTCTTTCGATCGACGGCACCACGGGAGAGATCTTCCCAGGCGAGGTAAAAACCTCCCCTTCCGATATCGTTCGCGTCCTCATCGACAAGGATCTCACCCCGGCCGAAAGCCCGATCTACCGTGTCTTCGCCCAGCTGATGCAGTGGGCCGATCAACGCCGTACGATGGAAGTTCGTGCCAACGCCGATCAACCGGATCAGGTGGGTCATGCCGTAGCCTTCGGCGCTCAAGGCGTGGGACTCTGCCGTACCGAGCACATGTTCTTTGAAGGGGATCGAATCGATCACGTTCGGGAAATGATTTTGGCGGAAAATGGGAATGAAAGAGGAAAGGCACTCGCCAAACTCCTCCCCGCACAACGTTCCGACTTCGCAGGAATCTTTAAAGCCCTCAAGGGCCTGCCAGCCACTATCCGATTCCTCGATCCCCCTCTCCACGAATTCATCCCCCATGACGAGGCCTCCCAAAGGGATCTGGCTGAAAAACTTGGCATTTCCGTTGACCGGGTCGCTCGACGCGTCAAAGAGCTCCACGAGTTCAATCCCATGCTCGGGCACCGCGGTTGCCGACTCGGAATCGTCTATCCGGAAATTTCCGAAATGCAGGCCCGGGCCGTTTTTGAGGCTGCCGCCGAAGTTCAGGCCTCGGGCATCAAAGTCCGCCCCGAAATCATGATTCCCCTTGTCGGGTTTCCCAAGGAGCTCGAACTTCAAATCGCCCTCGTTCACAACGTCGCCGCCCAAGTCCAGAAAGAGCGGAATGTGAAGCTCTCGTATCTTGTGGGCACCATGATTGAAATTCCCCGCGCTTGCGTGGTCGCGGACGAAATCGCCAAATCCGCACAGTTCTTCAGCTTTGGTACCAACGACCTGACCCAAACCACCCTTGGCATGAGCCGAGATGACGCAGGCTCCTTCCTACCCCGCTACCAAGAGGAGGAAATCGTCCGCCAAAATCCGTTTGCAGTGCTCGATCAGGGCGGAGTGGGCAAATTAATGGAAACCGCCGTAAAGCTAGGTCGCTCCACTCGGAAAGATATCAAGCTTGGGATTTGCGGAGAACACGGTGGAGAACCTGATTCGGTAAAGTTCTGCCATCGCTTGGGTCTGGCCTATGTCTCCTGCTCCCCTTTTCGTCTTCCGATCGCGCGCTTGGCCGCTGCCCAAGCCGCATTAAAGAATTAATCCCCTTTAGGGTGTTAAATCATCCTGCAGTTCCCCTTTCCCTTTTTGCCTAAACCGCTCATTGTTGCTGGATGAGCGATTTCCGTGACGGTGCTCTCGGTGCTTATCTTCGCGAAATCGGGGAGATCCCCCTCCTGACCCGTGCGGATGAGCATCGCCTAGGCAAACGGATTAAAAAAGGGGATCGCGCAGCCCGTGAACAGATGATCCGCGCCAACCTTCGCTTGGTGGTAAAAATCGCACAGGACTATGCCGGCCTCGGCTTACCTCTCCTCGATCTGATCAGCGAAGGAAATATTGGCCTGATGAAGGGAGTGGAGCGCTTTGATCCCCATCGTGGAACCAAATTCAGTACCTACGGGGCATGGTGGATCAAACAAGCGGTCCGCCGCGCTCTCGCCAATCAGTCCAAAACGATCCGTCTTCCCGTTCACCTCGTCGACAAGCTGGCCAAGATGCGCCGGATCGCTATCCAACTCTTCGATGAACTGGGCCGCGAACCCACCGACGAGGAGCTCGCGAAGGAGTGTGGAGTCAGCGCCGCAAAGATTAGCCAACTTCGGCGTGTCTCGATGCGCCCTACCTCCCTGAATGCCTTTGTGGGGGATGAAGCGGATGCCGAGCTAGGAGACCTGATTGCGGATGAAACAGCGGTTATGCCGGGTCAAGATCTGGAGAGCCGTAATCTGATCAAACAACTCCGCAGTGTCCTGCATGTTCTCGATGAGCGGGAAAGAGCAATCCTTTCGCTGCGTTTTCCTTTAACTGACGAAACCCCTCCCACCCTTGAGCAGATTGGAAAGAAGTTCAAGGTCACCCGGGAACGCATCCGACAGATTCAGAATGTAGCCCTCAAAAAACTACGCACCGCCTTGGAGACTCTTCCCAAGGGAGGAGATCAACCCACTCTGGAAGACGAGGAATGAAATCACCCGCACTCAGGAGCACTCGAGATCGGCTCCTGGCGGGGATCCGAACAATTGAAAGTGCACGTCGAGCCGGCGAACCCAACTACATCACCGACGCGATATACCAAGACGGCCAACTCTTCCGCTTTGCCTGCGTGGATATCAATGAGCGGTACCAGCGGCGTCGCATCGAACGGGTCATCGCTTACGATTCCGCCGCCCTCCCACTTGCGGCACCCCTAGCCTACTTCGCAGGATGTGGACTGAGCGTCATCCAACCTTCCAGTCGCGGTCCACTCCTTGATCTACAGAACATTCCAGCAGGATGCCGACTTCTTCTTGTTGCAGATGTCCTCCATCGAGGAACTCAACTCGCTTCTGCAGCCACCCTTCTCCGTCAAAGCAAAGGGGAGCTCATCGAGATCGTCACCCTCCTCGAAATCGCTTCCGCCAAAGGCTCAGAACTCCTCGCCCCTATTCCTACTTATTCCGTTTGTTCCTTGCACTAGTACGCTTTGGCTTGGCGTACCTGACCCCAGATTCAGGTTTCGTTTTTTCTGTGCCTTCGATCCCACCCAACTGATGAGTTTTTTTCCAGTCTTCAATCTGATCCCTTAAGAGTGCGGCCCGCTCGTACTCGAGTTTTTCTGAGGCTTCCCACATCTCCTCCTCCAACTGCTTCAGAACCTCCCGCGCATCAGCCGATTCCACGCCCCCACCCACCTTTTCGTGAATGCCCCTCGCCGTCCGAACGATTGTCTGAAGACTCTCTTGCACACCCCGAAGTACAGAGCGGGGCACCAGGTTATGCTCCCGATTGTACGCCTCCTGCTTGGCTCGTCTCCGCTCTGTGACATCAATCAGAGCCTTCATCGATTTAGTGATTCGATCCCCAAAAAGCACCACTTCCCCGTTTAGATGACGTGCCGCCCGTCCCGCGGTCTGAATCAAGGAGGTCTCCGAACGGAGATACCCCTCCTTATCTGCGTCCAAAATGCAAACCAGGGACACCTCGGGAAGATCTAACCCCTCCCTCAAAAGATTGATTCCAACGAGGACGTCAATCTCCCCAGAACGCAATTCCCGCAAGATTTCCACCCGCTCAATCGCGTCCACCTCCGCGTGTAAATACCGAGACTTAAATCCGGACTCTTTCAAATACTCAGATAAATCTTCCGCTGTTCTTCGGGTCAACGTCGTCACCAAGACCCGCTCCTTTCGTGCAACCCGCTCACGACAAAGGGCGATCGTCTCATCCACTTGAGCCTTGAGGGGTCTTACTCGGACAGGAGGATCCAACAAACCCGTAGGTCGGACGACCTGCTCCACTACTTGCCCACGGACTTTCCCTAACTCAAAATCCGCCGGAGTTGCCGAAACATAGATCACCTGCTTCACCATCTTTTGAAACTCCTCCGCCTTCAGTGGGCGATTATCCAATGCGGATGGGAGACGGAATCCATGCTCTACCAGCACCGTCTTCCGACTTCGATCTCCTGCGTACATCCCCCCCACCTGCGGAACCGTTGCATGGCTCTCATCCATCACCACCAGAAAGTCGTCCCGAAAGAAGTCGATCAACGTCCCCGGTTTGTCCCCCGCTTTTCTTCCAGTCAGATGACGACTGTAGTTCTCAATCCCACTACATGTCCCCATCTCTTCCATCAGATCAAGGTCATACTCCGTCCTCATCTTTAAACGCTGAGCTTCCAACAGTTTCCCTGCCGACTCGAACTGGGAAATCCTCTCCGATAGCTCGGTGCGGATCGCTGCTACAGCACACTTCATCTTATCCTGCGAGGTCACGTAATGACGGGCAGGTGTCAAAATCTCCCGCAGGGGTCTTCCCATCTCCTCACCCGATCCTGCTTCAAATCGGGTCAGTCGATCAATTTGGTCTCCCAATAACTCAATCCGAACTCCCGCATCTTCGTGAGCCAAGAGAACCTCAATAGCGTCGCCCCTCACCCGGAACTGACCCCGTTCAGGCGCCAGATC
Source organism: Akkermansia muciniphila (assembly GCA_945878585.1). Classification (GTDB taxonomy): domain Bacteria; phylum Verrucomicrobiota; class Verrucomicrobiia; order Methylacidiphilales; family Verrucolacustridaceae; genus Verrucolacustris. The sequence goes on from CAMDXQ010000020.1 coordinate 12,767, forward strand.
GTTCCTCTCATACTGAATCTCCACCAACCTCGCCAACAACTCATCCCGAGGAATCCTCATTCCTGGTTCAAGACAGAGAAACATCTTTTCATAGTCATCTGGGGATCCCAACCCGTAGATGCATGAAACACTCGCCACCACGATCACATCCTTGCGGGTTAACAGGCTGGTCGTTGCGGAGAGACGGAGTCGCTCAATCTCCTCATTGATCGAAGAATCCTTTTCGATGTATGTATCCGTCCGAGGGATATAAGCCTCAGGTTGATAGTAGTCGAAGTAGCTTACAAAATACTCAACCGCGTTATTGGGAAAGAAACTCTTCAACTCACTGTAAAGCTGGGCAGCGAGAGTTTTATTGTGGCTCATCACCAGCGTGGGTAGCCCCATCTGCTGAATCACATTCGCAATCGTAAAGGTCTTCCCCGACCCCGTGACCCCAAGAAGCACATTGTGCTTCTCCCCCTCTTTCAATCGCTTCAGTAGGCCAGCAATCGCTGCTGGCTGATCTCCCGCGGCGGGATAAGGGGATTCAAGTTGAAAGTTCATAAGGAGATTGGGTCGTGTAGGACTCGAACCTACAACCTACTCCTTAAAAGGGAGCAGCTCTACCATTGAGCTAACGACCCGTAAACAAGCCGTTCAAGATAAACAAAATCAGTCCGAAGGGCAACTCGGGCTAGATGGATTTATTTGTTTATAATACCATCGGAATCATTGCTCCGATGGAATGTTGGCTTTTCGGATAAAAATAGATTCTTGGATTTTGGAAAAGGTTTGCTCGTAAAGAGAAGGGTCTAGGTCGGCAACATCTTGATTTTTCTCGGTTCCCTCGTTTGATTCAAGAGTTTCATGAACGAAGTTAATTCTAATCCGTGATCTTCCAGATTTGATTTCCTCAACAAAAGCGGTGGCCTTTGAGTGTTTCATTTCATTCCCTCCAAGAAAAACATCGCGGGCTTTGGTTGGACTTTTTGTTGAAATGAAACCCGTATCATAGTCGGCTGATACAACCGTAAACCCCAGATCCTGAAAAACTGATACCGTAGCGTTAAATGCGGTGCGCTTCGAAGTCTCATATTCTCGGGACTGGATAGCTTGAATTTCAAGACTAGTCTTTTCTTTGGGTGGACTAGCGCATCCGGCAAGAATAGTAATGCCGATAATGAGAGTGAGAAAAAGGGTTTTCGGTATCACTAAAAACTCGAGTACATGCTTTGAAAGTCTATCACAATCTTTTTTTCGTTAAATTTGATAATCAGGGTCATCGTTTTGGATGACTGGGAGTAAGCAGAACCGGATGTCCCGCCCACGCCAACTGCCCCTGGGACAACGCCTATTACGCCTCCACCAGCATCGAGCGATTCTCCACCTACCGAGTGTTTTTGATAGGTCCACACTTCGTTATTATCGGCATCTGTAGTCGTTATGTTGGGAGCACCGAATACTTCAATAACTTGCTGCTGAGTTGTGACACCCTTCTTTAGTACCCTTTGGACGTTTCCGTGTGTGAAATTACTATTCCGGTCTTTGTCTGCCGTCGCGCAACCAACGAAGACGGTTCCTAGCCCCATTACGGAAGGGATCATACAAAAGCATACCAAGAGACCCTTACTCATTTTCTTCATTTCTAAACTTTTAATACATCACAACAATCTGGCAAGACTTTCCATAGTTTTAGATTAGAGCCGCACTTACCCAATAGCATAAATTACATTCTTTCAATTACTAAAAAGGCAGGCAGTTAGTTGCAATATATCGCGTTTTTAGGTCATTTACACCGACATAATTTGTACAACTTTGATCATCTCTTTTGTGCTTGCATGTATTTTGCGGAAACACTTTTACTGAAGCTTAACTAAGCAAGAAGGATTTCTGGTTCTTCAGAAAGACATTCTTAGGATTCTTTTTATCATTTCTCCTTCATCACCCAGACGCCATCCCAAGCCTTTTCAGGCGGGTTCTCTTCAAAGTAATCGCATCGTTCTATATAAATCTTACTTAGCTTATCTCCTGGATGGGCCTTGAGAGCTTCACGAAACGCCCCTTTTGCCTTCTCCCAATCCTGTTTTCGATATTTGGCTAGCCCGTCCTTAAAGTGGTTAATCACCTCCATCGGATTCGGGAAGGTCGCCTCGGTGTGATAGTCGAGACACTCAAAGATCACGACCGGTTCGGTCTTCCCCTTAACCACCACCCGGTCCGCCTCCCGCATGCGATAGGTTCCCTTCAGCTTTTTCACCGTGGCGTCGCTCACCAACATCTTCGCCCCATACTGTTTACAGGCGGTTTCCAAACGGGCCGCCAGATTCACCCCGTCCCCGATCACCGTGTAGTTCATTCGCTTGGGGGATCCGATATTTCCGCTGACGATCTCATCTGTGTTGATTCCCAATCCCATATCGATCGCCATCATGCCCCTCTCCTTGCGAGCGGCGTTGAACCGATCCAACTCCACCAACATTCCAATCCCCGCGCGGACCGAACGATCCGCATCATCCTCTCTCGCTAAGGGCAGACCAAACACAGCCATGATCGCGTCTCCGATGAATTTATCCAACATTCCGCCTTCTTTCTGGAGACAGTCGACCATCAGCGTGAAATATTCATTCAAAAGACCCACCGTGCCCTGAGCACCCAAACTTTCGGTCAATGTGGTGAAGCTCCGCACATCCGAAAAGAGAATCGAGGCCTCGCTGATATTTCCACCCAGGACTTCCTTTCCGGTGGCCATCAACTGATCGGCAATCGCCGGGTCCATGTAACGGGCCATTGTGCCCTTCATTCGCTTTTCGTCGCTGATGTCTTCAACCATCAGCATCGTGCCCATCGGCTTCCCTTTCACACTGATCAATGGGAGAACATTAAAGTTTGCCGAAACCTTTTCCCCCGCTACCTCCATTTCTGCATCCATCACCAACGCCGGCTCTTTCGATTCCCCCACATTACGAATCTTCTCCTCAATCCAGGCATTCTTTCCGGTAAAGAATTCAGAAGCTTTCTTTTTGAGAATTTCCTTTGAGTTACTCTTGAGAATCTTATACCCAGGAGCGTTGCACGTCTGAATCACCCCATCCTCATTCAGGGTCACCACCGCGTTCGACATACTCTCCAGCATCGATTCGGCGTAGTTTTTCATGTTCTGAACGTCGTCGAACAACTTCGCGTTCTCCAAGGCCACGGAAACCTGTGCAGTGAACGCCTTCAGCTTCGCCTCATCCTCATGGCTGAAGGCACCTCCCCGCTTGTTCAGAACCTGAGTCGCACCAATCACCTTTCCTGCCTTATTGATGACTGGGGTGCAGAGAATGGAGCGAGTAAAGAACCCCGTCTTTTTATCAAAACCCGGGTTGAATCTTAGGTCGGCATAAGCGTGCTGAATATTCACCGTCTGACCGCTGGTAAAAACTGCTCCAGCGATCCCCATATGGTTAGGGAATCGGATCTGAGTGGCTCCTAATCCCTCGCCCACTTCGGTGTAAAGCTCATGCGTCTTCTCATCATTAATGAAAAGGGTCGAACGCTCTGCATGGAGTAAACGAGTGATCGTGCGAATAATCTTGGAGAGCAGGCTTCCCAACTGAATTTCCCCTGAAATCTCCGACACCACTTCAAGGAACTCCGCCTCCTTTGCCTTTTCTTTCTCTGCCAACTCCAGCAACAGACTCCGCTGCAGGGAGACGGAAGACTGCATCGCCATCGCCTCGAGAAGCTTCAGGTCCTTGGGAGTAAAATGGGCCGCCTTTTTCCCTTTACGGTTCAGCACTTCAACAACCCCGATCAGCTCTCCCCGAACAGTCCGAATGGGAGCACACGCAATCGATCGTGTCCGATAACCTGTCTGCTGATCGACCATCTTGTTGAAGCGGGAATCCTTGTAGGCATCTTTCACCAAAAGTCCCTTGCCGGACTGAAACACGTATCCGGCAATTCCCGTATTATTGAGAATCCGGATCTCCCTCTTCAATCCTCCCACGGTGACCCGGCTATAGAGCTCCTCGGTGGAGGGATCGTTGACAAATAGCGTTCCGCGGTCGGCCCCTGTTGCCTCCGTGACCAAAGCCACCAGAGTTTCCAGCTGCTCATCCAACGTCTGCCCGTCTGCAACCTTGCGTGCGACTTCTAACAAAATCTTGGCCTCGGCCAGACTCAACGTGTCGATGGGGCTTTTACTTTTGGCCACGGCCCGCCTCCAATTCTCCGCGGATTCTCTGGATCGTTTTCTCCAAGTCCGCTGTCTCGTCCCTGTGAGTGCGCCGGATCAACTGCTCCTCTTCGCTGTGACGTGCTTTCTCCCTTTCCAACTGATCCCGCAAAGCCTGCACGGACGATTGCAGCTGCCGCCCTTCCTCGGCCGACTGAGCCAACACCTTTTGTACCGCCTCCTCCCCCTCCGCCTTTCGGCGTTCCAACTCCAACCTCATTTCCGAAACTGTACCTTTTAGGTCACGGATCTCGGTCTGGGCTTCCGCCACTGCTTGAGCCACTTCTGTGGCAGTTCCGGCTTTCTGCTTCTCCAAAGCGTCCCGTAAGGCCTCCACCGTCTCCTTCAGATTACGGATTTCGTGCTCCCGCTCCATTTCCTCGGAAAACCTGGACTCTGCAGGGTGGAGGGTCAGCGCCATGCCTAAACCTTAAATGGGAATGGTCGAAAAGAGAAGTCCGTGAAACTTCGTCGCACTACCAGATAAACGACTTCTCCTGTGCGACAATCTTTCCGTCCCGCACGATCGAAATCCGCCAGGAGTTCACTACCCCACCCTTCACATACTCGTCCCCGGTCACTTTCAGCACCGTCTTTTCGTATCCATCAAAATTTTTATACTCTTGGGTTTTTGTCATCACCCTTTCTCGGTTCATGGCCTGTCGATAATCCAGCCGGACAATAAAATCACTTGGCTGACCGTCGTTCTGCCAGTTGATCACAAAAATGTTTCCCTGCCGGTCAAGCCGATCCTTGGCGAGAATAGCACCATGATTCCAATATTCTGGCTCGTACATCATCATTCCGTTTGAAGGTTCCGGTTTATTTCGGATCGGATCGTTCAAATAAGTGTAGATCTTGTTGAGGCTGATGTTCTCATCTTTTTCCACAGGCAAATCACTTTTCATTCCGTCCGGGATATGCAGAGCGGCCGCAGCAGGAGCCTCTGCTCCTTGCGTTGTTGGCTCTACTTTCGCTGGCCGAAAATCGGGTACAACTGGGGTCTCTTCCGACCACAGCCCCGACACCATCCAACCGAAAATAGCCAGAATCAACAATTTACGCATAAGAACGTATTTAATACCAACCATTCTCCTAGTCAAGCTACCGCCTTATGGATCAAAAAACTGACCTTGGATAATCCACTTAATCCCTTAAGATCAGATTGTTATGCACGATCCCGAACGCACGATTGAATTTGAATTCGTCCGTGCGACAGAAAATGCCGCTCTCAATGCCATGCGGTTTATAGGCAAGGGCGATAAAAATGCCGCCGATGCCGCCGCTTGTGATGCGATTCAAGGAGTCTTCGATCTGATCGATATTCGTGGAGAAGTGGTTATTGGCGAAGGCATCAAAGATAACGCCCCTGGAATATTTTTGGGAGACCGCCTTGGCAAGTGGAGTCCTCATGCTCCCCGCTTCAATATTGCACTCGACCCAGTCGACGGAACCACGAACCTCTCGAAAGGATCCCCCAACGCTATCTCCGTCATGGCCGCTGCTGAGGTTCCGGTCAATGGCAGTTCATCCGTCATGCGCAATATTCCAAGTTACTACTCCCACAAAATCGCCTACGGACCTGCCGTTGCCCAAGCTCTTTCCAAAAAAGATCCTCAAGCAAACTTTCTCGATGCACCTCTCGAGGAAACTCTCGAACGGATTGCCAAGATCCTTGAAAAGCGAGTCGGCGAACTCGTGGTTCTTGTCCTCGATCGACCCCGCAACCAACCCTTTATCGAATCGATCCGTCGTGCGGGAGCCTCTCTACGCACGATCGCAGATGGAGACATCACAGCTGCCGTTGCCCCCTCACTCCCGGATTCAGGAATCGACCTTTATGTCGGCATCGGAGGATCCCCCGAGGGTGTTCTGACCGCGACCGCAGTCCGTGCCCTGGGAGGCGATATCCAGCTCCGCATGTGGTTTCCCAACCCCGAGGCCAAAGCCCGCGAAGTTCATGGAGTCTCTGAAAAAGAAATTCAGACCCTTTTCCGTTCTGCCGATATCGTCACCGGGGAGAGCGCAATTTTCTGTGCCACTGGAATCATTGAAAGCCCCCTCCTCCCCGGAGTGAAACTCATCGGCCACAAAGCCATCACCCATTCGATCCTCATGCGCGCCCGCAGTCGCACCGTCCGCTACATCCGGGCCGTCCACGATCTCGAACACAAAACGATCCACTTGCGCAGCACCTCACGCGAACGATCCGTTTAACCAGATTTTTTTCTTTGGCTTAATGGAGCTTACCTTCCCTCGCTCTTTTTCCCGGGTTCTTCCGGCCAAATCGCATAGATCAGCCCATACCCAGAGATCGAAATGACCACCCCAATAACGGTACAGCCCACCATCAACGGGACCGCCACCATGGCCAACTCCCCCGCCAACATCCTCAACTTCGCTCGAATCCCCTCCGTCTCATCCAATTTCTTAATCTTCTCCCCAATATGATTCTCATATTTGGCAGGTCTCCCGAGCATCAGCTCCCCCACATGATAGGCCATCGTATAGTAGATCGGAATCGTCAGCGGATTGTTCACCGTCTGTACTACCACAGCCACGGGGACATTGGCTCGCATCACAATCGCTAAAAATACCGCCAAGAAATGGTGCAAACCCAAGAAAGGGCTCGTAGCAGGCAACAACCCCGCCACCACCGCCCGCGCTACCGGGCCCCGATGAAAACTCCACAAGTCGGGATTCACCCCATGCTTCCCCAGCCACTTCCCTATCCTCCCCGCCTGAATATGTTCGGGACTCAGCTTCATCCGATGAAGCAGCTTTTTGAGCCATTTTTCCACGAATCCTCTATAAACTTCTTTTTACGAGCACCAACTCTCTCATTTGTTCTCGCCCCAGACAGAGCTAGTCTACGCACCCCATGGAGTCATCCGGTTTTATCCGTATCGAAGGAGCCCGTCAGAATAATCTGAAGAATCTGACCTTCGATCTGCCCCTAGGAATGTTTCATGTCCTGACCGGACCTTCGGGCTCAGGCAAGTCCTCCCTCGCTTTCGATACCCTCTATGCAGAAGGCCAACGCCGTTACGCGGAAACCTTCAGCCCCTATACCCGCCAGTTCCTCGAGAGAATGGATCGACCCCGCGTTGACCGGATCGACGGCATACCTCCAGCTATCGCACTCGGCCAAGGGAACCCCGTCCGCTCCTCCCGAAGCACCGTCGGCACCGTCACCGAAATTGCCGACCACCTAAAACTCCTCTTTCCTCGCCTCGCCCAACTCACCTGCCCCGACTGCTCTCAAACCATCCAACCTTGGACCCCTCAGCAGATTCTCACCGACCTATTCAAACATCACCCCGGCCAGGAAGCTTGGCTGCTCTTCCGTATTCCCTTTCCTAAAAAAACCCCCGCGGACGAAGTCGCCGCATTCCTGAGTCGCCAAGGCTTTCGTCGAATCCTCCTCGATGGAAATGCCCTTCGCCTTGACGAAGCCCCTGATCTCGAAGCACTGGCCAAGGCCTTAAGCCAAACTCCCCAAGAACAAAGTCTCCTCATTCCCGTCATCCAAGATCGCCTCACTCTTTCCCCGTCCAACAAAACCCGCCTGATCGAAGCGATTACTTCGTGCCTTCGCTACGGCAAGGGGGTTGCCGCCATCTCCCTCGTCAAAAACCCCAACCCTCTCCACCTCTACTCCGATCGCTACTACTGCCCCCGCGACCAACGTGATTTTCACGAACCCACGCCTGCTCTTTTTTCCTTTAATCACCCCTTGGGCGCCTGCCCCGCCTGCCGGGGATTCGGAAGAATCATCGAAATTGACGAATCCCTCGCCCTTCCCGACCGCAATCTCACCCTCGCAGGAGGTGCCGTCAAACCTTGGCAAACCGCCAGTTTTGAGGATTGCCAACGCGATCTCGAAAAAGCCTGTCGACGAAAAAAAATCCCACTCGAAGTCTCTTTCCAAGATCTTACGCCAGACCAGCAAAAGTTCGTTCTGGAGGGGGATCAAGGTTCAACCCGGGAACTCTCCGAACTTTGGGAATCCGGAGACTGGTATGGCGTCCGCGGGTTTTTTCGATGGCTAGAAACCAAAACCTATAAGATGCATGTCCGCATTCTTCTGGCCCGCTATCGAACCTACCGCACCTGCCCCACCTGTTCCGGCCAACGATATCGCCCCGAAACTACCCACTGGCGGGTCGCCGGAAAAACCATGCCCGAGCTTAACTCTCTCCCCCTGTCCGAACTCAGCACCCTCTTTCAGAAAATCAAAACCTCCGACCCTTCCGCCCAAACTCCGCTCGACAATATCCGCCATCGTCTCCGCTTCCTCCTCAGCGTCGGCCTCGGCTACCTCACCCTCGACCGCCCCACCCGAACCCTCTCTGGCGGGGAACTTCAGCGCGTCAACCTCACCGGATGCCTCGGGACCGGCCTTACGGGAACTCTTTTCGTTCTCGACGAACCCAGCATCGGACTCCACCCACGCGACACCGGCCGCCTTCTCGATCTTCTTCATGAACTCCGCGCCGCCGGCAACACGGTCCTCGTTGTTGAGCACGATGAAACGGTCATCCGCTCAGCGGAAAATCTCCTCGAACTCGGCCCTGGATCCGGAGGTGAGGGCGGCCATCTCCTCTATGCCGGACCTCCCGCTGGTTTGGGAAAAATCAAGAACTCCCCCACCGGCTCCTACCTCTCCGGCCGTCGCACCATTCCCGTCCCGTCGCCCCGACGAGCCTGCCCGGAAAAAGGTCACCCTTGGCTTCATTTCCAAGGAGCGAACTGTCACAACCTAAAAAACCACAACGCCTCTTTTCCTCTCCGTCGCCTTGTCGCTGTTTCAGGAGTCAGTGGCTCAGGCAAAAGCACTCTCGTTCACGAAGTTATTTACAAAACCCTCCTTCATCAAATGGGTCGTGCTGTCGAAAATCCACCCTCCCTCAAATCTCTTTCCGGTTATGAATCGATCTC
>CAMDXQ010000021.1 GCA_945878585.1 Akkermansia muciniphila
CGCTCAAACTGCTCGGAAAGATAACTAGTCCGAAATCGGATTTTTCCGCCTTTCGGGGTAGATACCACAAACCTTCCCGGGCCCTCCAACAAGACCTTGGAGCAGTCCAACCCATCCCGAACAGTGGTCATCGAAGCTTCTCTGAGGAATAGAAGAGCCGCCTTTAAATCCGGGTAGGTTGAAATTTCTCCCTCCACCACTTCATCCGATGAAATTCCACGGATTACCGGTAACGCCATGAGTTTTTCCCCTGGTTTCGGCTTCAAGACAAAACCTCTGGAATCGATGTAATACATCGGTTGCGCCAACTGCATGCCTGCCGTAGGCGTCGGGGCCAGGAGCGCGACAGGCCTTCTCTCTTCAACAAACAGGTACAAGGTGTCCGGAAGATGTCTCTCCACACGGACAGAGGCCACATGTGGGATTTTCTCGATCGAACCCCGCACCTCGTCCAAAGACATGTGAAGGAGATTTTGACCGATCTTAACTCCGCTCGCTGCCACCAACTCCCCTTTCCCAATCTTATTCGCGGGTTCGATGACGAACCGCCGAAGGGTGAAATCGGAATTCCGATATAACAATGCTCCCAAGATCGCATCCATTCCGATCGAAGTGACCAAAGCCGCGGTGGCCAATGACCCTGCCAAAAGGAGAATCGCCCCAACTCGGCGACTAAACTCTTTGGCACTCTGCTTTCCGGACATTTTGGCTGCTAAAACGTGCCTTGCCCGGCGATGCCTCATCCTTTGCTTTTTGCCCCCTAAGGGAAGTACTCGATGCCATTTCATGTGACCGCTCCTCTCTTTGTTCGATTCCATGACAACTGCAAAATCTTCAGACAGAGCGAAGCAGTATCGATTCCTGCCGCTCGACCCGCCTTGGGAAATAAACTCAAATCGGTCATGCCGGGCAGGGTGTTCACTTCCAGCACGGTAACCTTCCCGTCCACCCCAAGAATCAGATCAACTCTGGAAAGAACTTCGCAACCCAGCGCCCGATGTGCATCCAGTGCAATTTTTTTTATGACCTCGGCTTGCTCTTTCGAAATGGGAGCGGGACACAGATATTGAGTCGCTCCTGCGGTATATTTGTTTTTCGTATCATAGAACCCTTTTCCAGGTCGGATCTCCACAACCGGAAGGGCTTCTTCCCCCAGAATTCCAACGGTCATCTCAGCACCCTCGGCCAGTCGCTCAATCATCATCGCCCCCTTCCAATTCTTCGCATCCTTACGAGCTGCGACAGCATCCTGCTCACTCCTTACCAGATGAACCCCGAAACTGGATCCATCGGCGACCGGCTTGCACACATAAGGCGGTTGCCAATCGTTCTCTACACTCCACTCCATGCTTTCCGCCATCGGAATTCCTGCTGCCACCATCGCCTCTTTGGCCTTCAGTTTATCAAACGCCAAAGCACTCGCGACTGAACCACTGCCCGTAAAGGCCATCTCAGCCGCCTCCAACTCTCCCTGCAGGGTTCCATCTTCCCCATACGTTCCATGCAAACAAAGAAAACAGATGTCGGTTCCTTGTGGGACTTTCACCCCACGTTCTTTCACATCCACCTCCAAGACTTTCACTCCGACTGAACGTAGCGATTTCACCACCGCCGCCCCGCTTCGCAACGAAACCTCCCTTTCCCGGGAAATTCCACCTGCAAGCACAGCGACTTTCATCTTTTCTGGTTTCATTCGTCTTCTCCTACCACGATGACTTCGGGTTCGAGCTCGATTCCCCGATCCGTTCTCGCCCTGGCTCGTACTTGATCCATCAAAGCCAAAACATCCACCGCCTTTGCACCCCCCTGATTCACGATGAAGTTTCCATGAACGGGAGAGATCCTCGCCCCACCCACCGAGGTGTCTTTCAAACCCAACTCTTCAATCAATTTTCCCGCGGGAATCTTTTCCGCATTCTTGAAAATACAACCCGCACTTGGAGCTGCAGGCTGCGAATCCCATCTCTTCCGACTGTAACTCTTCAGCTTTTCCGCAATCTCCTGAGGATTTCCGGGTTTTCCATGTAACACAGCTCCGACTGCAATATCCTCCACCAAGCGAGGTACTTTTCTGTACTTCACCTCGAACTCGTTCCGCGCCACTTCGCTTACCTTCCCTTTGCGATTCATCACACGGACACTTTCTACGGTTTCAAAAGTCCACGACTCCATCGCCCCTGCGTTCATTCTCATCGCCCCACCCAACGCCCCGGGTATCCCCTCCATAAACTCCAAACCCATAATTCCATTCGCCTTCGCTACCGCCACAATTTGCTTCAACCTCGCTCCCGCCCCGGCACGGATCTTTCCTCCCACCACCTCAATCCGACTCATCCCTGGCTGACCGAAATGGACACACACTCCACCAATCCCCCCATCCCGTACCAATAGATTACTTCCCCGACCCACCACCGTCAGAGGAATCCCCTCCTTTCCACACAACTCAACGACCCGACCCAACGCCTCTTCGGTTTCAGGCTCAAACCAAACTTGGGCCGGTCCACCAATTCGTATCGTGGTGTGTTTTTGCATCGGTTCATACCACCGCACCACTCCCTCTCCTTTCGCTAAATCACGCACCTTTCGAAAGGCTTCAAATTCGTGGGCCATTTTCCGCGCCAGTTGAGTGACATCTCCTGCACCCATCACCAGAAACAAATCCCCCTCTTCCCAGATCTTTCCTAGGATCGACCGGCACTCCGCCATCGATCCTGCGACTTCGACAGAACCCCCCAACTCCGTAATCTTTGACGCAAGCTGAGGGAGGCCCGCTCCTTCTAACACCTTTTCTCCTGCCGCATACACGGGCAGCAAGACAACCCGATCCGCCTGGCGCAGTGCCTTGGCAAATCCATCCAAAAAGGTCGCTAACCTTGTGTAACGATGCGGCTGAAAGATCGCCACCACCCTTTTCCGACCCCGTGCCCTCGCGGCACCCAATGTCGCGGCCACCTCCCTAGGATGATGGGCGTAATCATCCACCACTTCCAACGAAGGTTTACTCAGGAGAATTTCGAACCTGCGATCGGCTCGCCGGAACGATTGCAACCCCAGTCGTATCTTTTCCGGATCTAAACCCGATTCCGCTCCCAAGGCTAACGCCCCCAATGCGTTTCCAGCATTATGTCGCCCAGTCGCCGCAACGGAAAAGCTCCCCAGATTCTTTCCTTTCCCTTTCACCTCAAATTTCACCCCTTCCGCATCCTCTCCCTTCCATTGTCCCACATAATCCGCATCACTTTTTTCCCATCCAAACGTCACCTTCGACTTTACTTTTTCCGACGCCTCCATTGCCGCAGACTCCTCCTTCGCCACCACCACAATGGGTCCTGTGACTCGACCTAAGATTTCCCGATACGCTGCAATCACAGCTCCCTCGTTCGCATATCGGTCCACATGCTCATAATCCGCATTCAGCAGCAGAGCCGCCCAGGGTTGAAGCTGAGCCGGAGCCCCTTCGCTTTCATCCACCTCAGCAATCAACCATTCCCCTTTTTTCCAAGCCCCCGAAGCCCCGAGAGCGGGAGCATATCCACCAAGATAAAAACATGGTTCCTTACCCGCTTCTTGGAAAATCTGGGCCAACATCGTCGCCGTTGTTGTTTTTCCGTGCGACCCCATCACCGCTACCAGTTTTTTCTGGCTCGCCAAAGCACCCAGAACTTCTCCTCTTCGGAAACGAGCGACTCCGCGCTTTTTCGCCTCCACCCACTCCACGTTTTCATCCGGGATCGCCGCAGAAGCCACCACCACATCCGCTTCCCCCACCCCTTGGGCAGAATGCCCCAGAGTGAACTTCACTCCCCTCTTCACTAACCTTTCAGAAATCTTCTTCAGATCCGACCCACTGACTTCATGTCCAATATCCATCAGAATTTCCGCTAAAGGAGTCATCCCGGATCCAGACACACCGATGAGGTGAACCCGCTTCTTTCCCTTGATCCAATCTGCTGAATCAAAGGATCCCACTGATCACCTCCGCGATTTTCTCCGCTGCCTGCGGTTGATCCTGTTCCTTGGCCCAATGCTTCATTCGCTCACAACGTGTCGAATCCCCCATCAATCTCGCGATACGTTGGCCCAACTCCGTTCCCTCAAGATATCTCTCCGCAATCACCTCCGCTGCCCCCTCTTTCGCATAAGCGCGGGCATTTGCCATCTGATGATCTCCTGCCGCCGCCGGAAATGGCACGAGAATGGCCGGCACCTGACATGCTGCCAACTCCGCCAATGTCCCGGCTCCAGCTCTCGCAACCACTACTTCCGCCGCTCCATATACCGCTTCCATTTCATCACAAAAGCCCATCACCACCGCATGAAACCCCGAACCCTCATACCCCTTTCGAACCTTTTCCACATGCGCCTCTCCTGCCAAATGAAGAATCTGAAGATGCTGCGATTCACTTTTCAATGCTCCCAAGCCCCTCAACATCGCCTCATTCAATCCTCTGGCACCTTGGCTTCCTCCCAACACCGCGACCAATCTGCGCTTTGGATGAAGACTCAATTTTTTCAAAGCCTCCTCTTTCCCCATTTGACCCAAACGATTCCGTACGGGAGTCCCGCTGACCGATGCCTTCACCCCACCCAAACCTCTTTCACAATCAGCAAATCCCACAAACACCTTTTCCGCCCCTCGGGCTAAAAGCTTTGTAGCCCGTCCGGGAACCGCGTTCGATTCATGTAGAAAATATGGAATTTTTGCCATCCGTGCTGCCCCCACTGCGGCTCCTGATATAAATCCCCCCATCCCGAGTAGTGCCCCTACTTTTCTTTTTCGCATCTCCTCCCCCGCTTTTCGGACGGCTGAAACGAAATGCACGGCAAAATTGCCCGCTCCCCATACTCCACTCCAACCCACCGCTGGAATTTCTACCCCGTGCAGCTCCTCCCCCGCACCGCGCAAGGCACGCCGATCCACCGCTTTTCCGGATATGAAATAACTTACCTCATGCCCCCGCCTCCGCACCGCCTCGGCCACAGCCAATCCGGGAAAGAGATGTCCCCCTGTTCCCCCGCAAGCGATGGCCAATTGCCCCATAGCGATCACTTCGCTCCCCCTACAAGACGACGTTGCCGTGCTTCCGCCGGATACTTTGCTTCTCGATGGAGCGAAATCAGAATCCCCACCGCCCCCAGGCAAAGAACCAGATTCGATCCCCCATAACTAATAAAGGGAAGTCCCACCCCTTTCGGTGGAAGTAATCCTGTCACCACACCCAGGTTCGCCACAGCCTGCATTCCCACCAACGCGGTCACTCCCATTCCCAATGCCATCGCCGACAAATCCGATGCGTGCCCAGCGATATATCCCCCGCAAAGGGTTAACATCAGAAAGACCAGCACCACTGCAAGCGTTGCCACCAATCCGAGCTCTTCCCCCAAAATCGGAAAAATGAAGTCGGTGTGTGCCTCGGGAAGATAAAACATTTTCTGAATACTTTGTCCCAGACCCACACCCCTGATTCCACCCGACCCCAATGCAATCAAAGCCTGCGTCACTTGATATCCACCCCCCTGCCGATGCGCTTCCGGATTCATGAAAGCCACCAATCGATCCAACCTCTCCGGCATACTCACCGCAATCAACCCCACCCCAGCGACTCCGAGGCATCCCAACACAACCAGAGGCAAAATCGGGGCCCCCCCGACAAATAAAACCACCGCCGTCGCCACCAATACAAATGCCGCCGATCCGAGATCCGGTTGCTTCACCAGCAAAAGCACCGGAACCAAAAGAATGAGAAAGGGCAAGACCAGCCCATGCCATGCGTTTTTCATTTTCGGTCCCTGCCACTTAACCCAACCAGCTGCCAGAATCACCGTAGCCAACTTCAAGATCTCTCCGGGTTGCACGGCAAACGGCCCCAGCGGAATCCACCTTGCAGAACCCTTGACCGATTTCCCTAATCCAGGAATCAGCGAGAAGGCCACAAGAACACTCGCAATTCCAAAAATCCATCCTGCATATCGCAGGAGCATTTTGGAATCACAGCGACTCAACCCCACGCATATCCCTGTTCCCACCGCCAGCCAGAGCCCTTGCCTTTGGAGGAAGAAAAGGGTTTGGCCCCGGTTATCGGGGGAAAATGCGCCGACACTGGCGAGCATGATCAGGCCAAGCCCGACCAAGCCCGCCACGCAGGCGACAAGGATATGCGCGGAGTTTCGTCCCATGGCTCTTTAGTTCGTTGTCGCTTTCGGCAACATGGCCATGTCTGTCGGACCTGCGGGCGCCTGAGTCGAAGCGGGAGTTTCCACTTTCGCAGATGCTTCACCCGGAACCTGCAGCTTCATCCCGACTTTCAGCTTCTTTGGATCGCTGATCGAGTTCAGCTTCGCAAGCGTGTCCACCTTGGTTCCGAATTTTTTCGCGATCTTCGCCAAGGTGTCCCCCGCCATCACCTGATAGGTGCCTGCCGGATTGGATCCTTGTTTGGCAGCCGCCGCTGCCACTGCCTTCGCAGGCGTGGGTGCAGCAGGTGCCGCAGTAGCCACTGTCCCAGCTCCTGCATTTTCTGGAATCTTCAGCTTCTGTCCAAGCTTGATCATCGTGCCGTTGATTCCATTGGCTTTTGCCATCGCTGCTGCCGTTACTCCATTCGCTTTGGCGATTTTGGCGAGTGTGTCACCTTTTCCAACGACATGTACCCGTTCCGCCATCGGAACGCTTGGTGCAGTCGGAACCGTTGCCGTGGCTACGGGAGCCGATGCTTCTGCAGGCGCCGATTCCGGGGTTTGCCAAACTTTGTCGTCGGGACTCGGCATGCTGCTGGCCACTTCGGGCGCAGGCTGGCTTGCCGGTTCGGGTGCCTTGGCCGTTTCCACAACAGGAGCGGGAGCGCTCTCCGTTACTGTAGTCATCCCTGTTTCAGGATTTCCCCGAAGCAGGTGATAGGCACTGATTCCCACAATCACAACGACGTGCAGTCCCAATACCACGAGAAAGATCGTGGAGAGCCGATTCAGGCCTCCACTCTTTGCCGGGCGTTCTCCTGCTTCGCCGCTGGTTGCGGGGGTTGAATTGCGTTGCGCTGAATATTCCAGCAGTTCATCACTCATTTCTTTTTTTCTCCTCCGGCAGCGCAGTAACGCACTGCCTATATTTCTCCCCTCTTTCCTCGAAGTTCTTAAACATGTCGTAACTCGAACATCCCGGACTCAATAAAACCGTTTCTCCAAATACCGCCATTTTTGCCGCCCGTTCCACAGCCTCCTCAAGGTCTTGCACCCGACGACAAGGCACCACCCCGTTCCACGCTTTTTCGATCTTTTCAGCCATTTCCCCAATCAGAAGGGCTCCCCTGACTTTTCCAGCCAAACGTTTCCGGCTTTCTGAGAAATCAAATCCCTTGTCCTTCCCCCCAGCGATTAAGATCACCGAACCCTCCGTCCCCGCCACCGCCCGTTCCATCGCATCCAGATTGGTCGCCTTCGAATCATTCACCCAATTCACTCCACCCAGCACCCGCACGAGCTCACAACGGTGGGGCAAAGCCCGGTAATTCCGAAAAGCCTCTTTCACCGCTTCCCGGGAAATTTTTTCAAACTCGGCCACGGCCCACGCCGCCAGCATGTTTTCTGCGTTGTGGGGTCCCCGTAAGCTCGTTTCTTCCTGCCTCATCAACCGTTCCTCACCTCGACACAGCCACCCATCCCGAATGGTGTAGTCCGCTCCATCGGCATCGGATGTAAAGCTGGCTACGGTCGCTTTTCCCGTTTCGACCTCCAACCCTTTCTGCACCACCGCAAAATCTTCCGCTTTCTGATTCAGAAAGATCCGTGCTTTCGCTTCGGCATACTTTTCCACGCTCGGATATCGATCCAGATGGTCAGGCGTTAAGTTCAAATACACCGCTACCTTGGGCCGGAAAGTCACCACCGTTTCCAACTGAAAGGAACTCACCTCCACCACGACCCAATCCAAACCGCCGGTCAACGGAGCCACCTCGCAAAGAGGTCTACCCAGATTCCCGCACCCCACCGCTTTTTTTCCTGCCGTAGAAAATACCGAGGCAATTAACTCGGTCGTCGTGCTTTTCCCATTCGTTCCCGTGACCGCCACAATCGGACAAAGGCAGGCTTGGGAACCCAACTCCAACTCACCCAGAATCGGTACACCCGCATCCACCAATTGCCTTACCACCGGTCGCTTCGGATCAATCCCCGGACTCAGGATCGCCTGATCGAAATTCACGGCTTCCATACGATCTTTCCCCAAGAGAACCCGAACCCCGCGTTTTTCCCATTTTTGGGCCAGACTCTTCGCTTCGGCGCTCTTTGTTTCGTCAAACATGGTCACCTCCGCTTTTTGTCCAAGCAACCACTCCGCTGCGGCTTGGCCGCTGCGCCCGATTCCCAGCACAATCACTTTCGTTCCATTCCATTTCTGTATTTCTCCTTTCACCGCAACTTGAGCGAAGCCAGCCCTGCCAGGGCAAAAACCACGCTGAGAATCCAGAAACGTGTCACCACCGCAGTTTCACTCCACCCTCGGAGCTCGAAATGATGATGAATCGGAGACATCGCAAAAATTCGCTTTCCTGTCAGCCGAAAGGACAAAACCTGAAGAATCACCGACAGCGCCTCCATCACAAACACTCCTCCAATCACAGCGAGTAAAAGTTCCTGATTGATGCAGATCGCCACTACGCCCACGGCTCCCCCCAATGCGAGAGAACCCGTATCCCCCATAAAAACTTTGGCGGGATGGCAGTTAAACCAGAGAAAACCCAGCGCCGATCCAAATAGCGCTGCGCAGAAAATCACCAACTCCTCCCCGCCGGGAAGACGCGGCAGGAACAAATAGGATGCAAGTTTGGCGTGGCTGGAAAGATATGCAAACAATCCAAGAACCAGCGCCACCGTAAGAATGCAGCCGGACGCCAATCCATCCAATCCGTCCGTCAGATTCACCGCATTCGAACTCCCCACAATGATGAAAATAAAAAAGAGAACAGCTCCCCAGATCGGAAGCTGAAGCAGAAAAAACTCTTCTCTCACAAACGGAATTTGCAATTTCAAGGCCGCTTCCCTTGCCTGTGGCATCAACATCAAGACCCCCGCCACTCCACCTGCCACCAAGCTCTGAACCAGCAACTTTTGCCGCCCGCCCAATCCCCCCGAAGTTTTCTTCCGGACCTTGGCGTAATCGTCACAAAATCCCAACGTTCCCAAGGCGAGGGTACTTCCCAAGGCGAGCCACAGATACGGATTCGTCGGACGACCCCACAACAAGCAGGCCAAAGTGAGAGAAAATAAAATCAGGACTCCACCCATCGTCGGGGTTCCCTGCTTGCTTTCGTGGAGATCCGCCAACCGATGCACCTCCTGCTTACTCCGTAACGGCTGTCCTAGCTTCAGCCGATGCAGCATCTCGATTACGCGCGGTCCAATCCACAAACAGAAACAGAACGAGGTCAACGCGGCCCCTACTGTTCGAAACGTGACGTACTGAAAAACATTCAGCGGACCGAACCATGCACTCAGAAAACTGAGATAGTACAACATGGTTATTTGACCCCCCGTAAATGAGCCGCCACCGCTTCCATTCCCTCTCGTCGACTTCCTTTGACCAAAATCCGGTCTCCCTTTTGGGCCAGCTCCACATACGCCTTGGCCAACTCTTCCCTTCGAGCAAACCATCGGATCCATTCTCCCGGCCGGATCTTTTTTGCCCCCTCAACCAAAAACTTTCCTTCCTCCCCCACCACGAAACACAGCCCGATCTTTTTCCGTGCCACGGCTGCTCCCGACTCCTCATGCAACATCTCCCCGAAGGCTCCCAATTCCGCCATTGCGCCCAACAAAGCCACATTTCTTCCTTTTCCTGGCAGCTCTTCCAAAGTCTGCAGACCCGCCAACAAGCTGTCCGGATTCGAATTGTAACTGTCATCCAGCAACCAACCCTCTCCATGTTTTTCTAGTTTCACACGACCTGGAGGCAGTTGAATCTTCTCTAAAGCAGTCGCCGCCACTTTTGGTTCTACTCCTAACTCCACTCCAGCCGCCCAAGCTTGCGCCGCATTCATCGCCATGTGCACCCCTGGAACCGGCAAACGAACCTCGCTTCTTCCTTTCGGACCTTCACAAACGAAGCGGGTAAATTCTCCATCACAGCTGACTTCCCCCATTCGGTAATCTGCCGTTGGCGAACGTCCAACACGCACCACTCGTGCCCGACAACCTTCCAAAGTCATTTTCTCCAAGGGATCGTCCGCATTGCTGATCGCCAAACCACCCTCCGGCAATGCCCGATATAAAGCCCCTTTCTCACGAGCCGTCGCCTCCTTCGATCCCATTCCCTCGATATGGGCCCAGCCAATATTGGTCACCACCCCCACCTCAGGTTCCGCCAACTCCGCCAACGCCCCTATTTCTCCAGGGGAATTCATCGCTAACTCCACAACCGCCCAGCGATCCTCTTCTCCTATCCCCAATAAAGTCAGGGGAACCCCGAAATGATTATTCAAGTTCCCTTTTGTGCGGTGTGTTTTTCCCTTGGTTTCCAATACCGCAGCCAACATTTCTTTGGTGCTACTTTTTCCTGAACTCCCCGTCACTGAAGCCACTCGAACCGACAAAAGACGTCGGTATCCATGGGCCATTTTCTGCAGGGCTTTCTGGGTGTCGGATACTTTCAGATAAGCGAATCCCGTCGGCACTTTCCCCGTCTCTTTTTTTTCCACCAAAGCCGCGATGGCCCCTTTCTCCGCCGCCTCCCGCACATGATCGTGCCCATCATGCTTCCCGCCACGGATCGCCACAAAAAGTTCCCCCGGCCGAATCGTCCGTGAATCAATCCCAACACCAGACGCTACCCTCTCGCCGTTTCCACAGATCATTTCAGCACCCGCCAAATCCGCCAAGGTGGACAAGGAAAGCGACTTCAAGCGCGACTCCTTTCCGCCAAGGCCCGTTCCACTTCCCGACGATCCGAGAATGGAATTTTCTCACCCTGTATCTCCTGAAACTCCTCGTGCCCTTTCCCTGCGATCAAAACCACATCCCCCGCGGTCGCTGACAGCACCGCCATCCGTATCGCTTCAGACCGATTTTCCAAGATTTGCGCCGGCTTTCCGGCCGGAAGTCCCATCGCCATCTCCCGTAAAATCGTTTTCGGATCCTCTCCCCTTGGATTGTCCGATGTCAGCACAACCCGATCCGCCCACTCTGCGGCCGCTGCGGCCATCGCAGGCCTCTTCCCCTTGTCTCGATCCCCGCCCGCACCCACCACCACCCAAAGCGCCCCTTTCGTCAGGGGTCGCAAAGTGCTCAGTGCCGCTCCCACCGCCTCGGCAGTGTGTGCGTAGTCCACAAGAACTGAAATTTCTCCGGCATTCGGAACCCGCTCCATTCGTCCTGGCACAACCGGTGCCCGACTCAGCCCCGCTGCCACTTTCTCCGCTGACCATCCCCCCTGCATCGCACCCGTCGCAGCGGCCAAAGCGTTCGCCACATTAAAGCGCCCCAGCCATGGCAAAGTTGCCGGCACCTCTCCCTCCGGTGTACACAGCACAAAGGAACTTCCTCCCACCCCCATTTGTAGATTTCGGGTGTGAACATCCCCCCGTTCCACACCATAGGTCATCACCCGAACCCCGGGACGGCATCGAGCCACCATCCGTACACCCACAGGATCCTCCTGATGAATCACCGCAAAAGCACCCGCTTCCAACCCTTCGAACAGCTTCCCCTTCGCTGACTCATAAGCCGCCAGATTCTCGTGATAGTCGAGGTGGTCCCGGCCAAGATTCGTGAAAATCCCGCCTGCAAAATTCACTCCCTCCGTTCTTCCCTGATCCAAGGCGTGGGAACTCACTTCGATCGATGCCGCCCGACAACCGTTCTCCCTCATCTCTGCCAACATCGCCTGAAGATCGAGGGCCTCTGGCGTCGTCTGCTTCGCCGCCTGACGCCCTTTCCCCACATCGTTTCCAATCGTCCCAAGGAGACCACACCGCAATCCGGCCCCTTCGAAAAGGGATTGCAACAACATCGCCGTCGATGTCTTCCCATTTGTTCCTGTCACTCCGATCACCTGAATTTCACGCGACGGGTTCCCATAAAAGTTCGCCGCCATCCTGCCCAGCGCCCTCCGCCCATTTTCCACCCGAATTCTTGGAATCGTGGCGTCGACGGTTTTTCTCTCCGCCACCACCGCCACCGCTCCCCTTTCCACAGCATCAGGAACAAAGGCATGCCCATCGCTCTTTTTCCCTTTCCACGTACAGAAGATCGAACCCCGCACTACCTTCCTCGACTCATAAGCCAAACCCGAGACTTCTGCCTCCCGACTCCCTTGCCACTCTTTCACCACCACCCCCTTCATCACGTCAGTCAGTTTCATTACTCGCCCCTCCGTGCCACGACCGCTCCACGGTTTAGATGGAGCTGTTCCGCCACTTGGGTTGCGATGTTCTTAAAGGCAGGCCCCGCCACCAAGCCTCCGTAGTACACTTTCCCCTTCGGCTCATCCACCATGATGGAAACCAAAAATTCCGGTTTGTCGGCCGGCAAAAATCCAATAAAGGAAGATCGGTATTTGTCCTTCGCATAATCTCCTTGGACAACTTTTCTCGCGGTCCCTGTTTTTCCAGCGACCTCATATCCCGGAACCTGAGCTCCCTCCGCCGTTCCCGCGTCAGAAACCACCCCGCGCAAGGCTTCCACCATTTTCGCTGCCGCGTCCGGCTTGACCGCTTGGCAGACAACTTTAGGCAGGAATTGTAGTACGACTCGGTTATCCCGATCCACCACCGCCTTGATGATTCTTGGCTCCATCCGTTTTCCCCCATTCGCAATTGTTCCGTAGGCCAATGCCATCTGCAGGTTCGTCGCCGCCACCTCATACCCCATCGGAATCCGGGTAATCGAAAGCTTGCTCCATTTTTTGGTCGGACGTAACAGACCTCCCTCTTCCCCCGGCAAAATCCCCTCCCCCTTTTGCGTCTTTTGACCAAAGCCAAAAAGCCTTGCGTACTCGTACACTTTCTCCTCCCCCAACTGAATCGCCAGCTTTGCCATTCCAATGTTGCTCGATTTCGCAACGATCTCCCGCAAGGACAGCATTCCGTACGCCTCGTGATCCTTCAGGGAAGAACCCCCATAAAACATCTCCCCGTTCTCACAGAAAAAAGTGCTGTTTAGGTCCACCACTCCCTCATTCAACCCCGCAGCGACTGTGACAATTTTAAAAGTTGAGCCTGGCTCATAAATGTCGGCCAAAGGACGATCCTTCACCGCCCCTGCCTCAAACGTCTTTCTCTGATTTGGGTCAAATGTCGGCCGACTTGTCATTCCCAGAATCTCCCCTGTCGAAGGGCGCATCACGACAATCTGAAGACTTTCAGGCTGGTACTTTTCCACCAAGGCATCCGCTTCCCGCTCCACAACGTGCTGAATTCCTTGATCCACCGTTAACACCACATGATACCCATCCCGCGCAGGCCGATCACTGAGACGGAAATATGGAATTTCACGACGAATCGCGTCATGAATAATCCGTCGCTCTCCCGCCACCCCTCGGAGGTAACGGTCCATCGATTTTTCCACTCCCGCCTCCCCCACCTCCACAGCCAACGGCTTTTCAATTCCAGCCAAACTCATTTCCTGCAGGTTCACATAGCCTAAAATCTGTGCCGTTTCCGACCCGTTGGGATAATTCCGGATCGTTTTTCTCTCCAAACGGACCGAACGAAGTCGGTTCGCCCTGATTTTTCCGTCTGTTTCGGCGGTAATCCCCTCGGCAATTTTTTGGTACCGGTTCTCCGGATCTGCCTGACCCTTCAACCACTCTGCTGAAACACCCAGAAGCGAGGCCAAGATAGGCAACTCCTTCGGATTCTCATTCAACAACTTTCCATCCAGACGAACTTCAATCAACGGCATGCTCTGCGCCAGTACCCGTCCGCTCACATCCAAAATCGAACCTCTTTGGGCCGAAACCGCTTCTCCTCGGGTATGACTACGGATCGCCTCAGCCCGATAACTTTCCTGCTTTACCAACTGAATCCAGATCAACTTGCAGGACACAACCGTGAAGCAGAGGGCCAACCCTAGGGTCACCCCCATGACACGGTTGCGAGGATTCATCGGCTCTCCTCCTTCGCAAGATCGGTCGCTTGCCAGTTTTTCCGGGTGGGTGCCTCATAAATCTCCAACTGGCTCACGCTGACCAATCCCAAATTCATCTGTTCTGCACGCTCCGTCAGATTCCGAGGGGAACGCAACCTCTCCGCCTGCAAACGGGCGGATTTTAAAACATCCTCCTGACGTGCCCGTGCTGTCTCCAGTTTCTTCAACTCTCCGGCCGCCCGAATATTCGAAACGTGTAGCAAGGCGAACGCGACCACGAGGGAAGTCGCCAAACCCGCTCCCAAGAGAAAACGAACCAGCTGGGTTCCGCCCACCTGATTCGTCCGGCGAATCTGGTTCCGACTCATTTTTTTTCCTCCTGCAACCGCTCTGCCCCACGCAAACGCGCACTCCGGGCTCGGGGATTGATCGAAATTTCTTCTTCCGAGGGCACCACCTCCTCCAAGGCTTTCACCCAGCGCTCCGGGTTCGCTTGTCCAAAGGCCATTCCCATCTCACGTTTTTCCTCCTCCGCATGGCCCCGGATCCAATGCTTCACCACCCGATCCTCAGCCGAATGATAGGTCAACACCGCCATTCTTCCCCCGACCTTCAAGATTTTCGGCACGGCCGATAAAGCTTTTTCCAATGTCTCCCCTTCGCGGTTGACCGCACGCCGAAGCGCCAGAAAGGTCCGCGTCGCGGGATGCTTCGCTCCGGGACGGGCGGGCCGGGTCGCACGGCAAACCGCCGTCGCCAAATCCAGTGTCGTGGCTAAAGGTCGTGCCCGTACAATCCCCCGCGCAATCCTCCCGGGATCCCGATCTTCTCCACCCTCCCTTAAAAGATTCCTCAACTCCGGTTCCGAAAGGTTGTTCACCAGATCCGCCGCGGTTGTTCCAGAGGTCGGATCCATCCGCATGTCGAGAGGTCCACTCTGCTGAAAACTAAAACCACGCTCCGCCTGATCCACCTGCGGGGACGAAATCCCTAAGTCGAGGAGTAGCCCATCCGCTTGACCCTCCTTCGCAGCGACTTTCTCCAAATCACTAAAATTCGCCCGGTGAAAACAAAACCGATCGGGCCCCACCTCCGCCAACAATTTCTGCGCTTCCGCCTCCGCCGCTGGATCCACGTCGAGAGCCACGACTCTTGCACCCCGCTGAAGGAAAGCACGGGTGTGTCCCCCACGACCAAAAGTCGCGTCGTACACCGTGCGTCCGGGAGCGGGTTGCAACATGCTCAAGATCGCCTCCAAAAGAACAGGGACGTGCTCCACGCCTTAGGGGGTGGGACGCAACCGAAGGATTTCCCGTCGGACAGGTCTCCGGAGGCCGATGATTTCGTAAGCGTTTCGCTTCGGAAGTTTGACCACTCCGTGGCCCTCCACTCTTCCGGAACCATCTCGGCGGCAGGAAAAGCCGCAGGCGAGTTTTCCCCTCATCATCTGCTTCCAGTCCATATTCTACCTCCCGGGACGCCCAAACCGAATTTCTGGAACGTGCCTCCCGGGCCCGTCCAAAAAATCAATTGCGGGGGTCGGTTGTTTTTCTTCCCCCGGAATTTCGGAGGAGTTTCCAGCACCGAGCCAGCCATCGGCCATCTTTCTGCCGACGGAGGGTTTCAGTATCTTGGAAAAGTCGCGGGGCATGCGGAAGAATCACGCCGGAGGGCCGAGGGATCGCCACCGAATAAGCAAATTCCATCATCACAGTCCGACCTCCTGAGCTACTTCCTCAAAGGTCGTTGCCGGCGGGGCGATCTTTTGCCACCGCTTGGGATCCCAAACTTGAAAATGATCTAGCCGCCCGACCAAGACCGCCTGCCGCCCCAGTCCGGCGTGCTGTCTGAATTTTTCCCGAATCATGATTCTCCCCTGCTGATCGGGTTCCGCCGCTTGGATCACACTCGCCAATTTTTCCAGACTTTTCCGTCGCGCATCCGCCGAAGTCGCCCCGAGGCTGGACAATTTCTCCATCTCTCTTCCAAGGAAACTCGCCGGGTAAATCCGCAAACAACCGTCAGATGAAGGCATCACGAGAAATCTTTTTTCAAAAGCCTCTCCCCTCCACTCCACAGGAACGGAGAGCCTTCCCTTGTCATCCAAGGAAAACTCAAACCGGTCCGTATATGCCTCTTTTGCTGTCATATGTATTTGTTCACCACGTATAAACAGATTTCACCTTGATTACCCATTTTTACCCACTTTGAACCACACCGTCAACCCTTAATTTCCGCCCAACTTGAACCGTTCTTCACCTCTTCTGCGCGTTTCCGAAAGGTCCTGACTTGCCCTTCGAGGGCGCTTTTCCCATTCTCCCATTTCCATGTCGAACCCCCTCACCGTCCCCTCCGAAGAGCCCCGCATCCTCCCAGCCCAAATCCCCACCTGGCTCCACCCACGAACCCTTATCCCCCTTGGCCTGGCTCTCGTGGCGGGAATCGCCCTCCTGATCTGGCAATACTCGAAAGCCGAAAAAGCACGCTCAGAATCGAATCTACTTCTCGAGACCAAACCGGGAGCCGAAACATGGGCCCAGCTGATCCGTGACTACCCCGGGCAGCCCGCCACTGCCCTTGCCCTCTTGGAATCCGCGGCCGCTGCCTCGGAAAAAAAAGATCACCGCCAAGCCGCCAGCCTCTACGAAAAATGTGTTCAGGGATTCCCCTCCCACCCCCTCGCCTCGGCCGCCCGTTTTGCCCAAGCCAATCAACTCGCCGCCGCAGGGGATCGAGCCGCCGCCCAAACCCTCTTCTTACGGATCATGACAATCCAACCCGCCGACCCATTCCGAACCGGAGCCGCGGTCGGCCTCGCCCGTGTCCAAATTCAGGAAAATCGCCCCGAAGCCGCGCGCCAGGTGCTGAACGAAATCCTCGCTGCCAATACCGGAAGTGCATTCCTCCAAGAAGCCCGCTCCCTCCTCGACAACCTCCCGCCTTCTCCCGCCCCTTCCACCGTCGGTCAACCCCCCGCTAAATAACGCTCCGCATCAATCGCGGCCATGCAACCCATGCCCGCCGCGGTAATCGCTTGCCGATAAACCTTGTCCGCACAATCCCCCGCTCCAAAAACCCCCTCCACATTCGTCCGACTGCCTGGCCCCAACTCTAGGTAACCCGCTTCATCCATCCTCAGCTTCTCCTTGAAAATCTGTGTGTTCGGCACGTGCCCCACTGCAATAAACACCCCCGCACAAGGCAAAATCGAACTCTTTCCCGTAACCTGATCTTTGATTTTCACCCCCGTCACTTTTCCCTCCTTTACCCCCTCCACACTCTCCACCACCGCGTTCCAAACCGGCTGGATTTTTTCATTTCCCAAGGCGCGCTCCGCCATGATCTTCGATGCCCGCAACTCCGCCCGCCGGTGGACCAGATAAACCCTGGAGGCAAACCTCGTCAAAAATGTCGCCTCCTCACAGGCTGAATCCCCACCGCCGACCACCACCACAGGCTGATCCCGAAACATCGGCAAGGCTCCATCACACGTCGCGCAGTAGGTCACCCCCTTCGTTTCCAACTCCTTCTCGCCCGGAACATCTAGATGCCGATGCCCTGCCCCGGTGGAAACAATCAAAGCCTTCGTCTCAACGATTTTATTCCCTGTACGAATCCGGTGGGCAGGTTTTCCCAAAGTCACCTCATCCGCTACCACCCCAAACTCCACCTCCGCCCCAAACTTCTGTGCCTGCTCCATCATCTGAACCATTAGAGTCGTCCCATCCACCCCCTTCGGAAACCCAGGATAATTTTCCACAACCGATGTGGTCGTCAGCAGCCCTCCCGTCTGGGCCCCCGTCAAAACCAAAGGCTTTAGATTCGCCCGGGCCAAATAAAGTGCCGCCGTCCAACCGGCACAACCACTTCCCAAAATTACCACATCACGCATCGTTCTTTGTTACCCACTCCACCTCCCTCCGTCCAACCCGCTTCCCGATTTCTTCACATCGATCCAAACTTTTTTGTAGAAAAGTCTCCTTCTTCCCCCTCCACCCGCTACCCATTTCTTATGGCTACACCCGATAAGCTGGACGAAATCTTCCGCATGCAGGACCTCCTCAACAAAAAGATCGGAGTCGACCTTTCCTCCCTCTCTGCAGACGACAAAACGAAATGGGCCCTGAACTACTCCCGAGCCATGAGTCAGGAACTTGCCGAACTCATCGACAGCTTTCCATGGAAATGGTGGGCCAAATACCAGAAAATCGACGAGCAGAACGCTCGCGTCGAAGTCGTCGACCTATTCCACTTCCTCGTTTCCCTCGCCCAAACCCTCGGTATGACCGCCGAGGATATCTATCAAGGCTACGTGAAGAAAAACGAGGTGAATCACAAGCGCCAAGATTCTGGTTACGCAGTCAAGGACCACGCCGACTCCCGACATATCTAAAAATCCTCCCTTTCGGCAGGCACGAGTTTTTACTCGAAATTACACAGAATTCCCCTTGAATTGGTTTTCCTCGACATGAGCAAATCCAAAACATCCACGAAGCCCACCTCCTCCAAGGCCAAGGCCCCCAAGTCACGCCTTGGCCCAGCCACGATGGGGTGTGACCTACTCGTCCAAGCTCTCGAGCACGCTGGCGTCGACACCATCTTCGCCTATCCCGGCGGTGCGAGCATGATGCTCCACCAATCCCTCACCCGTTCCAAAAAGATCCGCACCATTCTTCCCCGCCATGAACAGGGCGGAGCCTTTATGGCTGAAGGCTATGCCCGCGCGACCGGAAAAGTCGGCGTCGTGATGGCCACTTCCGGCCCAGGCGCCACCAATCTCGTCACGGGTATCGCCGATGCGTACATGGACTCCGTTCCCATGGTCGCCATCACCGGTCAGGTTCCCACAACCGCCATCGGCCGGGGTGCATTCCAAGAAACCGATGTTTTCGGCGTTACCCTCCCCATCGTCAAACACAGCTATCTCGTGATGCATCCGGGAGATATTCCCCGCATCGTGGCGGAAGCTTTTCATATCGCTACCACGGGCCGACCCGGCCCCGTCGTTATCGATATTCCTAAAGACGTTCAAAAGGCCACCGCTCAAGTGACGTGGCCCGCCCAAATGGATATCCCCGGCTACCACCGCTCTCCCGCGCCAGACGAGGTCGCCCTCCATGAAATTCTCGGCCTCATCGAAAAAGCCGATCGTCCCGTCCTTTATGTCGGCGGGGGCATCATCACTTCAGGAGCGGAGGCCGATCTCCTCAAGTTTGCCCGTGCGACCGGCATCCCGGTCACAACGACTCTCATGGGCGTAGGCTGCTTTCCGGAAAATGATCCCCAATCCCTCAAATGGCTCGGTATGCACGGCACCGTTTATGCCAACTATGCGGTTGACGATTGCGATCTGCTTCTTGCCTTCGGCGTCCGCTTTGATGATCGCGTCACAGGAAAAGTCTCTGAGTTCGCCAAAAAAGCCACCATCGTTCATATCGATGTCGATGCTTCGGAGCTGAACAAAAACAAAGTCGTCCACCTCCCCGTTCTCGCCGATGTCCGGCTTGCGCTGAAGAACCTGAATCAGCTTCTCTCCAAGCGTTCCCACTCGCACCTGCCGAAACGTTTCCAGAAATGGCGGGAGAAAATCGAGGTTTGGCGGAAAAAATATCCTTTTTCCTACACGAACATCCCCGGTCGGATCATGCCACAACAGGTCATTCAGGAACTCTGCAAACTCACCCAAGGGGAAGCCATCATCACGACGGGCGTCGGCCAACACCAGATGTGGGCTGGCCAATTTTATGACTTCCATCACCCCCGCAGTTTCCTGACCTCTGCCGGACTTGGCGCGATGGGATATGGCTATCCCGCTGCCGTCGGCGCCAAGGTTGCCTGCCCCGACCGCGAAGTCATCGATATCGACGGCGATGGCTCCTTTCTTATGAACGTCCAGGAGTTGGCAACTGCCATTGCCGAAAACATCCCTGCCAAGGCGATCATCATCAATAATCAGTACTTAGGAATGGTCGTCCAGTGGGAGGACCGCTTCTTCTCCAGCAACCGAGGCCACACCTTCCTCGGCGACCCTAAAGACACCCAGAAAATCTTTCCGGATTATCTCCCCATCTGCCAAGGCTTCGGCGTACCGGCCGAACGCATCACCAAACCGGAAGAAGTTCGGCCCGCCCTTCAACGCCTTCTCGCCTCGAAAACCGCCTACGTCCTCGACGTCATGGTCCCCTACACCGAACACGTTCTGCCCATGATTCCCGCCGGAGGCACCGTGAAGGATATTATCCTAGAACCAATGCAGCTCGGCGACGCCCCCCTCCAGTCCGAAGTCCCGGGCTAAACTTTTCTATCTGTAGGACGCATCATTCATGATGCGGCGTTTAAATTCCCTATCCCACCCGCAAGATCAGTTCGAAATCTTATACCAACCCGACCACATATCGTTCGCGCTTCGTTGATCGCTCCCCCGTGGTGCCTCCACATTCGTCCCAATCCGTATCCCTCCCTCCTGTTTTGCTCGGACCGCGTCAAACTGAACCGACTCTGCCATCGACTGCCCTGGAGCTAACGATCCGGGATAAAATTTCCGCGTCGCCCCCCCCGCCGTGATCTCAATGGTGGGGGAATTCACTGTCTCCGTCCCCCGATTCTGTACCGCCACGATTACCTTTCCATTCTTCGTATCCAACATCACACCCGCCGTAGCCAAATCAACAATCCCACGCTGGTTTCTCTCTAAAACTCTCTCCACATTTACCACTCCTTTGCCTGTCTCCTCATCCGCTCCCGCCATCCCTGCGTCGTTCGCATACCGAACAATCAACTCCGCCGCCTGCTTTCCCGTCAACCCCCGCTCCTTCGACAACAAAGCCGCAATCGCACCACTGACTAAAGCTGTGGAAGCGGACGTGCCACTTACTTCCACATTTTTTCCTCCTGGCCAATTCGCCACCACCGCAAACCCGGGAGCCGCCACATCCACCGCC
>CAMDXQ010000022.1 GCA_945878585.1 Akkermansia muciniphila
TTCGTGACCGATCAGAAGCTCCCTTATCCCCTTCTGGCGGACACCGATAATAAGATCATCCAAGCCTTTGGTGTAGGCGGACTGTTCGGCTTTGCGAAGCGGTCCGCTTTTCTTTTTCGGGACGGTAAACTGGTTTGGCAGGATCCCAAAGGTTCGACTCAGGATCAGGCAAAAGTCGTTCTCGAATATCTCGATTCCCTCAAGACCAAGTGAAGTCGTTCCGACAGGAACTCACCCTTCATACCTCCACGCGTCGGGCCTTTATTAATCTGACGCCCAAGATCGAAACTGCCCTGTCTGAGTCGCGGATCCAGGAGGGCCTCTGCCTCGTGAATGCAATGCACATTACCTCCTCCGTCTTTATCAACGACAATGAATCTGGTTTGCATTCTGACTTTGAAGCCTGGCTCGAAAAGCTGGCCCCAGAAAAGCCGTACACTCAGTACAGGCACAATGGTTCGGAAGACAATGCGGATGCGCACCTGAAACGCACCATTATGGGGCGGGAAGTTGTTGTTGCCGTCACAAAAGGGAAACTCGATTTCGGCCCATGGGAGCAGATCTTTTATGGGGAGTTTGATGGACGAAGGGATAAACGGGTCCTTATTAAAATCATCGGCGAATAACCTAGGCTTTCCCACTTTCAACCGACCCGATCCGATTCTATAAAAAAGCATGGCTTCGATTTTCGGCAATCGCTTACAGATCTTCTCGGGTAACGCCAACCGTGAACTCGCCCAAAGGATCGCCGATTTCGTAAAAGTCCCCCTTGGGAAAGCCACGGTGACCTCGTTTCCCGATGGCGAGACGTTCGTGAAGTTCGACGAAAATATCCGGGGGAATGATCTTTTTATCGTTCAACCCACCTGCCCCCCCACCAACCAGAACCTGATGGAGCTTCTGATCATGGTGGATGCGGCCCGACGTGCCAGCGCCTTTCGAATCACTGCGGTCCTGCCCTTCTTCGGGTACGCCCGCCAGGACCGCAAAGATCAACCCCGAGTGCCAATTACAGCAAAACTCATCGCCAACCTTCTCGTGGCCGCAGGGGTAAATCGTGTACTGGCGATGGATCTCCATGCGCAACAAATTCAGGGATTTTTCGATATTCCGGTGGACCATCTTTTCTGTGCACCGATTTTCTACCGATATATTG
Organism: Akkermansia muciniphila; assembly: GCA_945878585.1. GTDB lineage: Bacteria > Verrucomicrobiota > Verrucomicrobiia > Methylacidiphilales > Verrucolacustridaceae > Verrucolacustris. The sequence goes on from CAMDXQ010000022.1 coordinate 1,157, forward strand.
CGGAGAAGAAGATTCCTGACTTAGTGGTCGTCACTCCCGACATCGGAGGAATGAAAATGGCCGCAGCCTATGCACAGATGCTTGATTCAGGATTGGCCATCGTCAGCAAGAAGCGTCTGAATGCGTCCGAGACCGAATCGACCCATCTAATCGGTGACGTAAAAGATAAAAACGTCCTTCTCGTCGATGATATCACCGAAACGGCCGGCACAATCTCCTCCGCAGTGGATATTCTTCGACGTCACGGGGTCAAAGACATCTATGTCGGAATACCCCACGCGGTTCTCGGTACAACAGGCTTGGAACGGTTAAAGAAGCTCGGCCTCAAAGAATTTATCACTACGAATACAACTCCCCAGGAGAATTCCTCTCTTCCTAGCAAAGTTCTTTGTGTAGCACCCCTGTTGGGTCAGGCTATCCTACGCATACACGAAGGTGAGTCAGTCTCGTCCCTGTTTGAGATCCGTGCCGGGGTAAAGACCTAAGAACCGATTTACTGACCTAGCACGTAGGCAAAAATCAATGGAGCCACGATGGTGGCATCCGACTCGATAACAAAGCGGGGAGTCTCCGATCCAAGCTTTCCCCACGTAATCTTTTCGTTCGGCACAGCCCCTGAGTAGGATCCGTAACTCGTCGTCGAATCGCTGATCTGACAGAAATAAGCCCACAAAGGAACTCCAGGTTTACGCAGATCCTGATGAAGCATCGGGACTACACAAATCGGGAAATCACCCGCGATGCCTCCGCCAATCTGGAAAAAGCCAAGCGGTGTCTTTTGCGTTTTCTGATACCAATCCGAAAAGGAGATCATGTATTCAACACCACTTTTCACGATCTGGGCGGATCCAACCGTTTTCTGGATACAGGCCGCGGCGAACATATTGCCTAGCGTCGAGTCTTCCCAACCGGGCACAACCATCGGAAGATTTTTTTCTGCGGCCGCCATCATCCATGAGTCCTTGGGGTCGATCTGGTAATATTTCTTAAGAAGGCCTTTCTGAAGCACTTCATAGAAATACTCATGAGGAAAACGTCTCACGCCTTCTTTTTCGTCCCGTTTCCAAAGTTCGACGATTGTGCCCTCAATCCGACGCATCGCTTCATGTTCAGGAATACAGGTGTCGGTGACGCGGTTCAGATGTTCCTTCAAAAGCTTCTCTTCGTCCTTGGATGTCAGATGACGATATTCGGGAATCCTGCGGTAGTGGTCATGCGCGACTAAATTGTAAACATCCTCCTCCAGATTCGCCCCCGTGCAGCTAATCGCATGAACCTTGTCCTGTCGGATCATTTCTGCCAAAGAAAGCCCCAGCTCTGCCGTGCTCATCGCACCAGCCAAAGTGACCAACATCCGCCCCCCTTTTTTGATGTGTTGGCGATAAGCTAGTGCCGCATCTTTAACTACGGCGGCATTAAAATGCCGGTAATGATGATCGATAAATTTCGAAACCGTTCCTTCGGACATGCGGGACTATTTACAGCCTCCCGCAGGCAACTTGACAAGGCTAATCGCTTTTTTTTCTAAACTTTTTGTCACGAATGTGTGGATCACAAAAATGATCCATCGCCAAAAAAAAGGATTTTGCATGACGAGCCACAAGAATACTCAAAAGCGGAGCGGGTCCCATCGCTACCCACAAACAGACCGCCGTACTCCAGTCGGTCCATTGTCGGATGGAAACATAAGCTGTCATCCCGACCACAGCAACGAATCCATAATTCACCCCCCAAAGAGCGAGTAAAAAATATCCAGGCTCGCGGTCGTACGCGTATCCACAATTGGGGCAACCATCGAGCGGAGAAAACCAGTCATGAAGAGAGCGGACTTTATACCAGGGAAGAAACATCGGCTTCTCACCACAAGTTGGACACTTCCATCGAAGGGCTCGATTAACATAAATCATTGCCTTCTGAATCGTGCGCGGGGATTCAGCCAAGTTCATGCGCGATGGTACGGATGCCCCGCCCTCCAGCTCTCCACCCGGTAAATCTGCTCCAAAAGAACCACCCATGCTAAATCGTGCGACAAAGTTTGAGGACCCAGGGAGCGAACCACATCACACCCACTTCGAAACTCCTCCGAGTGCCCATCGGCTCCTCCAATCATCCAAGCGAGCTTCGTCTTTCCCAAACGCTCCCATTTCTCCCACTCTTTTCGCCACTCTTCTGTGCTGAGGGACCCCCCCTTTGGATCAAGACAGATTTTCCACCACCCCTCCCCTTTTTCCATCAGTTGCCTTTCGACATTGGGGCTTTCTCGAAGATGAATACACTCCAGTTCACCAAACCGACCCATTCGCTTGCTGTACTCCTCTCCGGCCTCTTTCGCCCACCCCCCAGGTCGACCCACACAGCAGACCCGGTGTTTCATCCCAAGATCTTTTCCAACTCATCCACCCGCTTTGAAAAAAGGGCCAACGCTTCATTCACCGGTTCTGAACTTTCCATATCTACCCCGGCAAGTCGCAAAGTTTCCAAAGGAGGACGCGAGCCACCCGAACGTAGGAAGGTATGCACCCGCTCCACCGCCCCCTTGTCCCCAGCAAGGACATGGTTGGAAAGGGCGATCGAAGCGGATAGCCCTATCGCATATTTGTAGACATAAAAAGCACTGTAAAAATGAGGAATCCGCAGGCACTCCAACTCCAAGGGTGCTTCAATTTCAAGAACCTCGCCAAGATAGCTCTCAAGAAGCTCACGATATGCGATTCGGAAAAAGTCCAAGGTAAGAGCCAACCCTTTTTCCTCTGCCGCATGAATCTTATGTTCGAACTCGGCAAACATCACCTGCCGGTAGAGTGTTCCCCGAATGTCATCAATTTGTCGGTTGAGAATATAGGCCCTTAATAGGGGATCTTTCTTTGCCGGACCCTCGAGATAGGCATGGGTTAACAGCTCCTCATTAAAGGTAGATGCCACCTCTGCCAAGAAAATCGGATAGTGGGAGTCCTGATAGGGTTGAGCCCGGTGACTCATCCAAGAGTGCATTGAGTGACCTGCCTCATGAGCCAAGGTGTACACATCCGAGAGAACATCCTCCCGATAGTTCATCAAGATGTAAGGAAGATTTCTGTAACTACCGCTCGAAAATGCCCCACTCCGTTTTCCTTTATTTTCATAGCGATCGACCCAGCGATCTGAACCCAATCCCTTTTCCAGAACCCCCACATACTCATCCCCCAAAGGACGGCATGCATCGGTTACCAGCCGGGCCGCTTCCTCATAGGAGGTCTTTTTTTGCATCTTCGCAACAAGCGGAACCTGCAGATCCGCCGCGCGAAGTTCGTTCAACTGCAATACTTTCTTCCTAAGACGATGATACTTTTGCAAAGGAGCCAGATTCTCTCGGACCGTCGAAACTAGTTTGTCGTAGACGGCTTCAGGGACACGATCCGGAAAGAGGGATTGAGCTCGAGCACTGGAATGCCGACGGGCCTTCGCCCGAAAAACATCACCCTTAACGGATGCAGCCAGTGCGGCCGAAAGGGTACAAGCGTGCTGCTCGAACTCCGTGTAATATTGAACCCAAGCAGTACGTCGAACTTCCGTACTTCTCCGCTGAAGAAGAGAAGCAAAGGTCCCATGACTTAATTCCACCTCAGTTCCGTCCTCATCCCGGACCTTGCCAAAACGAAAGTCCACATTCGTCAGTTGAGAAAAGATTTCGTCCGGTCCTCCTAGAACTGGACCGACCAAAGACAAAATCCGCTCCTCCCCTTCCCCCAGAATATGGGGTCGATATCTCCGAATTCTTTCCAGTTTCCCCAACCACTCCTTCAGTCGGGGATGCTGGAGGGTGCTCGCCCAGTCCGCATCCGGAATTTTCATCAGTTCAGGCAAGAACCACGAGGACTCTTCCGCTAACTCGGTCTGAAGATGATCGAATCGAAGAGACCGGTCTCGTGCGGCCCCGTCTCCTTCATCTTCACAAACTCGTAGGCTTGCGTACTGCCCAACCCTTTCCATCAGTAGATCAATCTCCCGGTCCACCTCCAACGCTTCAGCCAGATTTTCAGGGTTCGACAACTTGCCTTTCCAGGAAAGAAGTCGACCCTTCATTTTTTTGCACTCCTCCAGTGCTTTCTCCCACCCCTTCGCATCGGGATAAAGGGGGGTCAGATCCCAGGTATTCGCCTCTTTGACCTCAGAGCGGATTGGAACCATTCGGGTGGGCGCTGTTGCCGATGAAGATGCCATCCGTCGAGATTGCCCAACTCTTTTCCGCGCACCATCTTCTCCTCTTCTTGCGGTTGGAGAACATTTCCTCCAATCTCGAAAGATGGCTGAAAGCACATATTTCGCACAGAGAGGCGCTTCCCGCGTCACCCCGAAGATCATGAAGAACCTTCTTCACAGACTTCCCCTCCTGAAAGCTGAATTCACCCAGATCCACGCTCCGAAATTCCCCCATCTGGTCGATCAGCTCGAATTCCTTGCAGATGTGGTCGAAGATTTTGCTGAAGGCGCATATCAGGACATTCCTTACACTGCCGCTGCTGCATCTGCTTTCGCTATTATCTACACCCATCGACTGCTCGACATCATCCCCGACTTTGTTGCTCAAATTAGTTTTGAGGATGACTCCGCCGTCGTCCGTGCTGTGCTGATGCTGTACGAGAAAGATTTTGAAAAGTACGCTCATGTCCAACATCTGAATTGGAAAAAGATCACTCTCAAGCCTTGATCGGCCCTATCGGAGCATGAGCCCTGCCCGCTGGACCGACTCACTCGAAAACCTTTTTGGCCCTTGGGCCGTCCCTTACCTCACCCGCGGCTTGGTCGTCTTAAATGCAGGGGCTTGGCTCCTGAATCTTGCCTCCCCGGGATTCACCTCGATTCTCAAGCTCAACCCAGAGCTTGTTTCACAAGGCGAATACTGGCGCCTCATCACTTTTCTCTTTGTTCCCTCCAATTCAGCTCACCCCATATTTCTCCTGCTTTTTCTTTGGTTTCTCTGGTCGATCGGAGACGCGCTTGAAGAGGTATGGGGATCTTTTCATCTGAATCTTTTTTTTCTTTTGGGAATCATATCTGTCGTTGCCGTTGCTTTTCTTCAGCCCTCCATCCCCGTCAACCCGTTTTACCTCCATAACTCCCTTTTTCTCGCCTTTGCGACAACCCTGCCCGACCAAAAAGTATTCTTTTTTCCGCTTCCCATTCCTCTTTCTGTCCGCTGGGTCGCAGCGGTTAGCTCCGGACTCCTTTTTCTTCCTGCTTTGTTTGAGCCACTACTCCTTCCAAGTATGCTCGCGGGTCTCGCGGGTTATATCGCCTTTTTTCTACCGCCCTTTCTTCACTCTGCATGGGAGCGATTCCGTCGCCGCTGACCTGAATGTGCCGCTGGCTTGGCATCGTTTTCCTGCTCCCTTCTCTTCTCATTTCTGCGACTGTTCCAATACCCCCCTCCTGTCGGGCCCTTCTCATCGCTCAACCCGAATCGTGGGACTCCACAAAAGCGACTCTCCATCTTTATCGTCGAACCTCCCCCACAAACCCATGGATCCGTTATGCCAATTCTCACTCTGTCCATTTGGGTCGGAATGGTTTGGCATGGGGACGGGGCCTTCACACACAACAGGCGGGTCCTCAAAAGAAGGAGGGGGACGGAAAATCCCCAGCCGGCCTATTTCATTTGGGGAATATCCTTTACGGATACGACAAAAAGTCGGATCTGCCAGGCTGGCGCTACCGTCAGGTAACTGACCGGGACCTTTGGATCGAGGATCCGTCGTCCTCCCTTTATAATCGCCATCTGATTCTTTCGGCCCACGAACCGTTCCCTCCATTAGAACAGTACCACCTCATGCGACAAGCAGACCCTGCGCACTCCCTGAAACTATTCATCCGCCACAACGCCCCACCTGAGGTCAAAGCAGGTTCCGGGAGTGCTATCTTTTTTCACTTATGCCGAAGCCCCGATTCGGTGACAACGGGGTGTACCTCAATGGAGGAAGGGAGTTTTCGGCAACTTCTTCGTTCCTTCACACCGGCAGATCAACCCGTTTATGTCCTTCTTCCCGCAGATGAGTATGTTCGTTTTCGAGAGTCCTGGAAACTTCCATAAAACATCTTCATGAATCCCTTTCTTTTGGATGCACTTGTCTTGGCTGCTTACTTCGCCGCCATTATGGGAATCGGTCTCTATTCCTCTCGAGGCCAATCCTCACTTCAAGACTACGCATTGGGCGGAAGATCCATCCCATGGTGGGCGGTCCTCGCATCCATTCTGGCAGCAGAGATTAGTGCAGCCACCTTTCTGGGAGCTCCTGGCGAAGGGTACGAGTTAAGAAACTTCACCTATGCCCAACTTGCCTTGGGAACCATTCTTGCTCGTGTTCTGGTAAGTTGGATCTTCATCAAACCGTACTACACATATCGAGTGGTATCGATTTACGAGTTCCTTGAGATTCGCTTTGGACCAACCACCCGACAGGCTGCGAGCGCCATTTTCCTAATCACCCGCGCCTTGGCCAGTGGCACCCGTCTCTACGTCGCTGCCATTATTTTGGTTCTAGGATACGAAATGATCACAGGAACACGCCCCACTCAATCCCAAGAGCTAATCATAACCTTTGCGTCTCTCCTATTTCTTGTTGCCCTCACCGCCGTCTACACCGCCATGGGGGGGATCAAAGCGGTTGTCTGGACCGATCTTATTCAATCGGTCGTAATGTTCTCTGGGCTTGGGTTCGTTCTTTGGCACCTCGCTCACTCCATTCCGGGTGGTTGGGATGGATTTCATGCCAAATTACAACAACCAGGCGATCTTTCCGTTTGGAGTCTTGGGCAGATTCATCAAGGAAGCCTTTTCGCCAACCTAAAATCTGTTTTCGAAAGCGAATATACGCTTTGGACGGCATTTTTTGCTGCAACATTTGTTACTATGGCCACCCACGGAACCGATCAGGATATGGTTCAACGAATGCTGACTGCCAAGAATCCGGCGAGAAGCCGCTTGGCTTTGGTTGCCTCCGGATTAGCCGATATTCCCATCGTGATGGCATTTCTTACCATCGGAATTCTGCTTTGGGTTCACTACCAGTACTCCCCCAACCCCCATCTTCCGGAACGAAATGCCCATATCTTTGCCTTTTACATTCTCGAAGAACTTCCTCCGGGCCTTCGAGGCCTCCTCATCGCGGGGATTTTTGCGACTACCATGGGTTCTCTCAGTACAGCGCTCAATGCATTGGCCACCTCTTGGGTCCGCGACTGGTATGAGCCTTTTCTTGCCCCTAGATTTAAGAGCCCGAACTCTCTCCGGGCCGCACGATGGAGTACTGTCGCTTTCTCAGGCATTCTTGTTCTGATCGGTGCAGGAACCGCCTGGATGGTCATTACGAATCCTACATCCCGAATTCTTCCGATCGTTTTGGGGATATTTGGATACACCTACGGTTCTCTTCTTGGAGTATTTCTGTTAGGCGCACTCACAAAAAACCGGGGCTGTGATCGAGGCAATCTTTTTGCCATGGCGACCGGCTTCATTGTTGTGGCTATACTTTCAGGTCTTCCCTCCGATCTTCTAAAACTTTTCGGATTTCCGCCCCTTCCCAGACCCGAGTGGCTACCGATGATTGCCTTCCCTTGGAGAATTACCTTCGGAACATTAACGACGTTCCTAATTGCCCTCCTGTTCCGATCTTCGAAACCGATTCCCTCTCCCCAAGAACGAACCTTTCCAAGCTAGGGGGCCAACCTCTCCCTGACCCAGCCCTCTGCCTCTTTTCGGTATCGGAGACGATCGTGGAGTCTGCTTTTTCTTCCCTGCCAAAACTCCCAAAGCGATGGGGAGAGACGAAATCCTCCCCAATTTGGAGGCCGAGATGGGTTGGCACCCAAGGTCTTTTCATGTTCTGCCCAGCTCTTCTCTAGGACTCCACGATTCGGAATCACCTTACTCTGAGGGGACGCCCATGCTGCATATCTTGAATCAAGGGGTCGGGAGCAGTAATACGCATCACTTTCCTCGGGGCTAATTTTCTCCACTTTCCCCTCCAAACGAACCACACGCTCCAACTCCACCCAGTGGAACTGCAAAGCCGCCCACGGGTTTTTGGTCAACTCGATCCCCTTCCGACTTTCATAATTGGTGTACCATACGATCCCTCGGGAATCGTAGCCTTTGATCAGCACCGGTCGTGTGCTGGGCCGACCTTCAGGCGAAACCGTTGCGAGGGTCATCGCGTTGGGCTCAGGAATCTCGGATCGAATGGCCTCGTTAAACCATTGGACGAACTGTTGAAGCGGATCGACATGGGAATGCGATTCGTCGAGCTCAGCCTTTTCGTAGCTCTTTCTCAGATCCGCAATATTCGTATTTCCACTCATCCCCACTACTCTAGCACGCCCCTACCCCTGATGCCCACCCACGATCACATTGAGATTTCCAACACCGTACATTTAGACTTTTAACATAATATTGGATTCCTTTTGAAAAAAAGTGTGTTGCCCCGTCTAGCTAGAAATCATTCCACAAGGACCCTAGATGTCGTAAGATGCCTTATGCTATTAAGCAATGAATTGGCTACCAAAAAAAGCCATCTGGAAAGCCTGATCAAAGCTTGGCCCTCCGCATTCGTAGCTTATTCCGGTGGGGTCGACTCCGCCTTCCTTCTTTGGACAGCCCACCAAATCCTCGGTCCGAAAGTCACAGGAGTCCTAGGCGACTCCCCCAGCCTTCCCCGTTCTGAGCATGCTGCCGCCGTGGCTTTCGCTAAAAAGAATGGGATTCAGGTCGAAATTCTTCGCACCCTCGAGCTGCAGGACCCCTCCTACACTTCTAACCCTCCCAATCGTTGCTTTTTTTGCCGATCCGAGCTGTTTCAACGAATGGAAGAAGTCGCCCGGCTTCGAAAGGTTGCTGTGCTGGCGTACGGGGAGAACTTTGATGATTCTCAGGAGATTCGCCACGGCCAAACCGCCGCAACTCATTTTCATGTGGCTGCCCCCCTGAGGGAAGCTGCCCTGACCAAAGCAGATGTCCGTGCTCTTGCCCGCCATGCAGGATTGGATGTCGCGGAAAAACCCGCAGCCCCTTGCCTATCGTCACGACTTGCTCCCGGGCTTGCTGTTACTCCAGATCGACTCGCAACGATCGAGAAAGCCGAAACAGTTATCCGAAATCACGGATTTCGAATTGTTCGGGTTCGCCATCTTGGAAGCAAAGCCTTGGTTCAAGTATCCCCAGCTGAGACTGGCCGGCTCAACGATTCCAACCTTCGCGAAACTCTCACCCATGAACTCCAAGCCACCGGCTTTCCTGAAGTTGATTTCGATCCAATCGGCTACCAAGGCTCCGGACTGCGCTAGTTTGTTGTTACGGAGCCTTTCAACTTATCAAACTCGGTTAACGCCATCGCGACAACCTGATCCATATTATAGTACCGATAGGTAGCCAAACGACCGACAAAGGTAACATTCTTCTCTATTTTTGCCTTGGCCGCGTACTTTTCATATAGCTCCTTCGAATCGGGAGCAGGCACCGGATAGTACGCTTCCTTACCAGGTCCAAAGTCCTCCGGATATTCTCGCACGATCGTCGTGACGGGAGATTTCTGGCCCGTGGCATGTTTAATTTCGACCACACGGGTATACTCATGATCGTTTGGGTAGTTCACTTGCATGGCCGGTTGAAAAAACTCCTGAGGAAGTGTCTCGGCCTCAAATCGCATCGATCGGTAGGGCAAACGACCTTCTGAAAAGTTATAAAACTCGTCAATCATTCCCGTGTAGATCATTCGGTCGTATTTTACTGTTGGGGGCAACTGACGGTAGTCCGTATTGAGTCGAACAGTGATCCTCGGGTGCCGAAGGATTTTCTCAAACATCGCAGTATACCCTTCTTGGGGAAGTGCCTGGAAGGTTTCCGTCACAAATCGGTTATCCCGGTTCGTACGGACCGGAATTCGACCACAAACCGATGCGTCCAGCTGGGATGGATCCCTCTTCCACTGCTTCTTGGTATAGTTTTTAAAGAACATTTCGTAGAACTTTCGCCCTACCTGGGACAAAACCATCTCCTCCGAGTTTTTGGGATTTGGAAAATTCTCCCGCCACTTGGCTAAAGTGGCCTCCATCTCTTCGGTCGTTGATGGACGCCCTAAATACTGCTCAAACGTGTTGAGATTGATCGGGAACTGCCAATATTTACCGTCCGTCCAAACAAGGACCTGATACGTGACCTGATGCCATTGGGTAAACCGACTCAGATAATCAACCACACGCGTCGAATTCGTCCGAAAATAGTGTGGCCCATAGGTATGAATCAGTATTCCGGATGGATCCACCTTATCGAACGCATTTCCTGCAATGTGATCTCTCCGGTCCACGACCAGACATGTTTTTCCCGACTCCTCGGCTAAACGCTCGGCAAGCACGGCACCTGCAAACCCGGCACCGACCACGAGATAATCGTATTTCTCGACCACGAAAAACCAGTTCTAGCCCTTCGAAAGGCCGAGTCTTTGGCCGGCATAACCTTTGGCATGCACAGCCTGACACCAAGCGGGATTATCAAGATACCAACGCACCGTCTTCTCAAGGCCAGACTCAAAGGTGGTCTTTCCCGTCCAACCGGTCTGCTTCCTAAATTTGGTGGCATCGGTTGCATATCGACGGTCATGACCAGGACGGTCGGCTACCGTTTCCATAAGTTCGCGATGGGGTTGACCGTTGGCTTGAGGGCGCAAACGATCGAGTATCTCGCAAATAGCCAACAGGACCGTTCTGTTATCCTTTTCCGCATCCGCACCAACCTGATAAGGCTCCCCTAGCCCACCCTTTTGTCGAGCCGCCTCGACGGCATGTGCTGTATCCTCCACATAAAGCCAATCCCTGACCTGTTTTCCATCCCCATAAACCGGAATCTTCTCACCTGCCAGAGCCCGTAAAATTGCCAAAGGAATCAGTTTTTCCGGAAATTGAAAAGGTCCAAAATTATTTGAAGGCCGCAATACGACTGTCGACAATCCATAGGTTCGGAAATAGGCGCGACACAGATGATCCGCAGCGGCTTTAGATGCTGCGTAAGGGCTGTTGGGAGCAAAGGTTGACCCTTCTGAAAAAGGTGGATCCGAAGGCTCCAAAGAGCCGTGAACTTCATCCGTTGAAAGGTGGATAAAACGGAAGGAATCGGAACCCTTCCCCTTTCTAGCTCCCACATACTTGCGGGCCGCTTCCAGTAAAGTGAAAGTTCCAGTCACATTGGTATGAAGAAAGGGGGCAGGTTCATCAATCGAGCGATCTACATGAGACTCTGCGGCAAAGTTGATAATCGATCCCGGCTGATGCTTACTTAAAAGAGACTCCACAAGTTTGGCATCCGCGATATCTCCCACGACCACCTCGCAACGGCCCCCTTTTTCCTCTTTTTCCAAATTTGGCCGATGCCCTGCATACGTCAGCTTATCCAGAACCACCACCTTCACATCGGGGGATGAGGCCAAAAGATGCCTCACATAGTTCGATCCAATAAAACCACACCCCCCCGTAACCAAGATCACTTCATTCGCAATTCCCATATCTCCTTCATACCTCCCCAAGTCATCCTAGACCAGCCCCTGTGATGGGCTCTGAGCCTATAAGTAGGACTCGCCCTAGGGCGTCAAAATTTGCGAAAGTGTTATCAGCTATGGCATTTGAAAATGATACCATCACGGCTTGCGCCACCCCCCCCGGGCTTTCAGCCCTCGCACTGATCCGAATCAGCGGATTGCAGGCCATCCCGATCGCCGAAAAGCTGTCCCAGTCCCCTCTCAAACCCCGATCACCAGTTCCCGTTAAACTTCATCACAACCAATCCACCCTCGACGAAGTTGTCGTGACTTCTTGGCCAAATCCAAAGTCCTACACTGGAGAAGATCTGATCGAAATCTCCTGCCATGGAAATCCCCTGATTGTGGAATCGATCCTTCAAGCCGTCTGCTCTTTGGGTGCTAGACCAGCCCGCCCGGGCGAATTTACGGAACGTGCTTTTCTCAACGGCAGGATCGACCTGACAAAGGCGGAAGCAGTCCTCGATGTCATCCATGCCAGGTCGGAACGCGCGCTTCTCGCGGGACAACGTGCTCTTGCTGGCAAGTTGAGTAGCCGACTCATGGCCGATCGAGAATCCCTCCTTCAGTTACTGGCCCGCATGGAGGCCTGGATCGACTTCCCTGAGGAAGACATCCAACCGGAAGTGGGAGAGGGATTTCGATCCGAAATCAGCAATCTCCTCAAATCTTCTGCCTCCCTTCTAGCAACAGCTCCCCTTGGTCAACGTCTCCGATCAGGCTATCGGCTCGTTCTCTCCGGTCCTCCCAATGCCGGAAAATCAACACTCCTAAACGCCCTTCTCGGCATGGATCGCGCTTTAGTCAGTCCAATCCCCGGCACAACCCGCGACACAGTTGAAGAATCGATCGTCCTGAACGGCTTTCCTGTCCGCCTCATCGATACGGCCGGTCTCCGTTCATCGACTGACCCGATTGAGCTCGAAGGCATGGGACGAACACGGGCTGCCATGGACTCAGCCGACCTTATTCTGGCCCTGATCGACTCCTCCCAAACGAACGATCCCTGCGCCAAAGATTGGATTTCCTATGGTCCAAAAGTCATTCCTGTTCTCACCAAAGGGGACCTCCCCAGCTCCAACTCCTTTTCCGGTCTGACCGTTTCTGCCCATACGGGTCTTGGACTAGATGACCTAAGGAACAAAATCATCCAACACCTAAAGGCGGATCTCCACGCGCCTGGATCAGACGAAATTGCCGTCAACGCTCGGCATGAAGATGCCCTACGTCGGGTCACCGAAGCCCTCGCTTGTGCCTCTGCTTCCCTGCTCAACCGCGCTGCCCCGGAGCTCATCGCCTCCGATCTTCGTCTCGCTCTTCAGGCCCTTGAATCCATCTTGGGCGTCGGCACATCGGAGGATGTACTCGACCGTCTTTTCGCGCAGTTTTGTATTGGAAAATGAACCTATACTCTACCCTCGCCCGCCCCCTGCTATTTCAGCTTAACCCCGAGCTGGCTCATCACCTCACTCTGGCCTCTCTCCGTATTCCTGTACTTTCAAAGCTGCTCACCCTAGGCCGAAAAGCACCCAACGATCCCGTCAAATTGCTCAATCTCCCCTTTCGGAACCGTCTCGGAATTGCCGCTGGTCTCGATAAAAATGCTGAGGCGGTGCTGGCATGGCGCAATCTTGGGTTTGGCTTTGCTGAACTCGGCACAGTCACGCTTCATCCCCAACCAGGAAACCCAAAACCCCGTGTCTTTCGGTATCCATCCAAGCAGGCTCTTATCAACCGCCTTGGCTTTCCGAATCTGGGAGCTGCATCCATCGCTGCAAGGATTCGCCGTCTTCGCGATCGCCATGCCCTTCAGGATTTCCCTATCGGCATCAATCTGGGCAAATCGAAAATCACCCCCCTCGATCAAGCACCCATCGACTACCTCGAATCCTTGAAACTCCTTCAACCTCTCGGCGACTATTTTGTCATCAACATCAGCTCTCCCAATACTCCTGGTCTTCGTGACCTTGCGAAACCGGATGACCTGAGGCGCCTTCTTTCGACGCTTCAGGATTTTAACCGCTCTTGCTCCAAGACCAAACCCGTCCTGTTAAAGGTTTCCCCCGATGTTGAATTCTCCACTCTTCCCGAAATCGTAGCGATCACTCGAGAGTTTGATTTGGCAGGTATCGTTGCCACGAATACGACCCTTCATCGCGACCCAGATGATCCTAAGGAGACAGGAGGGTTAAGTGGACGGCCCCTTACTGACCGTGCAACAGCCATGACCCAAACCCTCCGTCCCCTGCTCGGCTCCGACCAGATTCTCATCGGAGTCGGCGGAGTCATGTCCGCCGCCGATTACCAGTCTCGTAGATCGGCTGGTGCCGACCTCGTTCAGATCTACACAGGCATGGTCTACCTGGGGCCCGATGCTGCGTGGGAAATCCTCAGGACTTCCTAATCTTTTTCGATTTGGTTTTCTTCGTATCGGACGACCTCTCCAAAAGCCAAAGCAAGTCGGAAAGCCGGTTCAAGTACTTGGGTATCAAATTCCTGACTTTTCCTTCCTTACTTTCCAGTTTCCATACCCCTCTTTCAGCCCTGCGACACACGGTTCTCGCGAGAGCTAAAGCTGCCCCCGTCAAACTCCCGCCAGGAGTGGACCACCCTTTTGCCTTGGGGGCGGCCTTTTCCAAAGCCGCAATCTCTCGATCCAGTAGATACAAATCCTCATCTTTGATCCTCGCATATCCGTCTTTTTCGTATCTGAAAAGATCCTCCCTAGCCACCGCCAACTCCCCCATGAGCCCAACCAAAGCCCTTTGAATGGTCTCAATCAACATCTTACCCTCTTTGCTCGAATGGGCCCGTGCCAAGCCAAGACAAGCATTCAACTCATCCACCTCCCCATACGCTTCCACGCGAGGGCTGTCCTTGGACACCCTTCTGCCATACATTAGTGCCGTGCTTCCTTCATCCCCAGTTCGGGTCGTAATTGACATCCCCCACAATTACCCCATGAAATCTGTCTTCCAAGTCCAACCATGAACCGCCAACGCTTTGTTTCCCTAGGAATCCTCGCTACTGCTGTCGCCCTCCTTGCCCGGCAAGCAGGCTTCCTCCATCTCGACTTTTATCTTTTCGGCTTCGAAGTACGAACCCCCATGATTCTCCTCGCTTTCCTACTCAGCGGCTTCCTTGCCGGCGCCCTCTTAAAATCGTCGTAGCCGTGGCCCGTCTCGCCCGTCTTCTCGTCGGAAATACCGATCGCGTCCCCGATCTCACCTATGCCACCGGACTTTTTGTCCCGGACGATTTTGCATGGTTCCAGATCGCTTCAGGCAAAACCTTTGCCCTGTTAGGACCATTAGAAATCGACCGTGCCCGCCGGACCGGAAGGGTCGACCAGTGCCTGGACCTTTCTGAAGAGGAAAAACGGATGGGTTCGGGAAAGCACCCTTATCCCAAGACCCTCGCCAACGTCCTGCGACGCCATGGAATACGATCTGCCGAAATCCCCTGCACTTTTCCTATTGGCCTGGCCCGCAGCCTCACCCAAGCAGGACTCAAACTTCAATCCGTTCCCGAGCCCTTTTTTCCAAAACGCCTCAAAAAATCCTCCTTGGAAGTCCGTCATATCACCCAAGCGATTCGCGCAGCTGAAGCCGGTTTAGCCCGAGCCGTCGATATTCTTAAAACCACCAAGATCCGACGTGATCACACACTTACCTGGAATGGTTCTGTCCTGACATCGGAACGACTTAGGACCGAAATGGAAATCGCATGCTTACGCCATGGTGCCCTTGCCCGTGACACGATTGTCAGCGGCGGCAATCAGGCTTGCGACCCCCACGAACGGGGATCCGGCCCCCTCCGAGCTCACCAAGCCATCATCCTTGATATTTTTCCTAGAAACACAAAAACGGGCTACTTTGGCGATATCACCCGCACACTTGTCAAAGGACGAGCCCCCGAACAACTCCGACACCTTCGTAACACCGTAGTTCTCGGCCAAAAGAAGGCCCTCCGCCAGACTTGCGCCCACGCAAACGGAGAAAAAATTCAAAACGATCTCAGGAACTGGTTCCAGCAACAAGGCTATCCAACCGAAATCAGGAAAGGTCGCTGGACTGGATTCTTTCACGGTGTCGGACACGGTTTGGGCCTCGAAATCCATGAAGCCCCCCGGTACGCGATCTCTTCCATTCCCTTGGGCAGCATTCTCACTGTGGAACCCGGTCTTTACGTTCCCGGGATCGGAGGAGTCCGGATCGAAGATGTATTTTATATCCGCCGGGGCAGTCCCAAGAAATTGACCCGCTTCCCCGACTTTTGGGAAATCCGATGAAATCGCTCCCTGTCTGTTTTCTTTTATTTCTGGGAACAGCATCCTTTCTTCACTCCGCAGTCCCTGTCCCTCCTCAAAAACCACCCACCCTCGAACAGGTAAACGATGATCTTTTGGCAAAAGCGGCTCTACTTCTTGACCCGATGACTGGAGAGGTTCTCTATGCGCGTGACATCGACACTCCTTACCCTCCCGCCAGCACAGTCAAGCTGATGACCGCACTCGTGGCTTACCGCAAAACGGCAGGCCAAGGTACGGTCACGATCACCTCGGAGGATGTCCGGGTGGAACCCAGTACCGTCCCCCTTCGCCCAGGGGAAACCGTTCCCATCAGCGAACTTTTGCGATCCATCATCATCGGATCAGATAATGACAGTGCAATGGCGTTGGCACGCATTAGTTCCGGTTCCGCATCCCAGTTCGTCACCGACATGAATGCTGAAGCCGCCCGCCTTGGAATGTCAAAAACCCGATTTGGGAATCCGCACGGACTTCCCGGAACGGTTCAACGCACCACTGCACGCGATCTCATGACCCTCTTTAACCACTTTCTCTCCATTTCAACCCTCCGCCACATGGCAGAGACGCAGATCTACAATCTTCGGACCGCGATTGGAGTTCAACGGATGCGAAATCACAACAAACTGCTCGGTGCTTATCCCGGAATGGGCCCAGCCAAAACCGGATGGACCTATGAGGCGCGACACACCTTTGCCGCTTCCGCCACAAGACAGGGCCGGGAACTCCGCCTTACGCTTCTGAAAAGTGCCAATAAATGGCAGGACACCCGCATGCTTTTCGATTACGGCTTTGCGAACCTTTCTCCTCTCCCTTCCCCAAAAATTCAACCAACCACCCCCAATACGCCAGTCGAGGCATCTCCTTCCGCCCCAACTCATTTGGAAATCGACATCCAACCTGAACCGATCCTTTACACTGTTCGAAGAGGAGATTCTTTAAGCACCATCGCAAAAAGATTTGGAGTTGGCGTGGAGGATATTCTTCTCTTTAACCCCATGAACGATCCCGACCTCCTCGTTCCTGGACAAACCCTTCGAGTTCCGGTCAAAAACAAAGGCCGTTAAGATCCTCGAGGCAGGAACTTCCTGCGGCGTATTTCCCAGATCAGAAAGCCTGTGATGGCAAGACCGATAGAAAAGATTTGTCCCCGACTCATTCCAAGCAGCAACGGGTCACCCGCATCCGGCTCACGGAAATATTCGAGAACAAACCGAACTCCCGCATAAACCATAAAAAAGCTTCCTGTCACTTGACCGCTTGGTCCCAGCTTTCGGGACCGCATCCAGAACATCGTCAGCCCCAAGAAAAGACCCTCTCCAAAAGCCTCATAAAGCTGGGACGGATGGCGAGGGAGTCCCCCTGCCTCAGGAAAGATCACCGCCCATGGCACCTGACTCGTTCTCCCCCATAGCTCCCCATTGATAAAGTTTGCGATACGACCCAGAAAAATTCCCACAGGCGCAAGGACGGCTGCATTATCGGCTACCGCCCAACCATCCGCCCTATTTTTATGGGCCCAAAAGAGGAACCCAAGTAGAGCTCCCGCAATACCTCCGTGACTCGCCATCCCTCGGATTCCCCCATTCCAAAAAGCGATGATACTGACCGGATTTCGGATCGTTTCGGCCCGGTCATAAAGCAGGCAATAGCCCAGTCTGCCCCCGACTAAAACACCCAAGACGGTATAAAATAGAAGTTCCGATATCTGGTCGTCATTCAGCTTTGACCAACCCAGCCTTCGGAACCAACGAAGCCCATAAAACCACGCCAGAAAGCCCGCCACATAGGCCATTCCGTAGTACCGGATTCCCCAACCACTCCCCAACTGAATCAGAAACGGACTCAGATTATGCGTATAGTAGCCAAACACTCCCTGAAGGTAGGGCGTCTTCGCCAACCCCGCCTAGCTCAAACCCTCGGAACCCCAAAATCCCTGAACCCCTTGCTCCATTGCCATAAAACACAAAGGGCGACCCCTTTCAGGATCGCCCTTTGCTCAGACCTTTTCGGTCGGAAACTTATTTAACGTCGTCGAAATCGCCAAGATCACGCTCGAACGTAAAACGAGCCGGGGTCTTCACTAAAGTGTCCCAGGATTCGTCCACACATTCGGCCATGGCTGTGAAAGGAGAAGACACCACGAAAGCGGTGAAACCCACTGCACAACCAGCCAAGCTCACCGGACGCACGACCAAAAGATCGGGAATCGCGATGAAAGCCTGCTCGACCGAACAGTCATCATTACTACCTTTGGAGCCAGAATCAGCCATGGCTAAAGGGGAAGCCAAGGCGATTACAGTTAAGATCGCTACACGGAGGGTGTTATTCATAATTTTTGTATAAATACTTTAATACCTATTGTCAAACCCATTTACCTTTAACTCCCCTAAGGACTCGTGATCTCGTAAATTTATTTAATGTATAAAGCTCTCTTTTTAAGGTATTTGCGATTCGATGATGAATAACTTGATCTAAGTCGAGTTTAGCGAGCCGGCTGTCGGATTTGAACCGACGACCAGCGGTTTACAAAACCGCTGCTCTACCACTGAGCTAAGCCGGCAATACCTCTATCTTCGTTCAGATGGCTTCCCCTGCAAGCCCGCTCTCCGACAGAATAAACTAAACGTTGTAGGTGGAAGAAGCGGTTGTTCCCCCGTGTCCAGTCCAGTTGGTGTGGAAAAACTCGCCTCGGGGCTTGTCCACCCTCTCATAAGTATGCGCGCCAAAGTAGTCCCGCTGGGCCTGAAGAAGGTTAGCCGGCAACACCGCGTTCCGGTAGCTGTCAAAGAACGCCAAGGCTGTGCTGAAGGCAGGGACAGGAATCCCACGCTTCGCAGCCGCTGCCACAACATTGCGCCAGCCCTTCTGCGATTTCTTCACCTCGCCACGGAAGTAGTCGTCCAGGAGCAGGTTGTTCAATTTCGGGTTCTTGTCGTACGCCTCTTTGATCTTTCCAAGGAAACGCGAGCGGATGATACAACCCCCGCGCCACATCAGGGCGATGCCGCCGTAGTTCAGGTTCCACTTGTACTCCTTAGCCGCGGCCCTCATCAGCATGTACCCCTGCGCATAGCTGACGATCTTCGAGGCATACAAGGCATCCCGAATCTCCCCAATGAACGCTTTCTTTTTCTCAGGATCTTTCGCTGCTGGAAGTAAAGGCTTCGGCCCTTTCAACTTCCGCGCCGCCGCGACCCGCTCATCCTTTAAGGCGGAAACACAACGTGCATAGACCGCCTCTGCCATCAGAGTGATCGGAATGCCGAGATCCTGCGAATTGATCACGGTCCACTTTCCCGTCCCTTTCTGTCCGGCAGTGTCGAGGATCTTGTCTACCAGCGGAGATCCGTCCGTATCTTTCTTAGCCAAAATATCCCGGGAAATTTCGATTAAGTAACTGTCCAGTTCCCCTTTATTCCATTCAGCAAAGACCTGATGCATCTCATCCGCACTCATCCCCAAACCATTCTTCATCAGATTGTACGCCTCGCAGATCAGCTGCATGTCCCCGTCTTCGATGCCGTTGTGAACCATCTTCACGTAGTGACCCGCCCCTTGCTCCCCGACCCAATCACAACAGGGCACCCCTCCGTCCACCTTCGCAGAAATATCCTGCATAATCTTTTTCACAAAGGGCCAAGCGGCTGGCGAGCCACCAGGCATGATGCTCGGCCCGTGCCGCGCACCCTCTTCTCCACCCGATACTCCCGTGCCGATATAAAGCAGCCCTTTCGCCTCAACCTCTTTTTGCCGACGATTGGTATCCTCAAAAAGCGAGTTACCGCCGTCGATAAT
>CAMDXQ010000023.1 GCA_945878585.1 Akkermansia muciniphila
GTCGGATAGAGATCCATCGTGATCACCGGATCGGATTCAACCTGTCCCGTCCGGGTTTTGCCGGGCCAGAAAACAATTAGCGGAACCCGCACGCCCCCCTCGTAAGCCGAGCCCTTCCCATCCCGCAGGGGAGAATTATCGGTCGGTCCGATTAGTCCTCCATTATCACTCGTGAAGATTACAATGGTATCCCCTTCTAGTTTCAGCCGCTTCAATGCATCCCGAATCGTTCCCATGGCATCATCCACACTTTCGACCATTGCCGCATACCCCGGATCGGTGTGCTTTCCTTCCGCCTTATCCTTGTCCTTATATTTTGCCACCACCTCCATCTTTCCTTGAATCGGCTGATGAACGGCATAATGCGCAAGATAAAGGAAAAAGGGATTGTCCCGGTTCCTTTCGATAAACTGCACTGCCTCGTTCGCCTCCCGATCGGTCAGATATTCTCCTGTCGACCCATCCTTCAACGTTGGAATCTGATAAGGGGAAAAATAGCTGGGAGGTTTGCCGGCGCTATAGCCACCCAGATTCCGATCAAACCCTTGCTGATCCGGATAGTAGGCCCGATCCCCTTTGGGAAGTTCTGGTGTCAGATGCCACTTGCCAATACTCATCGTGGAATACCCGGCAGACTTCAACTGCTCAGCTAGCGTCACCTCGCTCAGGGGCAGGGATTGCTGCCAATTGGGAGGTCGGAGTTTCGCTTTGGGGTAATCATGGCCAGGAATCCAGTCGGTCAGGTGGAGCCGTGCAGGGTATTTTCCCGTCATCAAAGCAGCCCGTGTGGGAGAACACACCGTGCAGGCAGAATAAGCTTGGGTGAAACGTACCCCCTCCTTCGCGAGTTGGTCGATATGGGGCGTCTCGTAAAATTTACTCCCGTAACAGGAAAGATCGGTCATCCCCAAGTCGTCCACCAACACCAGAATTACATTCGGTGGACGGGATTTCTCAGTTGCTCTTGTTTCCCCAACCAAAAATCCCAGAAAAGCTAAAATCAGAAGCCACCGAGCCAGCTTTTTCTCCATACCTATTTTCTAAACCGATGCAATTTTCTTACAACCCTCTTAGATCCTCATCCTTAACCCCTTCATCCCTGAATCCCTAAGAATCTAATCCTGATCGCTTTTCGGCTGTTTTTTCGATACTCTGAAAACATGAGAGTTCTCGTCACCGGCATGATTGCAGGGATGGACGACGCCGATTACCTCCGGCGGGTCGTGGCCCTCGGACAACGCAATCACCGCGAGATCAAGGTGTACAATGCGGTCGAGGATTTCACCAAAGCCGGCAAAAAGCCGCTCGAGCGTCTCTTGGGCACGACCGACTACGTCTTCGAACTCACCCGTGAAAAAGAGTACGAAAAAATCGGCTACGAGATTCAGAGAAACAATTATCAGGACGTCATTATCCGTGCCCCAGCCACAGTCGAATGGAACCGGATCAACCGAAAATTCAAAGATCAGCGAATCCTGCGAGATTTCATCAAGCCAGACCTGATCGTCACTCTCATCGATGCCGAGTGGGCTATTAAACTAAAACTCGAAACCCTTCAGGAAGCCGATCCCTTTCTCGTCGCCCTTAAACAGCGGAACCATACCCTGTATGACATTCTTT
Source organism: Akkermansia muciniphila (assembly GCA_945878585.1). Taxonomy (GTDB): domain Bacteria; phylum Verrucomicrobiota; class Verrucomicrobiia; order Methylacidiphilales; family Verrucolacustridaceae; genus Verrucolacustris. The sequence goes on from CAMDXQ010000023.1 coordinate 1,621, forward strand.
CCTGGATGAATGAGGAGGTCAGCCTCTCGGAAGATTGGGCCCGCTATATGGGCATCCCCCACTATGTCATCGCCGTAGGCGAGCCCCCCGAAGCCCTTTATAAGCTAGTCACCCACCCCAATCCTTGGGTGGTTTACGCCAGCTACTCGATGAGCTATGGCACACCCGAAAAACGCAAGGAGATCGACCAGATCATTCACCGACTCCGCAAGTACGCCGTCATCGTGGATCCCCAATCGATCGAGATCGGCACTAACTTTGAGGGAGTTCCTGCCAGCGACCGCGAATCGATTTACGCGTATACCGTCCATCGGGATTTGCACTGGTATGTCGGCAAGGTCCACGCCGTTGTGGCGATCCACCCCTATCCGGAACGTCCCCCGCTTTCCACCGGCATGATGGATGAATTGGGTCATGCCCGAGATTACATGAAAGCCCGTTACATGATCTTCCCTCGGGGTGGCTTCAGTCCTTTCACCACCGACTCCTACATCGAAAAAGGCCACCTCTTTGAAACATCGGAGGACTTTTTCCGCCATCTCGACGAGGTGGAAAAGCGTCCGCAATTCAAAGACGAACTTGTCCTTCAGGGCGAATTTTTTAAAAGTCAGTGAGCTTCGGTAGGGACGGTTATCCCTAACCATCCGTGCTCAAACCCCAGATTTCTCCCTACCTCCTTCAGGATCCGTTGAGACAACTGACCCTACCTAGAATGAGCACACCCTGTCTCGACCCCGCCTCCTTTTTTTGATACGTTTTCCAGATGTCCCTGATCCCCAGAATCACCGACACGACCGCCGCGCAGAACTTGAGTTCTCCGGAAATGCGCCGCTACGCCCGGCACCTGATCATGCCCGAGGTGACAGTCGAAGGTCAGCGCAAACTCAAGGCCTCCCGGGTTCTAGCCATCGGAACCGGCGGCTTGGGTTCCCCTCTACTCGCCTACCTTGCTGCAGCCGGAGTCGGTCGGTTGGGCATCGTTGATTTCGACCGGGTGGATGAATCCAATCTCCAACGCCAGATCATCCACCGTCAAACGTCCATCGGGCAGGCTAAAGTGGAATCGGCCCGCCGGACGATTGCCGAACTCAATCCCCACGTGGATGTCGTGACCCACGAAATCGCCCTCCGTTCCGACAACGCTCTCGATCTTTTCCGCGACTACGATGTGGTGGTCGACGGCACTGATAATTTTCCCACCCGCTATCTCGTCAACGACGCTTGTGCACTTCTGGGGAAACCGAATGTCTACGGATCCATCTTCCGCTTTGAAGGACAGTGCACCGTCTTTTGGGCCGAAAAAGGTCCGTGTTACCGCTGCCTCTACCCTGAACCTCCCCCTCCCGGAAGCGTCCCCAGCTGCGCCGAAGGCGGCGTTCTCGGAATTCTCCCCGGTGTGATCGGCGTTCTTCAGGCCATCGAAACGGTCAAACTCATCCTCGGTATCGGCGATCCCCTCATTGGCCGACTCCTTCTTTTTGACGCCCTGAAAATGCGCTTTAAGGAGATGAAGCTCCGAAAAAATCCAGAATGCCCGATGTGTGGCCCCAAAAAGACCATTACGGGGCTGATCGATTACGAACAGTTTTGCGGGGCACCCGCCCGCGAAGGCCCCGTGCAGGAAGCACCGAAGGTCCCCGAAATCACCTGCGCCGATCTGAAAAAGAAAATCGATGCAAAGAAGTCCTTTGTGCTAATCGATGTTCGCGAACCCCACGAATACCAGATCTCCAAGATTGCTGGTTCTACCCTGATTCCCTTGGGTGAAATTCCAAAACGCTGGCAGGAGATTCCGAATGACAAGGAGATCGTGATTCACTGCAAGGCAGGCATCCGCAGTGCCAAGGCCCTCCTTTTTCTTCAACAGCAGGGATACAAGAACATGCTCAACCTCAAGGGCGGCATCGATGCCTGGTCGGAAGAGATCGATCCTTCCCAACCCCGCTATTGAATCTTCTCTCTCTCACTCTCCTGATTCTTGGCCTCGCTCTGGCCAATCTCCAGGCGACGGGTGAATCCAAGCTCCATATCGGAGATCATACGTTGACTGTCGAACTTGCGGTGAACCCGAGCGAGCAGATGACTGGTCTGATGAATCGCGAGTCCTTAAAATCGAACCATGGGATGCTCTTTGTATTTTCCGAACCTAAGCAGGCCTCTTTTTGGATGCACAATACCTCCATCCCCCTCGACCTAGCTTTTCTGGATGCGGACGGAGTGATCCTGGAAATCATTCCCCTTGTTCCCTTCGAGGAAAAACCTGTTTTGAGTAAGTCCTCGAAAGTCAGCTATGCCCTCGAAGTCAGTCGCGACTGGTTCGCCAGCCGCAACTTGAAGGCGGGCCTGAAAGTCTCCGGAATTCCAAAATAACTACCCCCAGATCTGCCGATCCAATGTGCGGTACTGGATTGCCTCCGCCAGATGATCGAGCAGAACCTTCTCGCTCTTTGCCAAATCGGCAATTGTACGGGCTACTTTCAGAATTCGGTCCAGAGCCCGGGCACTAAGGGAAAGATCCGTCATCGCACTGGAGAGCAGATCCTTACTTTCCCGGTCCAGCGGAACCCGTTTTCTCAACTCCCTTGGGCCCATCTGGGCGTTCGCATGAACCGCTCCGCCGGAACCAAACCGGACTCTTTGCACTTCCCGAGCCGTCTCCACACGCTTTTGAATTGTGTCAGATGATTCCCCAGGTTGATCCGACAAAAGGTGTTCATGCTTCATCGCCGGCACTTCTAGGTGCAGATCAATTCGGTCAAGGAGCGGACCGCTGATTTTATTCAGATACCTGCGGGCTGCCTGACTGCCCGTCGACTGCTCCACATTCCCGCGAGGAGTAGGATTCATAGCGGCAACAAACATGAATCGAGCCGGGAACGTCATCGTTCCCGAGGCTCGGGATATGGTGACCTGTCCATCTTCCAATGGTTGCCTCAACACCTCCAAGGCTGACCGCTTGAACTCGGGCAGTTCATCTAAGAAAAGTACTCCATGATGTGCTAGGCTTACCTCTCCGGGGGCGGGATTGGCTGAACCTCCAATCAAACCAATATCGGAAATGGTGTGATGCGGACTTCGAAATGGTCTTTCCCGGACCAAGGAATCCTCTGACCGAAGCAAACCAGCAACGCTATGAATCCGCGTGGTCTCGAAAGACTCCTCCATGGTCATCCTCGGCAGAATTCCAGGAAGCCTTTTGGCGAGCATGCTTTTACCCGATCCGGGCGGGCCGATCATCAGTACGTTATGGTTTCCGGCCGCAGCGATTTCTAGAGCCCGTTTAACCGTTTCCTGTCCCTTCACTTCAGAGAAATCGACCGAGATAGGGTTTCCCAGACGCTTTCTTGGCTCGGTGGGCGGAGTTTCCTCCAATGGCGGCGGCAGTACTTTGCCCTCAATTACCTCGGCGGCTTCGCGAAGATCCCGGACTGGCACGATCTTGACCCCCTCCACTGCTTTTGCCTCCAACGCATTCACCGAGGGCACAATTAGTCCTTTGGTTCTGCGTTCCCGCGCCAACAGGGAAATCGCCAACGCCCCCCGCACCGGTCGAACCTCCCCGTCCAAAGCCAGTTCCCCGATCACCATCCATTCCGCCAAACGATCCTTGCAGATCTGCCCGGAACAGGCCAACAACCCCAACGCAATCGGCAGATCAAAGCATGGACCGGCTTTCCTTAGGTCGGCAGGTGCAAGACTAGCGGTGATGAAACCATCCGGACAAAAATACCCGCTGTTCCAAACCGCTGCCTTCACCCTCTGCCGCGACTCTTTCACCGCCGTATCGGCCAAACCAACAACCACAAAGTTTTCCTTCCCGTTCCCAGCATCGACTTCCACCTCCACCGGCAGGGCCTCCACCCCCACCACCGCCGCCGACCAAGTACTCGCAATCTTCCTCATCGGCTCCATTCCACCCCCGCTTCATTGAGCGTGAAGGCGTGCCGAATCCATCGACAACGGGGAATCTGTTTTGGAGCAAATATTACTTCTACGATATCAAAGCGCACAGGAGGGGGTCGGCACGAAAGCTCCCTCAGATATCGGTTCGCGGTCGTGATGATCCTCCTCTGCTTCTCCCTGGTGACCGCATCTTCCGGCTTGTTTCGGGCCAGATGGTGACGCGTTTTGACCTCGATCATCACCAACTTACTCCGGTCCCTTCCGACCAGATCAATCTCGCCCGTGCGTGTCCGATAATTCCGCGCGAGGATCTTAACCCCCGCCCGTTGGAGATAACGGGCAGCCACCTTTTCCCCGTGGCTACCGGCCTTTCTTGTGTTCGTCCAGATCGGGCAAGGTCTTCGATCCCACGGGTAAAAACGATCGGCGATGAATCGCACAGGGTCCGTGATCCTGCAAAGCCCGGAGATGTTTTGCCGTGCCATACCCACAATTGCTCGAAAAACCATATACAGGATATAACTCCCCAAAACGGAAAAGGGTTCGGTCTCGCGAAACTTTTGCCACCACCGAGGCAGCCGCAATCGAAGGACAAAGGCCATCCCCCCCTACGACCGCTACATGCTCTCTTCCAAGGTGTTTTGCCGGCAACCCATCTACCAACACCACTCTCTCTTTATCGGCTAAGGCTTCTAAGGCCCGAGCCATGGCCATCTGGCTAGCCACCAAAATATTGTTTTTTTCAATCTCCTCCAAGGAGGCCTCCCCCACGCCCCACCTTCCTGTCTTCCCGTTCGTGAGAAGCTCAAAAAGCGCCTCTCTTTTGATGCGGGTTAGTTTTTTTGAATCATCCAATCCAGGGATCTCGATTTCTCTTTGGTGGAATAGGTATGCCGCCGCCACCACAGGTCCGGCTAGGGCCCCCCGGCCCGCTTCATCCACCCCAACCGCAGCGGAATTTCCCGCGAGCGAATTCTCAGTTTTCCAGAGGGGCGGAATTTATTTTTTCTTTCTGGTTTCCACCACTTCCCGCACAGCCATGTCGGAGCGACCACGCAGATAGAAAAGCTTGGCTCGTCGCGGATTCCCCTTCGTCTCCACCTCCACCTTCTCAATCCGTGGGGAGTGCAAAGGGAAAATACGCTCTACTCCTTCTCCGTAACTGATGCGACGAACGGTGAACTGCTCATTTAGGCCGCGGCCTTTTCGGGCGATGACGGTCCCCGCAAAAAGCTGAGTCCGCTCCTTATCCCCTTCTTTCACCTTGGTGAAAACCTTGATCTTATCCCCCACCCCGAAACCGGTGCGGCCCTCTTTAAACTGCTCTTTTTCAATCGCTTCGATGATCTTTGCGCTCATGTTTTATTTCTCCTTAGGAAGAGTAAATCCTGCCTGATTTTTCTCTCCAAGTAAATCCTCTCTTCGCTCCCTGGTCCGTGCCAACGCCTGACTCTTTTGCCATTTCCGGATCTCCGCATGGTGACCCGAGAGCAGAACCTGAGGTACTTTCATTCCTCGGAACTCCTCTGGACGAGTGTACTGGGGGCCTTCGAGCAGTCCCTCTCCACCGAAAGAGTCTGCCCCCGCCGAATCCTCATTGCCCAATACCCCTGGAATGAGTCGGACTAGGGCGTCGATCAATGTCAGCGCCGGCAGGGTACCGTTGCTCAAAATATAATCCCCCACTGAAATCTCCTCATCGATCCACCCCTGACGCACCCTCTCGTCAATTCCCTCGTAATGTCCGCTGATCAGAAGAAGGCGGGAATGCGTTTCGACAAACCGCTGAACCGTAGGCTGATTCAAACGGGCCCCTTCGGGAGTCAGAAAAACCACGTGAGCCCGGTTTTCGCCTTCTCCCCGCAGATGCTCAATCGCATCCACCAAGGGTTCCGCCTTCATCACCATCCCCGGTCCTCCACCAAAGGGCCGATCATCCACCGTGTGGTGTTTGTCTTTTGCGTAGTCCCGCAACTGGTGAACCCGAATTTCCACAAGACCGGCACGCTGCGCACGACCCAGAATACTTTCGGCCAAGACCCCATGGGCCATTGCCGGGAAAAGAGTGAGAAGATCGATCTTCATGCCCCGTCTCCCTCAAATTCACCATCCTCCACCTCCACGTAAACATGCCGCCCATCCCGGCTGGCTGCATTCAGGAGAGAACGGATCGCTTCGATGGTCCGGCCGTTCCGGCCGATGATCCTGCCCAGATCCTCCGGATTGACCCGAATCCGGAAAAGAAAACCGCGATCGTCCGATGTTTCTTCGACGTCTATTTCGTCGGGATGCGTGACGAGTCGACCGAGGACAAGCTCCAGAAAATATCGCATGAAACTCCTGCCCTCACCGGAAACTTATGCCTTGGGAGCGCGCTTGGCTTTGCGGATAAAACTGGCAACGGTTTCGCTCGGTTTGGCCCCTTTTCCGACCCAGTGATCGATCCGGTCCAACTTAAGCTTCATCCCCTCGTCTTTCCCCATCGGATTATACGTTCCGACCATCTCGAGAAAACGACCATCCCGCGGACTTTCTTTGTCCGTTACAACCACACGAAAGTAGGGACGATTCTTTTTCCCTTCTTTCCGCAAACGAATCACCACCGCCATAAGTTTATCTCCCTTACCCCGCCAACGAGGTGCCCTGCGGCCCCTGAAAAAGGGCGATTTCGCAGAACGTTGACGAACTTGAAAACATATCGAAAACACCGCCCTCTTCCAAGGACAAAGTCCCTTCCCTCAACTCTTTCCGACCGCCAGAGCCTCGACACACTCTAACCACGCGTGAATCAACCAGCCATGAACCTCCTGAATCCTCGATGTATCATCACTGGGCACCACAATTACGTGATCACACAAACCCTTTGCCAACCCGCCGTCCTTGCCTAAAGCACCTATGACCAGCATGTTGCGACTTTTTGCTGCGTTGATGGCCTTGATAATATTTGGGGACTTCCCGCTGGTGCTAAAAACAATCAAAACATCCCCTTTTTGGCCAAACGCCTCGACTTGTCGCGAAAACACATCTTCATACGACCAATCGTTGGCGATACACGTCAGGGCCGATCCATCAGCACAAAGAGCGAGGGCAGGAAGTGCCCTTCGATTCTCGCGATATCGCCCCGTCATCTCCTCCGCAAAATGCATTGAATCCGCCGCACTACCCCCGTTCCCGCAGGTTAATACTTTGCCTCCCGCCTTCACTCTTTCTGCCAAAGCCCGACCCGCCGCTTCCACTGCAGGTACCAGAGAATGACACCGCTTAACGGTTTCCTCTAATGCAGAAAGATCGTGGGCAAGATTCATCGGAATGCTATATCTACTTTCGCACGGAAAATGAAAATCGTCGAAAAATATCTTTGGCGCTCAGTGCTCGTTCCCCTCTTTTTTGTCATCACCGCCCTCTTCGTTCTTTGGCTGATGTTCGACATCTTCGACAAACTCGGCCGCTTGGTGGAAAAGAATCCCCCCTTCCCTCTTCTTGCAAAATACTTCCTGATTCAACTTCCCGATCTCGCCCAATCGATTCTTCCCGTAGCTGTTCTCTTCGCCACCTTGTATGTTTTGGCCTACTTCTCGAGGCATCGCGAATCTGTTGCCCTTCTCGCCTCAGGAATGAGCCCCGTGACTCTGGCCAAACCCTTCCTCATCTGTAGCGCGGGCCTCTCCGTCATTCTTTATCTTCTTTCCTACTCCCTCTCACCCACCGCTCAGGCCGGCCGAGAAAAAGTAAAAAAGCAGATCAAAAAAGAGCCGATTGAAGAAAACACCTTCCAGCAGATCGTCTACCGCTCCCCCCTTTTGCCAAACTCGACCCAAAGCGACATCTGGTACATCGGCCGAATTCATTTGAACCAGAAAAAAGCGGAAAACCTCGAAATCCTTTTCCGATCCGAACCTGACGGAAAAGATTTGTCGAAAATCTTTGCCTCCTCTGCTCTCTACCAAGGAGGTGTCTGGCACTTTAAGGGCGCTCGTCGTGCCGATTACAGCTCTCCGCAAGGGCAGGAAACCCTTGGACCTCTTCTCGACGAGCTCGTTCTTCCCGAATGCACGGTCCCGCCAGAAACTCTTGCTGCCCGACTTTTGCCCCCCGATGAACTCCCTTGGCCCGATGTGATACGCTTGGCGTTTGATCGAACCCGGCTCAACGATCGCCTCCGGGCCCCCTACGAAACCGAGCACTGGAATCGCCTCGCCTACCCTCTGGCGTGCCCTCTCCTCTGCCTCTTCGGAATCGCCTTCGGAATGACCGATGCCAGGCGAAATGTCGCAGCCACCATTTTCAGTAGCGTCTTTGTCCTTTTTGGTTTTCTCGTTTGGACCCGCCTCTCCATCGCCCTTGGCCAGGGAAACCGCATCCCCTCTTTTCTTGCGGGCACGAGTTCAATCTTCCTTTTTGGAATCGGCGGTCTCTATCTCTTTGCAGAAAAAGTAGGCTGGCTCTGGGAGCTTCAGGGCTGGAGTGAACATCATCCCCGCGCCGCCATCTGGTTACGTCGAGTGGGACTTGTTACATGATCCCGCGATTTTTTTGCCTCCTATGTGTTGGAATTTCCATCGGCTTGGCTCGCGACCCTGTTGAATCTGACCCGATGGGAGGCGCTCTCCCCGCAACCACGAATCAGCCTGCTTCCCTTCCTGACGAGTCCACTCCTCCTGTCGATCCGATGGGAGGTTCAGACGATTCCGCTGCAACTGGCCCTTCTACAGAACCAAAAACTGCGCCCGCACCATCCGCAGCGGATCCAATGGCGGGCAGCAGCCAAAAACCAAGTGGGTCTACACCGGCGAAGAAAGAAAAAGCTACTCCACTCAAACCCGCCCTCACTCCTGAGATCGCCAACCTCAATCTCCCCTCAGAAGTCGAAATTCCTAATGAGGATCCAGACAAAGTTCTTTTTCTACCCGCAGGGACCTACCGTCAGATCCTACAAATTCCAATCGACTCCCCAAACATGCAATCCGTCAATCAGACCCGTCTCCAGCGGGGACAAGAAATCAAGGTGGAACCCGCAATGCCCCAATCATCCCAACCCAACATCAAACCCCTTTGGATCCGTTATGAGTCACTTGAAAAGATTAAAATCGGAGCCGATGAGCGTCGAGGGGGCATCGATCTTCCTGTTCACGGACCAGCCGATCTCAAACCCCGCCTCTGGTATGCGAAATCGGAAACGGCAGACAGCTGGAGCTCCTTTTTCTACTTCGTATTTGGTGGAGCCGGCTACAGCGTCGCAAACCTTGCAGGCTGGTCCGCAGGAAACGTCAGGGAAATTCCTATCGAATTGCAGTACCGATTGATTCGAAAATAGTTTTTAGGGCGACCCGCTAGCAGCGGCCGTGGTAGGTGCGCCGGCAGTGGGATTGAGTGGCTGACCACTCACATCAAGAATCCTTGGCGTAACGAAAATCAGCGTATTCTTTTTAATCGCTTGCTCCGTCTTGCCTTGGAACGCACGGCCGAAGATGGGAATATCACCAATGATAGGCACTTTTTCATCGATCTTTTGAATGTCTTCCCTTAACAAGCCTCCCAAAAGCAAAGTATAACCATCACTCACCTCTACAGCGGGCAACGTCAAATCACGGCGTATAAACACAGGCTGCTGAATATTGTTGGTTAGAATCGTTACTGCCTGATTGAAGTAGGTCAGGGTATAGGATGAATTAATCTGGGTGCCGTAGTTAATGAAACCCTCAAAATCGACAAAGCTGGGCTCTAGCTCCAACAGAACTCTGCTATTATCTCCCGTTACATCTGGTTTAACCCCCATCTTAACTCCAATTGGCACAGCTTCACTAATTGTAGACGGAAATGAGGCGATCACCGTTTCTGGTCCAGGTATCCCTTGAAGATTATTATTATTTGCAGTCTGATTTGTGCTTGTACTATTAATTGTTCGAATGGACGATTGAGGTGCATTATACTCTTCGACGTACCTAAACTCTTGTGTTACCTCAATCACACCTTTTTGCCCTCTCTTTAGAATAATCGACGGATTCGCCAAGACATTTGCACTGTTCTTCTGAGAGACGGCTTGGATTAAAGTCCGAAACTGCATTCCATTCAAAATCGTCCCCCCAAGATCCATCGTATTCAATGAGTAGGAACTAGTCTGGTTCGTCCCAGCCAAAACTCCAGACTGCAAGAATGACTGGAGTGTATTATTTGGAAGAAGCCCGACACCTTGGATCTGATTGAGTTGAGCATTTACTCCCCTCTGTGTGGAAGCAGCTGGTGTCTGCCCATTTCCGCCTGAATCAAGCCCAGCCGGGACAGGGGAAAGTAAGTTGATTCCCGAACCACCCAACGTTGAATTTACCGTAATCGTATCCAAGTCAGACTGATTAATCTCCACCAAACGAACTCCCACCTGAATCAAAAGAGTCTGCTCTTCGGCTGCGCTAATCAACTGTCCGATCAAATCCAACATTTCTTGATTGTTGACAACCCTCAGTTGGCTCGTTTTTTGATTATAGACAGCATACGCTCCAGGAGGAAAACTAACTCCTAAAGCCATCAGCTTCTTCTGCTCATTTTGCCCAGACAAAGTATCCGCACCTGTGTTCCCATCACTACCTGGAACTGCTCCACCGCGAAGTCCACTTGAAGTTCCGGCCTCTTTTCCGTCATCCCCCCTGAAGAAAGATGGACTCACTGTGAAATTCTGAGAATTAAGTTCAGGCCTTTTCTCAACCAACGGACCAAACGTCACCCCGATATCTGTGATCCGTGCCTTCACCCCTGCAATTTGTGAAATATAACGCACGACTTCAGCTAAAGACGTTTGTCGCAACCGGAGTGTAACAGGCTGGGGATTCGCTACATCGGTACTTACGACAAAATTGACACCGCCTTTGGAAGCATCTGGGTCATAGGTTCGGCTCAAACTTATTAATGCCCGACGAATCGTCTCCAAGTCCGCACCTGAAAAATCGACTTGGGGAATCACTGTCTTCCGCATCTTTGTTTCCAAGGCAAAAGCAGGAGAAGCAGTCATCGCTCCTGTGATTTCAATCCCGCCAGTTGAAGCACTACTTTTAGGATATATATTATTCCATGCTTCCCGGACCTCCCTCCTTCTTTCTAAGTTGGATAGATCCCGAGCTTTTTCAGCAACCAAAGCACGCTCCTCGTAAATCTTCTTGATTCCTTCAGTGGCAACCTGGTTGAAAGGATCCAGCTCCAAGACATCCTCATAACGTTGTTCCGATTTTAGCAGCTGCCCCGTTTCTCTTAACGTGGCAGCCTCTTCCAGTCCGACACGCACCCCGTTCAGTCGATCAAAGAATTTCGTAGTCAAAGCAGGATTGACTGATTCGTTGCCAGCTACCCCTCTGCGCAGAACCTCATCGCTTTTTTGAAGCAAGGCTAGTGCAATTTCATTCTGCGGATCATAGCGCAACGAGGAAAGTGCTCTCCGCCGGGTCTCAGGCCAATGGTTTTGCTCGCTGGCTGTTTCCGCCAATGAAGCCTCAAGTTTTGCCAAAGTTTTTTTTACATCTAAGGCAAGAGATGTGTCCTGCAAAGTTTCAGGAAGTACCTCGAAGGCCTTCGCTAAAGCCTCACAGGCCTCTTTACTCTTTCCATCTGCAACCAACCTGCGACTTGATTCGAATGCTTCCCGCAATGGTTGCAAAGCCTGCTCTCGCTTTGCGGTTTCTTTTTCAACTTGTTCCTGCAATGAACCTGCCACCAAGGAAGGAAGAACTCCTCCCCCAACTAAAAAAACTAGAGTTAGAATAATCTTTTTCATGGAACAGAAGGCATCATTTCTGAAGAGCCGCTCTGAGCAAACTCTGGATTTTCATCATCTTCTGGAAAAACTAATGTTCCGTCCGGATTGATAATCCTCATCGTGCAAAAGATAACTAGGTTGCTCTTAATCTTTTGCGAAGCTTCACTTCGAAAAAGGCGGCCTAACATTGGAATATCCCCCAACATCGGCACTTTATCGTCGACCAACTGGACAACATCCGAGATCAACCCGCCCATTCCTACTGTTTCGCCATCAATCAAGCGGACCCGGCTTTGGAGAGATTTTTTAGAAAAAATAGGAACTAAATAAGGGGAAGACCCTACTGACGTATCGCTGGTTGTAGTCGGATCCAGTGGGGCTGCTGCAATAAGAACTCCGTAGTCGACAAATCCCTCAAAATCTTCAACCAAAAGATTTGCGAAGTCCAAGTCAACCGCCTTTGGAATCGAAGTAGACTCCCCTTTAACCTCTAATGTTGTTCCTATATCCCGATACTTAAACCCGGTGGGATTACTTGGCAGAATGAATCCCGCCCCCACCCCCTGATCGTTATTAGGCACAACCGGAGCGGTATAGGAAGTTGGATAGAACATTCTTCGCGAAATTACAATTTTTGACTGCTTTCCATCGGCCAAAGTCACCCTTGGTGCTGCAACTAAATCTCGGCCGATCGCATTTTGTAATAGCTGTAGAATTGCAGCGAAACCTCTGCCAAACACTTGGGCATTCACACCAACCTGATTTGAGGCAGTTTGGGGGTAGGTTGGATCAAGCAACTGCTGGAGCGCTGTGACTGATCCACCTCCAGGACTGAGCCCTGCAGTTCCCCGCAGACCGTCTGTACCACCAGTCGCTGATCCTGGGTCATAGATTGCACCCGGACTTCCAGGATTGGGAATCGCGGTACTACCACTCATCTGCAAATTAAACGTAAAATTCTTTACATCGTTCTCCGTAAAGGAAAGGAACTTGGTTTCCACTTCAAACTGCTTCTGCGCCGGTTCACCCTGAGCATCTCGAATTCGCTGCTCAATTCGACTTAGCTCCATAGGGGTATTTCGCACCACTAGCTTGCCAGTATCTGCAAAACAAACAGCTGAACTGTTTTCAATATCCTTATTTACCCCAATGCTCGACAAAACAGCGTCCCCAAGTTCTTTCGCTGACTTTGCTGGGGGTGCGTTTGTGGCCGTTAGACTGCCAGGTTTGCTCAAATTTGCCAAAAGGCTTGGGGGCAGATTGTAACTACGCGTCTCCAATTCTCCCCCCATTTCGGTTACTGGAAGAATTAAGACTGCACTATTCTCCACATCATAACGTAACTTTTCCCCGCCCCGTATCTGATCACACAGGTATTTCAAAGCTGTCTGGAGCTTGATATTCCGTAATTCCAAACTCACCGTTGCTGCTTCAGGATCAACCCCATTGCTTGGAGGAGGCAAACGCAGGACAATGTTGATCCCCTTCTTTTTAGGGTCATTCTGTTCGCTTAAACGCTGCAACTCCTCCACCGCATCCCGGACTGGCTTTTCATTGAAGACAAGCTCGGGTATCTCGATCGTGGAGAGAGCCTGCAAAATCTCGGCCGCGCTCGATGCCCCTGCCGTTCCTGTTACCCGTGTCTGCTTTGAATCAACACGTGCAGGAGCTGGTGGAGCCCAGGCTTCCGTAACTTGGGTCATGGCCTTGACGCGGCTCGCATCATACCTCTTGTCTGCCACTTGAATCCTTTTTTGCTCGACCAACTCGATCTTTTTCCGAGCTGCCGTATTGTACGGATCAATCCTCAGGACGTCGTCCAGTTTTTGGCGGGCGGAACGATACTGCCCTGTCTCGATCAACTGATCCGCCAAAGAAAGAAGCTTCTTAATCTCTTTGGTTTTCTCAACTAATTCGGCTGTCACAGCAGGATTTCCCTCAAACGGATCACTCGCACGCCCCGCCTGTTCTTGCATCGATGCGGCTTGTTTCGCCACCAGCGAATTTGTTGGATCCAAATCAGCTGCTTGCTTCATCAAGCCTGCCGCTTCTACGCTCTTCCCTTCCTTTTCTTGAGCCAAAGCTTGGGCGGCAAGTGACTTGGCCACTCCCGTGCGTGCCCGATGATAAAAGCCTGCTGTCGTGGTTTGGGGGTCGGTTTGTTGCATGACCAAACGAAACTTCGCCTGGGCATGTTCCCATTCCCCTGCCTGGTATAACCTCTCCGCTAAATCTAAATTCTCATTTAAACGAAAAGTGGACTCCCGGCGGCGATCGATTTCCCTCTGAGTCAACTCTGCAGCACTTTGAGGACGAGATGCATTGCCCGAATCAGGCAAAGCCTCTGAAGCTTCTTGGGCGCGGACCCCTTCTATGACACAAAGACTCCACAAACAAAAAAGAAAAACTCTCACAAGGAAGGAATATACCGCCCTACCAGCCCGTCGGGTCAACGCCACCTCCTGCCCCGCGTGAAGAACTTGCCAATGACTAGAGAGCTTTTGTCAGTATCTCTTTCGGCAAAATATCCACAAGTTCCTCTTCAGGCTTCATACGCAAAGTCACCTTTTGAGGCGTTGCCCCGATAACAACAAACGTTTTTCCCGCGTAAGGGAAACCTTGCCCAACGCGGAAAGGTCCCATCTCTCCCTCCCCCGGCACCAAAGAAATCAACCGCACATCCCCGACGCTCCACTCCACCCCGCGAGATCTTCCCCGTTCATCAATTTTGATTTCAATCGTTTCATTGATTTCATCCATTCTCTGTAGAACTAGCATTGAGTCGTCGTACTCGTTCTCTGTTTTTGTTTTTTCATCCATCCGTTTTCCTTTATCATCTTTATAATCCTTCACCAAAAGGGGGATTGAATGTGGACAAACATTTGTTCCCCCAGTTTTTCCTTTCGCCTCTTCCTCGCTTTTCACAATCTCGATCCCTTTTGTGGAAGCTAACACCCACACCTTTTCCCCTAATCCAACATCCACATCTTTGGGTTTCGCCCCCGCCTTGAATCGCAAGGTATAACGTCCGGCACTTTTACCGGAGAAACTAACCGACATCTTGGAAGAATCCACAGAAGCAATTTTTACCTTCACCCACTTCGATGGACTGCTTGCCGGGTCCTTGGGATCTGATTTCTTTTCATATTCCTCGAGGTTTGTGAATCCGTCCTGATCTTCATCCCGTTGGGCTACGTCCGGATCTTCCGGCGAAAGCCCATATTTCAACTTCCATCCTACTTGAATTCCGTCCTCCGTGACTTGCTCAGGATTCAAAGGTTTTACTGGTTCTGCGTCTTTCGGAAGAAAGACCAGACTCCGCGAAACAAACACCCTATGGCGATTGAGTTCGCCCTTGAGATCTTTTTTCTTTTCTTCCAGTTCTCCCAGTTTCGTCGTGAATTCACCCGTCTTTTGCTTTAATTCGGACAGTACCGATTTTCCGCCCCCTCCAGTAGCTTCCGCAAGTTCTGGCCACCCCGGTTGAAAGAACCCAAAAGCCAGACCCACGAGGCCCAAAATAACGAGTGCTCCTGCACCACCCAGCCACCAAGGAGATATCTTCATGAGGACTTTCCCTTCTCTGGTATTTTCCCTGGAGCTGCTGCTTTCCAGCCCACAAAATCGACTCGTAATATGACCTTTAATCGCTCTTTTCCGGCCAAGACCATCAACAAAGGCGGCCGACTAGGAGGATTCGCCCCGCCCCTTACCCCTTCCGGGGCGGTGCTCCCTCCCACCACTGCAACCTCTGCACCCTCGGGAGGCTTGCTCGCGTCAGCAAATTTCTTGGCCACCTCACTTCTCTTGGGAAACTCCTTGAGATCGTTTTCCAAATTCAAATCTACCAGGATGAAAAGCCATGGATCCCGAGCCAATCGCTGAACGAACCCATAAAGAACTTCAGGCGAACATTCTAACTGCATCGTATAGCTTTCCCGCAAAACCCCTCCTGCTTGGACTCCAGGCTTTGTTTTCTCATTTCCAAGCTTGGATCCATCTGTCGCAGCCAGAGCAGGACCCTGCATCGACTCCAATAAACAAAGGGTTGGATATCCCTCTTGCGCCGATTTTTTTGCCTCCATCAGAAGGCCCACCAACTTTTCCGAAACGGAAAGTTGTCGAGCTAAGGCTTGCAACTGTCCCCCTGGAGGATTTTGCTGTTTGTACTCCTGTAGCCCTAAATAAAAGTCATCTGCTAAAATCACACGGCTATTGTCTCCCTTTTTACCTGACCGCTTGCGCAGACGATCATTCGCCGCAATTAACTGATCCTTCCACTGATTTGCATCTTGCGACCATCCCTTCCCCTCGCCGGAAGCATCGACATATCCCTGACGCCAGCCCCCTACTAATCCCTCCTCTGCCCTACCCCCCTCCTCCGCCAGTTTGGTGATTTCTCCCACTTCTTTCCGACCCGCACCCGCACCTCCAGTTCGGTTCAAGATTGCAGCTAACTCTGGATTTAATTTCCGTTCCGCCAAACCTTGAGCCTGACCCTGCGTTTCCCCTAAAGATCCCCACCCTAAATAGCCCAACAATAACGCCAGGATAAAAAATCCTCCCCCACCCGCAGCCCAGATGATCTGCGTTCGACTCCAATTCCCCTTCATTGCTTGATCGGCTTTTTTGCCGCCTCCGCTGCAACCACCCCGCCCACCGGCCATTCGGCTCGTAACGCAAATCTCAAAGCCACCTGCTCTGTTTTGCCATCCACCCGCTCTGGATTATCCCGCTGGGTTGTTGTTACATTTTGCAATATCCCACCCTTCTCCAGCGCCATCCTAAAATCTTCCACCACTTTTGCATCCTTAGCTTCCGACTGGGTTTCGAAAAACCCCCCAATCTCTAAAATCGGAATGGCTACCTTTCCCGCTGGAGGCTTGACCGGCGGCGCCTGTTCCTCGCCAGATGGAGTCGACTCATTCAATTTCAGCGAAGTGATCCACAGACCAGGAAGGCTTTTGGCGCGAATCTCCTCAAGAAGCAGAGGCCATCTCATCCGCTCTCCCTCAAGCAAGATCGCCTGATTTGCCAAATTCAAAATCTCTGTCACCTTTTTTTGCTCTGCTGTGACTTGATTCAAAACCAACTCTGCCTCCTCCACCTCCGCTGTTTGAGGGGAAAGAGCCGCCTGCAATCTTCCTGACTGCCAAAACCCATGAACCCCAGGGATCAGTAAAAGCAACCCGAGCCCGATTCCCGCCGCAATCATCGCAGGCCGATCCTTGACTCGATTTGCTGCTGCTTTTTGCTCCGAACCCAGAATATTAATCTTACATGGACTATCTGGGAGAGCCCGTAAGGCCGCTCCCACCAAACTTGCCCATGCAGGAAAATTTTTTCCAATCTCTCCCCGGTTCACTGCTGGCCCAATCGCGATCCGCCGGAAGGATTGAAAATACTCCACTGGTATCTTTAGTTTTTCGCGAAAGAAAAGATCCGTCAGCCCCAGCGCTGATCCCCCACCCGCTAGAAGAACGCGGGTCGGTCTCCCCCCCGCCTGCTGACTCCTGTAAAAAGTAATCGATCGCTCTACCTCAGTGTGAAGTCGGGTCATCACCCCTCTTGCCAGTTTGCTGATTCGGGCGGTCTGCTCATCCGCTGGCTCCTCATAGGAGCCGCCTGGATGTACAAAGCCTTTTGCTTTTTTCAAAACCTCAGCTCCCGCAAACGACTCCTGAAGATCAGCGGCAATCGCTTGTGTCACACTCCCTCCCCCTAAAGGCACCACCCTGCAGAAAATCTTTTTTCCTTCTACTAAAAGAATGTTGGTCGCTCTCGCTCCAATCTCCAAAATGAGCGTGCATGTTTCCACCTCAGGGTACTGATACCGAAACGCATTGATCAACGCAGTCGGAGAAAGATCCACCATGTCAGTTTTTATTCCAACGGCAGAGGCCGCCGCCATCGTCTCGTTTACCGTCTCCCGCTTCATCGCTACAATCAGTGCCTCCAACTCCGCCGCTCCGGCTTGTCCCGGGGGAAACACCTGAAAATCCCAACACGCTTCCTCGATCGCAGGAACCGCCTGCTGGGCTTCAAAACCCACCATCTGCCCCACTTGGGCTGGGTCCGTCAAAGGCAGCTTGATCACACGGGTAAATACAGCCGGCCCGCCTAGACAGAGAGTAGCTACCCCGGGCTTGATTCCGGTGTCCTTCGCAAGAGCCGCCACAGCCTGCATCACAGCAGGAAAAAATTCAGCAGGTTTGGTCGGATCTGCCCCTAATTCGATCGAACGCAAAAGGGTCAAAACCGGAACTCCCTTTTTGTCGGGAGTGACTTCTCCAACTCGGATCTCCCCCGCACCTACGTCTAACACCAGCCTTCGAACAAAATTCGCCATAGGGAAAAGGCCGAAACGTCAGGGCTTTTTCGGTTGGGAATACCGTTTGTAGTCCTTCGGCCAAAACGGGGTGTCATAAATGGGGAGCAGAATTCCCGTTAACTCCTGTCCATCAGGACTCTTATTCCAATCAGGATCTTTTTTCCCCCCCCGCCCGCTCGGCCCCTTTTCTTTGCTGGATTGCAAATCAAACGCCCCCTCGACTGGCGCTCCTGCCTCTACAGCCTCTACTTTCAGATTCATCACCCCTTTTGCCCAATCTTGTTCTCCACCAGACTTGGTTCCAGCAAATCGCAATACCGAGGCGGGAGGCAGAAAGACCCCCGCAAAGTGTTTCTTTCCTGCAGGTACATCGCGATAAAGAGCTTCCCCAGATAAGACGACAAATTTTTCGCCCTCCGTGTCAGGAACGCACTCATATCCCTCTAGATAAAATTTGAACTTAACCTCTGGGGTGAACTTATTGGTCGTCGAAAAGGGCACATCAATCCTCAGCCATTTCCCGTCCTGAGTTGCCTTGTTGTCCTCCACCACTTGGGCCGGCTTCCCGCTTGAGCCCACCGAATCTGGAACCGAAACAAATTCCATCTCTAACTCCTGAACCTTCCCAAATTTCAAATTAGCTTCTTCCTTCTTGCCCACCTGCGCTTGGCCACTTAGAGACACGCCTAACAGAGCACTACCCACCACTAAAATTTTCCAACTTTGCATAGATAACAATCTAAGGACGTCGTGGAATGGGTCAATGGAATTGAACCTTCTCCCCACCAACACTCTGCGCAAAAGTTACCCCTTCGGATCGTACGCCAGATTCGGTCTCAACCACCTCTCCACTTCCGGCAAAGGCACCCCTTTTCTTTTGGCATACTCTTCCACCTGGTCCTTGCCCAACGGACCCACAGCAAAATACCGGGCCTCTGGATGACCAAAGTACAATCCACTGACCGAGCTCGCCGGCATCATCGCACAGTTCTCCGTCAATTGGATTCCCACGTTCTTTTCAGCATCCAACAAAACCATCAACCCCCTTTTTTCCGTATGATCCGGACAAGCTGGATAACCCGCCGCAGGACGGATTCCCCT
>CAMDXQ010000024.1 GCA_945878585.1 Akkermansia muciniphila
GCGCGCGACATATTTTTTTTTAGCGGTCCGCGAATAACTTCGCACGCGCAAAGATTTTTCCCTTCGTTTTCTCCTCGAGAAACTCTTTTTTTATGCGTCGCATATTTGTCAAGCGAACTCATTCACAAATATTTTTCATAAAAATAAAAATTCCGCTTGCGCCTTTTTTTCTGAGAGCGAATGATTCCTGCCCGCTAACCAAAAAGGAAAATTAAAAAACATATGAGCAATCCTCCTGAAATCTGGGTCAAAGTTTGCCGCGAACTCGAAAAAGTCATCACCCCCGACGCACTCCATCGCTGGTTCTCGTCGATTGCGCCATTAAGCTACGAGGCAGGTCGCCTTGTCTTGGGGGTGGAAAATGCCATTTATCAGTACTGGATTGAGGAAAACTACCTGAACCAGCTTCGGGAGTGCGCCACGCTGGCCGTCGGCCGCGAGGTAAAGATCAGTTTCGATGTCGTTGGATCCAAAGATCGCCCCACCCCGACGGCAGAAGAGCATCTGCTCCAAGCAGAAGGAAAAGAAAAGTCGAAGCCTCTGACAGGGGAGCTTGTCAGCCGCTACACCTTTGAGTCCTTTGTTGCCGGGGTGAACAGCCAGTTCGCCCATGCCGCAGCCACTGCCGTGGCGGATGCTCCTGCCCGGACTTATAACCCCCTCTTTATCCACGGATCTGTGGGTTTAGGAAAAACCCACCTTCTTCATGCAATTGGTCACCGGATCATGCAGAAAAAGAAGGGGGCCAAGATTGTTTATGTTACGTCCGAACAATTTACGAACGAGTTTATCTCTGCGATTCAACACGGGGAGCTCGTCAAATTCCGCCGTCGCTTTCGCCAGGCCGACTGCTTGCTGATCGATGACGTTCAGTTTTTCTCAGGAAAAGACCGCTCCCAGGAGGAGTTTTTCCACACCTTCAACACCCTTTTCGATGGAAACCGCCAGATCGTCCTTTCGAGCGACAGTCCGCCCGGAGATGTGGCCAACTTGCAGAAGCGTCTGGTCTCCCGCTTTGAGTGGGGCTTGAGCGCAGAACTGCAATCCCCCGACATCGAGACTCGCTTGGCGATTCTTCGGAAGAAAACTTCCACGATGCAGGTTCGTCTCGGCGAATCAGTTCTCCACTTTATTGCGGAACGGGTAAAAACCAATGTCCGCCGTCTAGAAGGGGCTCTCAACCGCGTGGCGGCATGGGCTGCCTTGCACGATCGCCATATCACCCCGGCGCAAGTCGAAGAACTCCTTAAGGACTTCATCCAGCAGGAAACGAAGCCGATCGTCACGATCGAGCTGATCCAAAGGCGCGTGGCCGAAGGCTACGATCTCAGGGTCGCAGATATGACGAGCAAGCGTCGTCCCGCTCACATTGCTCTCCCTCGAATGGTGGCGATGTACCTAAGCCGTAAAATGACCGGGAAGAGCCTGCAGGAGATCGGGGAGTCGTTTGGTGGCCGAGACCACGGAACAGTTCTTCATGCCTGCAAAACGATCACCTCGAAGATGCAGGGGGACGATCGCCTGCATCAGATGGTCGGCCTTCTCACCCACAAACTCGAAGAGCCGGCCGAGCGCTAAACGCGTTCCGGCCGGTTTTTCGCCTTTTTGTTCTACTTTTTTCATGACGGAAGGTTTATGCCCGCAGGCCTCATCTTTCATCGGCCCAAAAGTTTTATGATTCCCTCTTTTTTTCAGAACGTGCTTTCTCTTTTAAAAAAACATTTTCCCGAAAAGATCTTGGGTTGCCCGAAAGTTATTCCAGTGGGTATCCCTACTTTGTGCCAACTTACTGACCGCTACAGAGAGGTTTTATTTTTCGCTGTGAATAGCCCCGTAATGGTGACGAGGTTCCTGTGAGAAGAGTTAGGCTCAACCAACAAGCACACCTTTTTTTAAAAGCTATCCACGGCTTATTCCTGGCCGAACGCGTTGATCTTGCCGGGCTTACACAGAATCTGGTGGCTTATCCACCTGCTTATGATTATGGTTTACTTGCTTCTATATCTACCTATCCCAATCTTCTGACTTTCCAAACTTTATGAAACTCATCCTCCAAAAACAAAAATTCCTGAACGCCTTGTCTGCCGTCCAAAACGTAGTTGGTTCAAGAACCCCGATCGGGATCTTGAACAATCTTTTGCTGAAAGCGGAAAAGAACGAGCTGACGATTTCAGCAACCGATTTGGACATTGGGATTCGGACCTCGTGTGAGGTCGGAGTGGAGAAACCCGGATCCATCACCCTGCCAGCCCGGAGGCTCTTTAGCATCATTCGAGAACTGCCTTCGGAGGAGTTAACCCTGGACGTGGACGCCAAGCTGGGAGCGACGATGCGGTGTGGCGCGGCTTTCTTCAAAATTATGGGAATGCCGGCGGAAGAGTTTCCTGCCATTCCGGAATTCCCCTCCAAAACGACCGACAAGAATCCGATCTACAAAATCGAACAGAAAGCCCTCAAGGAGCTCCTCAAGAGAGTTTCCTATGCGATGTCCGCGGACGAGAAGCGCTATGTCCTGAACGGGCTCCTGCTTTGTTTGAAGGATGGAAAATTAACGATTGTCGCAACTGACGGCCGGCGCTTGGCGTTGACCGATCAGGAGCTGGACTTTCCGAAATCGGGCGAGCGGGAATTCATCCTGCCTGCCAAGGCTGTGTTGGAGCTTCAGCGCCTCTTGGGGGACAAAGAGGATGTCTCGTTTGCCATTCTTGAAAACCAGATCCTCTTTTCGTTTGGCCACACCGAGATCGCCGCGAAAATGGTGGAGGGAAACTATCCAAACTATCGGCAGGTCATTCCGGCAGAAGCCAAAGAGCGGGTGACTTTGGAAAGGGAGCTTTTTCTGAACTCCGTCCGCCGGGTCGCCCTTCTTTCGAGCGAGAAATCCAATTCGGTGAAGTTGACCTTTGCGAAAAACAATCTTGAGATTGCGGCGAATACCCCCGACGTGGGAGAAGCGCGGGAATCGATCCCGGTGCAGTACAAAGGAAAAGAGTTTACGATGGCCTTCAACCCCGAATTTTTGGTCGATCCTCTGAAGAATATCGATCACGACACCATCCACTTTGACTTTATCGATGAGCTCAGCCCCGGCGTGATTCGCTACAACAAACCGTTTTTGTACGTGATCATGCCGATGCGGACGGCCTGAGCCGTTCCGCGTGCTTCGGCGACTCCGGCTTACCTCGTTCCGCTGTCACACATCGATTGAGTTGGAGAACCTCGGACCGAGGGTCCTGCTCCGGGGGGCGAACGGCCGCGGGAAAACTACGCTCTTGGAATCGGTCTCGCTCCTTGCCCGAATGCGATCGTTTCGAACCCGTGCTTTGCGGGATTTAACCCAGCACGGCGCGGAAGGTTGGCGAGTGGAGGGCTCGTGGGCGGACGAAGCCGGGCCTGTTCGTTTGGGGATGATTTGGCGGGGAAGCGGCAGGGAGTTGGAAGTGGACGGAAGGACGGGGGTGACAGTGGATGAGTTTTGGAGTCGGGCGATGGCAGTGGTAGCGCATGGGGGAGATACGGCGATTTTGGAAGGAGGTTCAGCGGAACGGCGGTCAGGCTTTGACTTGCTCTTGGCGGAAACCGAGCCCGCCCGATTGGGGGATCTGCGTCAACTCCGGGAAGTTGCCAGGCAAAGGTCCGCCTTGTTGCGCCAACCGAGGGCATCGCGGGAGGAGTGGGAAGCGTGGACGACAAAATTGGGAGAGCTTGCGAAAATTTTACAACCGGCCCGGCAGGAACTGGCTCAGATTTTTCTCCCTCATTTGGATGAAGCACATCGGCAACTGACGGCGGGTGCTGAAAAGCTGAAGGTGACCTATCAGCCGGAGGATCCTGTTCCCGAATCAGGGGGGGCACGAGACCGGCTTTGGGAACAAGAAAAAGAGCGGGGGTTGAATCTGACAGGGCCTCAGCGGGACGATTGGGATTTCAAACTAGGAGGGAAAAGTCTGTCCAAGTATGGATCGGAGGGGCAACGAAGGTCGGCTTGTCTCGCGGTTCGACTCGCCGAACTGGCCTTGCTCCGGCAGGGGCGGCAACGAACGCCCGTATTTTTATTGGACGACGCACTGAAAGAGCTGGATGAGGAAAGACGGAAGGCTTTTTGGCGGGCGATCCCGGGCGATTGCCAAGTTTTGTACGCAAGCGCGCATGATCGACCCCAGAAGGGGGATTCTTGGGTTATTCTTGAGATTTCCCCCGGCGCTGTCGAAACCCGTGCGGAGTGAGCCTTGCCAAAGATGCGCGGCAACGATTACGATTCACGCCCGTTTGATTTCAAAAAATAAAAGGAGATTCACTCATGGCCACTGAAGTAGGACCCGTAAAGTCAGTCGAAGTGCCGCCGTTGCGGCCCTTGAAGATTCCCAATCGCCTCGCTCCGACCCCGACCCAAGGGCCGAAGTATCCAAAATCGGTCCGGAATCTTGGCGGGAAGGATGTGGTGTTGGCGGATCCGGTCATGACCCGGGTGCTTGTGGCTTTAATGGATACCCACGCGGTGATCGGCGGGGCGGCTTGTCACTGGGGCGGACCTGCGGCCTTGGCCGAAATCATGTCAGCCATCCATGGCGTAATGTTTGCTGAAAAGAACCGGCCTTGGCATGAGGCGTACAATTTCGTCAATGATGCGGGGCATACGGAAAACGGCGTTTACGCGCTCCGTTCGC
The DNA here is from genome assembly GCA_945878585.1 of Akkermansia muciniphila. Taxonomy (GTDB): domain Bacteria; phylum Verrucomicrobiota; class Verrucomicrobiia; order Methylacidiphilales; family Verrucolacustridaceae; genus Verrucolacustris. The sequence continues at coordinate 4,668 of CAMDXQ010000024.1, forward strand.
AATACGCGTTTGACGGAATGACATTCGATGACTTGAAAAAGTTTCGTTCGATTGGGAGCAAATTGACCGGACACGGGGAGAGCCATCTGAATCCAGAAGGTGTTTTTGTGAGCAACGGCCCGTTGGGCTCAGGCATTCCGGTGGCGCAGGGGTTGGCACTGGGGGACAAACTGGCGAAGCGGGATCGGGTGACTTTTTGTGTGATTTCCGATGGAGCCTGCATGGAGGGAGAGGCGAAGGAAGCGATGGCGGCGATCCCCGGAATGGCCGGACGGAACGAGATCAACCCATTTATTTTGGTGGTTTCGGACAACGACACCAAATTGTCGGGCAGGATTTCGGAGGACAGTTTTTCAATGGAACCCACCTTTGCCGGTTTGGCGCAGCTTGGATGGAATGTTCGCCCCGTAACGGAGGGACAGAATTTGGAAAAAGTCTACCAAGCGGTGGAGCAAGCTTTGGCCGAAGCGAAAGGCGATCCACGGAGACCAGTGTGCCTATGGGTGAAAACGATCAAGGGATATGGCGTGAAAGAGACGGAAAAAAGCTCGTCGGGGGGACATGGCTTCCCGCTGAAAGACGGGGAAAAGATCGTTCCGTTTGTGGAAGAAATTACCGGAGGAAAGACGCCGCCTGAGTTAAAGGCGTGGGCGGAGGGATTACGACGGGAGTGGGAGGAGAAACAGGCAGCTAAGAAGGGAGCGGTCACCACGACTCCTGCTGTGAAAAAAGAAAAAGTACAGGCGGGCTTTGCACGTGCGGCAGTCCGTGCGGCCCAAGAGGGCTTGCCGGTGATTTCGATCAGCGCGGACTTGCCCGGTTCGACTGGAGTGGCGGCATTCCAAAAAGCGGTTCCGGGTCGCGCGTTTGATATCGGAATTGCTGAGGCCAACATGGTGAGCACCTGCACGGGTCTTTCGAAGACCGGGTTTCTCCCCGTGGCCGACACCTTTTCACAATTTGGAATCACGAAAGGAAATTTGCCGATCATTATGTCCGCTCTTTCGCAGGGGCCGATTGTGGGCGCCTTCACTCATGCCGGATTCCAGGATGCGGCGGACGGGGCCTCCCATGAGGCGACGACTTACTTTGCCGCCGTGAGTGCGATTCCGCACACGCTAGCGATTGCGGTGAGCTGTTCGGAGCAGGCGGATGCGCTGATGTTTGCGGCATTCCAGCGGTTGGCCAAAGAAAGAGAGGCAGGAAAAGATGGGGAGAGCGCTCTGTTTTTCGCAGGCCGGGAAGATTTTCCAGCGCGGCTGGGGGAGCGGCCGGACGGCTATCCTTGGGGCAAGGCAACAATCCTCCGGCACGGAAAAGATGGAGTGATTGTTGCGTGCGGACCGATGGTGCCGTTGGCACTCGAGGCGGCGGAGATTTTGGCAAAAGAGGGGAAGCAAGCAACGGTGATCGACAATCCATTTGTGAACCGGCCCGATCTGGGAACGATTGCACCTGCGGTGACCGCGGCGGGTGGCCGATTGGTCACGGTGGAGGATCACCAGATCACAGGGGGAATGGGAGCGATGCTGGTTCATGCCTTGGCAATTCAAGGAGTTCCATTGAAAACGGCGGCGATCGGGATGCATGGGGAGTTCGGGCGTTCGGCCTACAGCGCTCGTGAGCTCTATGAACATTTCGGCATGGGTCCGAAAGACATCGTGGCAGCTGTGCGGAAGCTTTCTTCTTGATCGATCGATTTGCTGGGTGGGTTCTGGGAGCTTGGTTGCTCTGTTCCAGTGCGGGATGGGCAGAGCTACTGGTGCTGGAGTCGGAAGGCGGAACCGCTCTTGTTTCAGCCCAAGATGTGAAAGAGGAGGGCGGGAAGGTTTTTTTCAAGGAGAACAGCGGAACCCAGCGAGAGGTGGCCAAGAAGAAAGTCCTCAAGAAAATTCCCTCCCTTCCAACGGCAGAGCAGGAGTTATCTCGGGAGGTGGCGGTGAGTGTGATCAACGAACTATTGGAGGCCAAATCTCTCTATCCCAATCTTCAGGAAGCGTTGCAGAAAGAGGTGGAAGGCTGGAAAGAGAGGTTGGACAAAATGCCCAGTCCGCAAGATCCCGAGGCACTGGCTCAAGCGGAAGCGGCCTTTGCTGCGGCAACGGAGAAAGCGATGCCCAGCCCACACGATTTCAGGAAAAGCTATACGCTGGAGGAATTAGAGAGGCAGGTAGCCGTTCTCGATGCTTTAAAGAAGGAGTTTCCCGAGCGAGCTGAGGAGGTGGAGAAGTTGACTGCGCCTTGGCAGATTGAAGTGGAGCAGCAGCGAGACGGCAAAAAAAAGTTCGAGGGACGGTGGCTGGACACTGTGGAGTGGGAAAAAGAAAAGGGGGCACGGCAGGAAGTGGCAAAGGCCGCCCTTTTAGAAAAAATTCAAAGCCCTGCTTTGCCCCCGCTCCTATTCGGCCAGGCATTTTTTTTGGCAGGGCTTGGGCTGTTGGCCGGGGGCGGGTTGTTGGGGTTCAGTTTTTTATTTCACGGTGTGGTGGAGTTGTTGAGGCATCGAGCTTGGTGGAAAGGTTCGGCCTGGGCCTTGGCGGGGATGGCTCTTTTTGCCCTGGTGTCGCGCGCGACAGTGCTTGCGGTGACGACGCCCGACAGGCTTGCAGGAGCGGATCAAGCAAACGCGGCCCAGATGGAGGAGATGCTCTGGCAGCAAGCGGGATTAGGGCAGCCGATGCCAGAGAAGGTTCGACTTACGGACGGAGAAATCAATGCTTGGTGGAACAGGAGATTGCGCTTTGCTCCTTTGGGAGTGACCGATGTCTTAGCGGCGAGTACGGAAGGGTGGAGGATTGAATTTTTGGAGGGAGGTTTAACGTTAGATCGAACTGGGCGGTGGTTGGGACAGAACCTTCTTTTGAGGCATCGACTGTTTTTTAGTCGGTCAGAAAAAGGGGAGGAGGTCTATCGGGTCGAGGCAAGTTTGGGCAAACTTCCTCTGCCACCAGCACTGGTCCTGAGGACGTGGAACCAGTGGATCGAAAGCATTGTTCAGCAGGCGGTTCTTTTCCCTGGCGCGAAAGAGGCGCGGTTGGAGAAGCTGGAAAAGGGGGTGGTGGTTTTTTCGGCGAAATAAGGGGAGGCTCCAAAAAAGAGCCTTCGCGGGGGTTGAAATCCTAGACGGGGTTGGGGATATTATGATGAAGGAGGATTCTGATTTATGACAAACGGCAAAGAGTGGGCACAACGAATTCGGGATGAGGTACAAAAAGCGATCATTGGGCAGGACGAGGTGATCGAAAGACTTCTCGTGGCGCTTTTGGCAAACGGGCACGTTTTGCTGGAAGGATTGCCTGGGCTGGCGAAGACGCTTTTGATCAAAAGCTTGGGGTCTGCGATGGGGCTGGATTTCGAGAGAATTCAATTTACGCCCGATCTTTTGCCGAGCGATGTGGTGGGTACGATGGTTTTTCAACCCAAGGAAGGGACCTTTCGCGTTCATCGGGGGCCTGTCTTTGCGAATCTGGTGTTGGCGGACGAAATTAACCGGGCCCCTGCCAAAGTGCAGAGCGCGTTGCTCGAGGCGATGCAGGAGAGGCAAGTGACGATCGGCGGGGAGACGCACCTTTTGCCAAAACCATTTCTCGTCATGGCTACACAAAATCCGTTGGAGCAGGAGGGGACCTATCCATTGCCCGAGGCTCAGACTGACCGGTTCCTGTTCAAAATCTTGGTGGACTATCCGTCGGAGCGGGAAGAGCGGGCCATGATGGAGAGGTGGGGGCAGTTGAGCATGCAACCCAAACTCACCGCCGTGTCCTCTGGAGAGGAGCTTTTAAAAATGCGAAGCCATGTGGACGCGGTTCATCTTAGCCCGCCGTTGCAGGCATACATGTTGGCCTTGGTGAGGGCGACTCGCGAGGCTGCTGCAGCGGAAGCAGGGAATGGTGGAAAAGTTTTGTCGTATGGCGCGAGTCCGCGGGCCTCATTGGCGCTGGTTCAGGCGAGTCGGGCTCTCGCGTGGTTGCACGGAATGGACCATGCCACGCCGGAAGTGGTGCAGAACGTGTTTTTGGACTCCCTGCGCCACCGGGTGGGATTGACCTACGAAGCCGAGGCGGAGGAAACGACGACCGATAAAATTTTAGGGGGAGTACTCGACCGGATTCCCGTTCCTGCCGTGTACTGAGGAGGGAGGGGAAGTACAGCGACCATGAGCACGGCAATGGCGCCTGGGGAGGTGGCTCGAAAAGCCCCGCTTGCCCTTTTGCGCAAGTTGGAGTGGCGCGTTCGGATGGCAGCAGACTCTTTTCTGGGGGGGGAATACCGTTCCGCTTTTCGGGGGCGGGGACGGGAGTTTGATCAAGTGGTGAAATACGAGTTTGGGGACGACGTCCGAGATGTGGACTGGAACGTTTCGGCACGGTTGGGGGAGCTTTACCGAAAAAAATTCATCGAGGAGCGGGAGTTGACGGTCGTGATTTTATTGGAGGATACACCAGCGCTGCAGTTTGGTTCCAGACAACGCACCAAAAGAGAGGCCCTGTTGGAGTTGGCGGCGCTCTTTGCTCTTACGGCTGCGGGAAATCGGGATCGCGTGGGATTTTGGCACGCCACCCCGGCGGGGCACCATGTTCGGCAACCTGTCCGGGGCAGAGTGAATATTGTCCGGACCGCAGCGACGTTGCTGGCGCAACCCATTCCAAAATTGGAGGACGGTTCTGAAGCCTCCCTGGAATGGAAACTTTTTTTCCATGCTTTTCCCAAGCACAGCATTGTTCTCTGGTTGGGGGATTTTCCGCCGAGACCGGTGAGTCCAGGTTGGGCGGCTTTGCGGAAGCGGTACGAGATGATTGGGGTGAGAGTGGACGACCCCTGGGATATTCAGCTTCCGTCGTTGGGAATTTTACCCGTAGTGGACCCGGAGTCGGGGGAAGTTCTCGCATTTGATACGGGGACAAGGGAAAGCCAGCAGAAGCATGCGCAGTGGGTGGCGGAGAGGGAGGCGGCTTGGCTGGAGTGGTTTCCCAGCCCGCTGCAGAGATTGACTGCGAGCACGGAGGGGGATCTGCTCGATTCGCTGATCACCTTCTTCCGCCGAAGAATGCAGGGGGCAAGAAAATGAGTCCGACACTTTTGCCAGGAGGATGGACGTTGGCTGACCCACTCTGGCTGTTGGCGCTACTCCTCATTCCATTGGCGGTGTGGTGGAGGGGAAGACGCTCCCGCCCCGTTTTGGTCATTCCGCGGGTAGCACGGTGGGCAGGAACTCCAACAATTTCTCTAGGGCGGGGGCCCTCGGTACTGGCCGGCGTGGGCCTTGCTTTGCTGATTGTTGGATTGGCCCGGCCCCAACAGCTGGAGGAAAAAAAACAGGTTCGGCAAAAAGGGTATGACATCATGCTGGCGATCGACCTTTCCCCCAGCATGCTGGCGGAGGATTACGAAGGACCGACGGGTAGAATTAATCGAGTGCAGGCAATTCAGCCGATCATCGAGGCGTTCATTTCAAAAAGGCCGACCGACCGAATCGGAGTGGTGATTTATGGGGGGCGGGCTTACACGCTGTCCCCGCTGACGTTTGATCACGAGTGGTTGGCGCGGCAGATCCAACGGCTCCGAGTTGGACTTGTCGAAGACGCGACCGCAGTGGGAGACGGGCTGGGGTTGGCCGTATCTCGGTTAGAGCAGGCGGAGAAAGAAAAAGACGGACAGAGAAAGGGAGCCTTCATCATTCTTTTGACTGACGGCTCGAACAACAGCGGAGTGCTGGCCCCGCGACAAGCAGCGGAGTTGGCGAAGGCGAAAGGAATTCCCGTGTATACGATCGGGGCGGGGCAGCCGGGGGTGGTGCCAATGCCGGTGATTGATAATGCAGGGAGAAAGTTGGGATACCGACAGGCGATTTCCGATTTGGATGAAGACACTTTGCAAAGGATTGCAGAGACCACGGGCGGAAAATTCTTTCGAGCGATGGATGTGGGAACAGCGGAGGCAGCTTTTGCGGCGATCGACAAACGGCAGAGGATCGAGTTTAGCGCCAAGTCACAGCTTCGGGCACACGAGTGGTATTTTGCATGGGTTGGACCGGGGGCGGTGGCGTTTCTGGGTGGATTGGCCTGGGCACGGCCCGGGCGATGGGGGAGGGCGGCATGAGTTTTCTTGGCGTGCACTGGGAGGAGCCCGGGATTTTTCTGCTACTTCCGCTAGTTCCGGTGGTGTGTTGGCTCATTTTTCGGGGAAAGGGAGGTGGATCAGGAACTCTGCCCCTCCCGAAGATTATGAGGCGTTGGGCAGGGGCACGGGCGGTGGTGGATCGTCCTGGAGCGACGCGACGAAGGGGAGGATTTTGGTTGGGCGCGGGAATGGTTTTGGCTTTGACCGCTTTGGCTCGACCTCAATATGGGCATTTGGAAGAGACGGTGTTCGATCAGTCGCGAGAAGTTCTATTGGCGGTCGATTTGTCGGCGAGCATGTTGGCGGAAGATGTGAAACCCACTCGGTTGGCGCGGGCCAAGCTTCTCATTGGGAATCTGCTGGATGAGCTTCAGGGAGAGCGGGTGGGGCTGGCCGTTTTTGCCGGGACATCTTTTTTGCAAGTTCCGCTCAGTTCCGATTATGAGGTCTTGCGGGATATTCTTCCAGGGCTGGATCCTTCCTACCTTCCGCAGGCGGGAACCGATTATGCAGGAATGTTAAGGGTGGCCGCGGAAGCGTTTGGGCAAAGCTCGGCCGCGGACCGTTTTCTCATTGTCCTGAGTGACGGGGAAGCCCATGACCCCGGCTGGAAAGCGGCTTTGGAGGAGTTGAAAAAGAAAAAGGTGAAAGTGATTTCGCTGGGAATTGGAACCGTAGCAGGGGCGCTTTTGCCGGATGCACAAGGTGGGGTGATGAAGGACGAGAGAGGGGCCGCGGTTTTGACGCGGCTGGAGCCGTCCACACTAGAGGCGTTGGCCTCGGAAACAGGCGGGGCCTATCGCGAAGCGTCCAACTGGGTCGATGTGAAGGATCTCCTTCAAGAGACGATTGAGCAGGGAAAATCAGGAGAATTTTCAAAAACAAGGGAAGCGCGTCAAGCTGAGCGGTTTCAGTGGGCTTTAGCTCCGGCGGTTTTTCTATTGGCGCTAAGTCTGGCCCTAGAAATGCCTGTGCTTCCGAGCCGGCGCCGTGTTGCGATGGGCGCGGTTACTCAAGGTGAGGCGGCATTGCCGCCAGTGATGAAAAAGAGCACAAAACTGGTTTCCAAAGAAAAGAGAGAGAGGGTCCACGCATGAAAGGGTGGAGCACGATTTTTATTCTCGGGCTGAGCTCGATCGGTGTGGGTGGGGCGATTTCATCCCAGACTGCTCCTAGGGAAAATTCGGCCTCGGGGCTGACGGCAACAGTTGCGGCGATGGCGGAGAAGGGCAAAAAACCCGCGAAGGACTATGCGACGATGGCGGAGGAAACCATTCGTTTCGGACAAAGACCCGATGCGGTGGAAAAACTAAACGAAACCAGCAAGGGGATGACAGATGGGCAGGCTCCTTGGCGGCACATGGTGGGGGATGCTTTGGCGGGGGTGGATGAAGGAGAGCGGATCGATCCACGTGCGGCAGACTGGGCTCGGTTGCGAGATGAGTTGAAAAAACTTCAACCGCCCCCGCCACCACCATCGCAACAAAAGAAGGACTCGAAGAAAGATTGTTCTGAAAAAGACAAGAAAGATAAGGAGAAAAAAGATAAGAAGTCAGGAGATGGGAAGGGAGATCCGCAGGATGAGCAGAACGGAAAGGGGGAGAAGTCTGAAAAGAAAAGTGAGGGAGGGGAGGGGAAGGATTCCCAGAGTCCGCCATCGCCTGGTGGAGGAGGGCAAGGTGGAGAAAGGGGGGAATCGAAAGGGGACTCACAAGGGGAGGGTTCTGAAACGGAGGGGGAAGGCAGAGATCAAAAGCAGCAAGAGGCGAAAGGAAAAGGCAAGGATCCGAACCAGATCAAGGATTACAGCTCAAGTAAGGAGCAGGAGGGAACCATGAGAGATCGGGCAAAGGAGGATGACCTGGCTCCGATTCAGGACAACAGCGCTGGATTTGGAAGCATGGGGGAGGAAAAAAAGGAAGAGGGCAAAAAAGAGGCAAAAAAAGGGTCGGGCAAGGGCCAGAACGAGTCGAAAAAATCGGAAAAGGAGGCGGCATCTGGAATGCGCACTGTGGGGGGGGGAACAGGGAAAAAGAAGCAGGAGGATTCAGGGGATGCCTATACTGTTGAAGCAACCGCGAGGCTGGATCAGGTGAGACAATCGGACAGTCCGGCCCTGTTGCAGCAAAGGCTGCAACCGAAAGATCAAAGGCCGTCGCCCTCTTCGACAGCCAAGCCATGGTAACTTTTATGAAAAACTTTCTGCGAATCATAGCAATGGGAATGGTATTGGGAGCAGTAGCGCATGGACAAAGCGTGGTGTGGAACGACCCAGGGCAGATCCCTCCCGAAGCGGCGGTTTCGCTGGATCTTGTGTTTACAGACTGTCAGCCCAAAGGAAGCGTGAATCTTCCCGCCGTATCGGGCCTGCAATTTTCAGGGCAACCGGGAAGAGCCACCAGTTTTTCGATGATCAATTTTCAAACCAGCTCCTCCACCACGTTGACGTACACAGTGCAGGCGGGGCAAAGCGGGCGAATTAAAATTCCATCTTTTGAAGTCGTAACCGACAAAGGGAGAATTGCGGTTCCTGCGCTGTCTTTGGATGTCACGGCAGGCGCGGCCCAGCGGACGAGGCAATCGAATCCGTTGAGTCCGAATTTTCCATTTCCTCCAAACCCCTTTCAGAATCAGGCTCCGAATCCAGGAAGTCAGGTAGTTCCGCCCGATGCTGTGCAAGCCTCGGCCCAGGCGGAGCCCCGGCGGCCGTATATGGGTGAGGTTTTCGACGTGAATTATAGGGTTGTCATGACGGGAAATCGGAGTGGTCGGGTAAAGACCACCCCGTTGTGGGACGTTCAGAACTTCACGGCCGAGGCGTGGGATCGGGGTCAACAGATCGGGCCGGGAGGAAATCAGGGGTTGCAATTCCACACCCGGGCGATGGTACCGAAAGCGGGACTTTTTGAGCTGCCGTCGATTCGACAAAAACTGGATATCGACACGGCGGCGGGGGGAAGATCCTTTTTCTTCACGGCCCCGGGCTCGGTCGAGGTCGAGGCGGTGGCGGCTCCAGTAGCGATTCAAGTGGAGCCCCTGCCGGGAAATGCGCCTGCCGGATTCAAGGGTGCGGTGGGGCAGTTTGTTTTAGAATCAAAGATGGTTCCAGAGCAGGTGGGGGAGGGAGAGCCGGTGACTTGGACCTTAACGTTGCGGGGAACTGGAAACTGGCCGATGGGAGTGGAGTTGCCGGCTCGATCTGTCCCAAACCAGATACGAACGATTCAGCCCAAGTTGCGCAGGGAATTCAACGGCACGGAAATTTTCACGGGAGCGATTGTGGAAGATTTAGTGATGATTCCAACCCAAAGTGGGGAGTTCGAACTGCCGCCGGTGAAATTCTCCTATTTTGATCCCAAGAAGAAGGCCTTTGAAACTCTTGAGGCGAAGCCGCCAAAAATCAGTGTCACTCGGGGAGCAGGAGGGTTGGCTTTGACGCCGCCGCCCGCTGGGGCTACTGCAAGCGCAGGACAGACTGAGAAAAAGACAGGGGTAAATCCCGCGGGACGGTCTGCACAACCGCTCCCGTACGGGGAGCCTGCTTTGCCACGGGAACCGCTGGATGGGGAGGGGCGGGGATGGGCGCCTTGGCGGGCTGGTTGGGTGGCAGGGATCGGAATTCTTCCTTGGCTGGTCCTGCTGTGGGCATGGTGGGGGTGGGCGAAGAAGTGGGCGGTTTTTACGGATGAAGAAAGAACAAGAAAAGAGGCTTTGGAGGCTTGGAAAGCGGCGGTGGCTTCAATCCGTAAGGACGGGGAGAACGAAAGAGTTCGGGAGAGGGCGCTTCTGATATGGCAGAAAGCGGTTGCGGGAACTTTGGGAGTCGAAGGGGCAACTCCATCCTGGGGGGCGATTGCACAGGAAATTCAGACTTTATCCCAAGGAGACCAAGAAGTGCTGGCAAAGTGTTGGGAGCTTTCCGAAAACGGACTGTATGGGCGAAATCCAAATCTGGATGGAGGTTGGTCCGACCAAGCGGAGCAGTTGGCGATGCGAATTGACCTGCCGAAGCTGAGCTTTTGGGCGACGTTCCGATTGCGAAATTTAGTCCCTTGGATGATGGGAGCATTTCTCCTTTTAGCGCAAGCGACTCCGCTCGTTGCGCAACAAAAACCGGAGGAAGTGAAGAGCTCGAAAGAGGCAACAAAAGAGGACCCACTGGCGCTTTATCGTGTGGGAAGCTTTGTTGAGGCGAAGAAGGCGTGGGAGAAAAAGCTTTCTGAAAACCGAAGAGATCCGCTCGTCCGGAATAATCTGGCGTTGGCGTATTATCAGATAGGGGATAAGGAAAGGGCGCTAGCGTACGGCTTATCCGCTTACCTGCTTTCTCCCAATACGGCGACGGTCGCATGGAATACGAGAATTTTCGCTCAAGGGGCGGATCAGCTGGATGGTGCCGTCCTCGCTCTCTGGGATGATCAGGGGGCGGCTTGGCTGACGAGCAGGTTTGGGGTTTTTGGATGGCAAGGGATTTTGATTTTGGGGATCGCGACATGTGCCCTCAGTGCAGGCCTTTTGTTAGCGTCGGGATATTTTGAAAAGAACAGCAGCATTCTATTCCGGATAGGAGTGGTGACTTTGTTGGCCGGACTTCTTGGCGTGGGCGGAGGAGGTTCGGCTCTTGGAATTTACGGCAAATTAGCTGATCGGGATGCAGTGATGATTGTGGATGTTGAGCCGCTGCGTTCCGTTCCAACCGAAGTGGAGCCTCAGGCAGAAAAGGCCTATCCCCCAGGATCGATAGCCCATCTGGAGAAAAGCTTTTTGGGTTGGAGTAAAATCCGGATGCCGAACCAGGATGTCGGATGGATCCGGACAGAGCATCTGGTCCCGCTGTATTAAGGGCGGCGGAGCTGGATTCGATTGGTCGAGGGCATGGGAGCCTCCTCTTCCGGCTGGGGAACAAGCGAATCCGAGGATTGGGGAGGAAAGAGTTGTTCCATTATGGAGTGGTTTTTATGTCCCGGAAGAACTTGAACTACAAAATTAGTGGTTTGGGCAGCGGGAACGGAGGTGGACTCCCAGAGGCGCCGGTAGGAAAACCTTAAGGTAAAGCGTCCCTCTCTAGGAAAGACAACGCGTAGGGTTTGATGGCCAGGGGCCCCCGGGAGGGAGGGAGAGGAGTAGGATTCATCCAGGAGATGGGCGGCTTGGAGGGGAGGGTCGAGAACCCATCGGTATCCGGTAGAGAAGTTGGCGGGAAGGACAATGGGAAGAGGCTGGGCAACAGGAGTTTTTTTGTCGGCAACCGGTCGAAAAAAACCGCACCCTGCCAGAAGAAAAAAAGTTCCTAGAAGGACGAGAGAAAGATCTTTAGGACTTTTCTCGAAGGGGAGCAAGGTCGGCATCCTCCTTGGCAACGGTCGCCCACGACTCATCCAGGCGAATGGCAGCCTGCAGATAGGAACGAGCTTTATCCAGATCACGCAACTGACAATGGTAACAGCCGAGTTGAAATTTGATATGGGGGTTGTCGGGGAATTTACGTTCAGCTTCAAGAAGGATGGAGCGTCCCTGCTGAAGGGAGTCTTGGTGACGGACGGCATCTGCCAAGGAGACCCAGACTTCGGGTTCTTCGGGGCGCTGGCGGCGAAGTTGTTCCGCCGTTTTTTTAAGTTCCACAAAGCGACCGGCAGCTCGGAGGATTCGAGTGCGCAAAAAATCCAAGGTTAGACTGTGATCTCCTTTTCGGCGCGCTTGGGTGATGCGGCGGAGAGCCTCGTCGTACATTCCCAAACCGCAGAACCCTTCCAGCTCTTCCTGAAGTTTAGCAGGGTTGTCCATGAGTTGAGTTGAAATTTTGCAGGCTTTCGGGAGAGCACAAGCGCCACCCAGCCTTTTGTTCGCATCTGGCTTCGAGTTGCTTGGGAGCAGTTTTATGGCTTGGCTACGGTACTGCGAATAATCTGGGGCTGTTCCGCGGATGGGATCGGTTCATATTGAACAGCGATGATGATTTTAGGGATCGATATTGGTGGAACGGGGGTGAAAGGGGGATTGGTCCAACTTCCCCAGGGGGTGTTGAAAAGGGATCCTGTTCATGTACCGACTCCTCATCCGGCCACTCCTGCGGCACTGACTCGGGCAGTGAAGAAGCTGATGGGGCACTTTCAGTGGAAGGGGGCGGTGGGGGTGGGGTTCCCCGGGCCGATTCGAGGGGGAATTGTCGAGACGGCGGTCAATCTTTCGCCTCAGTGGGTGGGCAAAAATCCTGCAAAGATCTTTCAGAAGGCGACGGGGCAAAAGTTTATTGTGATCAACGATGCTGATGCCGCTGGACTGGCAGAAGTCCATCACGGGGCAGGAAAAAAAGAGAAAGAGGTGATCGTGATGATCACCTTAGGAACAGGAATCGGGAGCGCCCTTTTTCATCGAGGAGAGCTGATTCCAAATACGGAGCTAGGGCATCTGACGATTCGGGGAAAAGATGCGGAGAAATCGGCCAGCGCAAAAGCCCGGGAAGAAAACGATTGGAGCTGGAAAAAGTGGTCGCGAAAGGTTCGGGAGTACCTTCAGCAGGTAGATCGCTTGATCAATCCAGATCTGATCATTGTGGGGGGAGGAGTAAGTAAAAGAGCGGAAAAGTGGCTGCCGAGAGCAGCGAAAGGGGTTAGGGCGAAAGTGGTTCCTGCCAAGCTTCACAACGAAGCCGGAATCGTGGGTGCTGCAATGGCCGCGGGCAAAAGCAGAGGTTTAAGTTGAAGTAGGCGGCCCGCAGGAGTAATTAGGGTATATGGAAAGCTTAGTTCTAATTGATCCCGCGATTTGTCACGGCAAGCCAGTGATTCGCGGGACTAGAGTTCAAGTTTCTGTGCTCGTTGGGGGTCTTGCTGGAGGGATGTCTGTCGAAGAGGTGGCAAAAGAGTATGGATTGAAGGAGGAACAAGTTCGAGGTGCAGTGGCTTACGCAGGCTCTCTTTTAGAGCAAGAGGTGCACCATCCTCTTCCAGTTTAGTTGCCTTGCAATTTCTTCTAGACGCAAATTTACCGAGATCCCTTGTGGGGATTTTAGAGGGCCTGGGTCATCAGGCGTGCGAGGTAAGTCAACAGATGCCTGGGAGCACTAGAGATGAAGTCGTCATTGAATATGCCAAAAAACACGGCCTTATCCTACTCACGTGCGACTTTGATTTTGCAGACACAAGAAACTACCCTGTCGGAAGTTCTCCAGGAATCGTAGTTGTCCACGTGCCTGACAGTTGTGGCGCTAAGGCAATTGGCCGGCTCGTAAGAAGCGCTCTTGTAAATCAAGAATTGATGGATCAACTTCCCAAGTCTTTGGTCATTCTGGAGCCTGGAAGAGTAAGGGTAAAAAAGACTTAGCAAGAAAGTGGCGGCCAGCAGCGAGGCGAGGTGGCGGCACCATCATTTCAAATATTGATTCACCCCTTTGCTACACCGGACTTTTTTTGTCCGAAGGGTTTCTTCAAGTCGGACTTTGCTTTTGGGAAGGTGGTCACGATTTAGAATCGGGTGATGGAGGTGATAAAGGATTGCCCGACCATAGACGAATTTGCGTGGTCGGCCCAGATGGTAGAGCCGAGAGCCAATATCCGAGTCCTCGCCCAAGCCCCATCCTTCGTACTCCTCGTCCCAACCATTGACGGCGAGGAGGTCGCTTCTCCACATGGCCATGTTGCAACCGATGATTCCGCGTTGGGCGGTGTTTCGACGAATCAGAGGGATAGGAAGACGAAAGCCTTTGGCGGCACCCGACAATTGGCCGGCGAGGAGAAGACGAAGGCTGGGAACGGCTGGGCCGGGTTGGAGGGTGTTGGAGGCGGCTAGCGAAAGATAGGAGCGGCGACCTTGCACCCAGAATCCACGCTCGGCCAAAGAGGCATGGTCCTCGAGAAACTGCGGGTGGGGAACGCAGTCTGCATCGGTGAGAACGAGATAGTCCCCCTTTGCGGCAGCGAGAGCGCGATTGAGGATGATATTTTTTCTAAAGCCCTTGTCTTCGTGCCAGAGGTGGTGAACCGGGCAGGGAAAGGATAGAGCGAGGCGAGTGATCAGATCGCGAGTGGGGGAGTCGGAGCCATCGTCGGCGATAATAATCTCCATCGGCTGAGAGCATTGCTGCCGGAATCCCGCCAGACAAAGTTCCAGCGGTCGGACATGATTGTAGGTACTGATAACGAGGGAAATCTGGTTTGAGGAGATCACTGGGATAGTTCCTGAACTTTCGATTCGAGAACTTTCAGGTGTGCTTCGGGGTCGAGGGGTTTTCCTGTCGCTCG
>CAMDXQ010000025.1 GCA_945878585.1 Akkermansia muciniphila
GGGACTCCGAAGTCGGCCATGATTGCATCGCCTGAGTACTTATCGATATAGCCGCCGTATTTGGTAACGAGATCACTCATCGGGGTGAGGTAACGATTGAGGATTTTTGCAAGGTCCTCGGCAGAGACCGATTCGGAGATGGTGGTGAAACCGGCAAGATCGGAGAAAAATATGGAAACCATTCTTTTTTCTCCTGTCAGGCGGAAGCGGTCGGGATCGGCCTGCATGTAAGAGAGGACCTCGGGACTGACCATGGTAGAGAACATGCCGCTGACGCGTCGCTTTTCCCGCTGTTCAAGGACGAACTCGTAGCCTAAGCAACCGATGCCTCCGAAAAGCAGGGTGAGGCAGGGGGATACGGCTGGAAGGATGAGGCTGAGTTTATCTTGAATCACGAAAGTGAGGACGGCGTATCCCAATCCAAGCACGATCAGAAGAAGAAGACGGACGATAGGTTGTTTCGTGGCCAGAATGAGAAGAAAGGCGAGACCAGCCGCACCGATGACTAGAGTGGGGAACATCCATGCAGGGGGAAGTTGGAGAAAACTGCCTGAAAGAGCGGCTCCGAGTGCCGCAAGGTGGACCTCGGGTCCAGGCATCGGGTTGGGGTAGGGAGTGCGGATGACGTCTTTTGACCAGTTTCCGTATGGGCCTACGAGGACGATCTTGTCCTTGAGCATCTCCCCGTTTTGAAAAACCTTTTCCCATGTGGAGGGAACAAAGAGTTGATAGACGGGGATGGCCTTGTAGTTGAAGTTAGGTGGGCCTGCAAAACGAAGGATGCCTGATCCTTGGGCAGGAATTCGATCGGCATAGCCTGCTTTTTCGAGCATACGACATGCGAGTGAGACGGCGGGAATATCTTGGAATTGGCGCTGATAATCGGCTGAGCGTACGATTCCGTCTTTTTCAGGCCAAAGATTCACAAAACCGACACGCCCTGCAGGATTATCTTTCGAAATTTCCGATGCCCCGAGAGAAGCCAGCGCAGCGGGGAGGGTAAGCTGGACGGAGGTGCGACCTGCATTGCTGACTTCTTCAAACGTTCCACCCAAGACGGCATGGCTTCCCTCCTGATCCATGACTTGGAGAAGCTCTTGGTCCCCGTCCTTCGGAGTAGGAAACATGAGGTCGAGGCCGACCACCTTCGCACCCGCTTGGGAGATTCGTTGGATGACGCTGGCCCAAACGGATCGGCGCCAAGGCCAAGAGCCTATCGACATTTCGGCTAGGGCAGGATCGGCGGCGATTTCTTCTTCCGAGAGGATATCCTTGTAAGTGGGTTTATCGATCGTGATGAAGACAATCTCGGGTGAGAGGGGTGCGGTTTGGCCAAAGCGAACTCGAAGATCGCGAGTGTAAAGCTCGGCCTCAAGCAGAGGTTTGAATTGGATGAAGTTGAGAAGGCCAAGGAGAAGGGCTGCGCCGATGCAGATTCCGATCAGAATGATCCGACGCGATACCGCCTCCTTTTTTGCAGTTTTTGCCATCGAGTAGTTCTAGTTGGTTGGGGTGGGACGGGCGAGAGTGGATTCCTGCTTGGTGCTTTCTTGCTGGAGCTCGTTTTCTAATTCGCGGATCTGTTTGCGCTGGTACTCGCCGACCTCGCGTTCGATCGCAGAGATAGCAGCCCGTCGGGCGGATCGTTCCTGTTCGAGCCGTTTTTCCTGCTCGGAGTTGGCTATGATAGCCCCAATTAGCATGCCTGCTAAAGCTCCTGCCCCAGCGCCGATGGCGGCTCCATCTCCCCCTCCTGCCATCGCACCAATTCCGGCTCCTGAGGCGGCCCCGCTGACCATTCCGACTCCTGCGCCTGTAGGGACGCCACTTCCTGAGCCGATTCCTTTGCTTTTGGCGGCATTGGGTGCGGAGGCCATGAGCTGGGCACGGTACTGTTTCACGTCTACCCGGATGGATTCAAGTCGGTCGTCCAGCGCTTGGGTGGCGGCTCGGCGTTTTGCATCACTATTTTCGAGTTCGCCCCGGGAGCGGAGAAGGGAGGGAGGAGGGGTGGTAGATTCACGAACAAAGATCGATTCGAGTGCGGTAATTCGAGTGAAGGGGAGGAGATCGGCCTCGAGAGCTACCCATCGACCTGAGGCGCGAGTGGCACGGCGTAGGGTCCAGCCTCCCTCAAAAGTTGTGCCGGCGGGCAGGACATTTTTGGCGGCGGCGAAATCAAAGATTTTTCCGGGGGGAAGATCGTACGCGTATACAATTTTCGGCAGAAGACGGCGGTGATCGTCTGATCCTTGTTTGGCCGTAGGCGCAGAAACGACTGGGGCGATGAGAATATCTTCTTTTGCACGTAGAGTGATGGCGTAGTCGACTGAGACGCCCTCGTCTTCGACCCTGAGGCGGCGAGGTTGAAGTGAGACGAGCTCGATCTGTTGGGGGATGCGACGAATCAGGACTGAGCGGGCGAGGCCTTCGGGAGGGAGGTGGCGCCAGCGTTGCCAAGGGCCAAGAATAGCCTTGTCGAGAAATGGAGGAGTGGGCAGGACGGGAGTGGTGGGGGAGTTAGGGGATTCTGAGGAGAGGCGCGCAAGTTCACGAAGAGAGGTGCTCCAGCGTGCATATTCGGCTTGGAGAGCTTGGGGGGTGCGAATCTCATCATCATTTTTTGAGTAGAAAGAGCTTTGAAAGATGAGAATGAAAGAGAGAAGAGAGAGAGTAAGAAGGGCGATTGCGGAAGCGAACCAGGCGACATACTTACGCCATGGGCGGAGAGTTGGGGGAGTGGATTGCGGTGGGGGGGTGGGCAGGATTGGGGGGACAGTTTTGGGCTGGAGGGAGGGTTGGATGCGGCGAGGAGGTCCTGACCGGAACATATAGAGATCCTATCAGCGGAGAGTTGCGCGAGGAAGGGGAGTGGGGGGTTGGCAGATGGGGCACCAGCAGGTAGAGCGACCGCCGATGGGGGCACGCTCAAGCGAGTGGTGGCAGCGGGGGCAGTGTCGTCCGGCTTTCCAGCGGTGGCGGAAGAGCCAGGATCGGGGGGGGGTGGATTTGCCCTGGCCGATAGTGCGGAGGGCAACGCGGCAGATTTTCCGAATGTAGGCATGGAGATTGGAAATTGATTTTTGAGAGAGGAGTCCAGCCTGGGTTCGTGGCGAGAGCTGGGTTTGCCAAAGAATTTCGTCAGCCATCCAGTTGCCGATGCCAGGGAAAAATTGTTGCATGAGGAGGAGGGCTTTGAGCGGGGCTCGGGAGCGGCGGGAGCAGATCGTTTGAAGTTTTTGCTTACTGAATTTAGGAGAGTGGAGAGGAGGGGGGAGTTTGGACCACCAAGAAGGAGGATGCGGGGAGAGGTCGAAGCGGACTCGGCCGAAGAGGCGGGGATCCTGAAAAATAAGAGAGTGGCGGGCGGTGCGCAGAACTAGGTGCTCGTGGGAGCGGGGTGAGTGGGAGGTGGTTGCGGTGGATAGTCTGCCCGTCATTCCGAGGTGGAGGCCAAGCCAAGCATCGGAGCCAAAGCGAAAGAGCATCTGTTTGCCGTGGGCGTGGGAGGAGCGGAGATGGCGCCCTTGAATGGTGCGGGCGAGGAGAGCGGTCGAGGTTCCGCGAAAAATCCGCTTCTGAGAATGGAGATGTATGGAGATAATTTTCTGGCCAAGGCCAGGGTTCCACTGTTGGCGAGAGTATTCCACTTCAGCGACTTCGGGCATAGAAAGAAAGAGGGTAAGAACAACGATTGCGGACGCCAACCAGGCGACATAGGTACGCCATGGGTGGAGAGTTGGGGGAAGGGATTGCGGCGGGGGGGTGGGTAGGATTGGGGGGACAGGTTTGGGCTGAAGGGAGGGTTGAATGCGGCGAGGGGGTCCTGACCGGAACATCTTGGTATCCTATCAGCGGAGAGTTGCGCGAGGAAGAGGGGCGAGGAGTGGGTTGATTCAGGCTTGGGTGCGGTTGAATTTACTGCATATTGCCGTGATGGCGGTCAAGCTAACGGGACATCAGATTGAGGTTGTGCTCTCTACCTTGGACGGGTGGAAGCAGGAAGGCGGCCAGATTTTCAAGGAGTACCAGTTTTCTGATTTCATTTCAGCTTCGATGTTTGTCACAGGGGCTAATTTGGAGGCGGAAAAAGCCAACCATCATCCCGAGTTGATGCATCGGTACCAGAAAGTGAAGATTCAGTTGAGCACGCACGACGTGGGTGGGATTAGTGAACTGGATTTGCGGATGGCAAAAAAACTCGATGGCAGGGCGAAGTCCCTTCAGTCTGTGGGATAAACCGATGGCAAAAAAAGCGCTGATTACAGGAATCACGGGTCAGGATGGATCCTATTTGGCTGAACTTCTGTTGCAGAAGGGGTATGAGGTGCATGGAATTATCCGCCGATCCTCGAGCTTCAATACAGAACGGTTAGATGGAATTTACCGGGATCGGCATGACAAAGGGACGAAGATCTTTTTGCATTTCGGGGATCTGAGTGATCCAAGTTCGATGATTAAAATTCTCGGGGAGACGCAACCGGATGAGATCTATAATTTGGCGGCACAGAGCCATGTGAGGGTGAGTTTTGATATTCCGGAGTTCACGGGGGACGTCACGGGATTGGGGACAGTTCGGTTGCTCGATGCGATGCGGGAGGTCACTCCGAAGGCGAGATTTTATCAGGCTTCGAGTTCGGAGATGTATGGGTTGGTTCAGGAAGTGCCGCAAAAGGAGACCACTCCATTTTATCCGCGGAGTCCGTATGCGGTGGCCAAGGTGTATTCTTACTGGATCACGGTGAACTACCGGGAAAGCTATGGGTTGCATGCGTCGAACGGGATTTTGTTTAATCATGAGAGTCCGCGGCGGGGCGAGACCTTTGTAACACGTAAGATTACGCGGGCGGTCGCCAGGATTCAGGCGGGTCTGCAGGAGAAGCTCTTCCTCGGGAATCTGGAATCAAAACGGGATTGGGGGTACGCCCCGGAGTATGTGGAAGGGATGTGGCGGATGTTGCAGCAGGAGAAGCCGGACGATTATGTTTTGGCGACTGGTGAAACGCACAGCGTTCAGGAGTTTGTCGAAGTGGCGTTTGCCCGGGCGAAGTTGGATTGGAAGAAGCATGTGGCGTTCGATGAGCGGTATTTGAGGCCGGCGGAGGTGGATCTGCTGATTGGAGATGCCTCGAAAGCGAAGAAGCAACTGGGGTGGGTGCCGAAGGTGAAGTTCAAGGAGCTTACGGAGATCATGGTGGATGCGGATATTGAGCAGTTGGCAGAGGAGCGGGCGGGGAAGCGGATTCGAGATTAACGATGAAGATCTTTGTGGCCGGGCACCGGGGGATGGTGGGCTCGGCTGTGGTGCGGGCCCTAGAGAAAAAGGGCGGATATCAGATTTTGACCCGAACAAGAGCCGAGCTGGATTTGACGGATCCCAAGGCGGTGTCGAACTGGTTTGAGAAGGAAAAACCCGACCAGGTGATTGATGCGGCGGCACGTGTGGGTGGGATTTTGGAGAATTCAAGGCGTCCGGTGGAATTCTTATTGGAGAACCTGCGGATGCAGAACAATTTGATGGAGTCGGCCTTTGGGAATGGTTGTCGCAAATTTCTTTTTTTGGGGAGCTCCTGCATTTATCCGAGGCATGCGGAACAACCGATCCGAGAGGAGTCGTTGCTGAGCGGGCCGTTGGAGCCGACCAACGATGCATATGCACTAGCGAAAATTACTGGTGTGAGGTTGGCTCAGGCGTACCGAGACGAGTATGGAAAGAGTGCGATTTCGGCGATGCCAACGAATTTATATGGTCCGGGGGATAATTTTGATCCGGAGAGTTCCCATGCTTTGCCCGGGATGATCACAAAGTTTCATCGGGCCAAGCTTCGGGGCGAGAAGGAGGTCGTGTTGTGGGGTACGGGCTCGCCGAGAAGGGAATGGTTATATGTGGAGGATTTGGCGGACGGATTAATGATGTTGTTGGAGAAGTATGATGGGCGGGAGATTGTGAATGTGGGAGTGGGGGAAGACTCGACGATTCGGGAGTTAGCGGAAAAGGTAAGAAAGGGAGTTGGTTTTGATGGAAAGATACGATGGGACGATAGCAAGCCGGACGGGACGCCTCGGAAATTATTGGATGTGACGAAAATTCGAGGGATGGGTTGGAAACCGAAGGTTACGATTGAGGACGGAATTACCGCTACTTACGACTGGTTTTTGAAGAACGCTCCTGAAGCAAAGGGGTGAACGAGTAGAAGTGGGATCGGGTGTTAGTAATATTCGATAATCCGAAAAAAGCCTCTTGAATTATTGATGGGTACAATCGCTTCGATGATTTCTGAAGTCGCGTCTAAAGGATGCGATAAGTCGTTGGGTCTTGTTTCAATAAACGACCATTTATCGTCGGTAAGGTTTTGTTTTGTTTCGATATCATAGCTGAATCCTGGATGACTAAGGCTAGATGGTGTGCGTTTGCGAAAGCTTATTACTACATTCCCGTCCTTCATCCGAATAGACAAGGGGGGTGGGGAAACTGCTTTAAACGTTATGCGGTAGTCTGCACTCGAAAAAAGTATATTATTGATTCGGAAGACCACCGTATAGGCACCAGGACGGTCTGTGGTGAATGCACGGCCGTGAATGTGGCCGTCCGCATTCAAGGCCACTGAAAAAGAGGGTCTATCGGTTGTGGTTTGTCTCCACCCGGTCATTCGACTCCATGTGGGAGCGATGGAATACCGTTCCCAAAAGGAAAATAGTGCGCCTTCAGGGCCATCGACTGAAATAAGCTCAACTTGGGGATTGTAACCAGATGTAATATCAAGAGCCTTTAAGATAGCTGTTCCGATTTCGGTTGTAAAAGTGAGCAATCCGACAAAGTACCCCCCAGGGAAATGAGGTGCATCTTGGGCGGAAAACGTTTCGCCTGAAGGAAGATACGTTGTATCTGTAGTGACAGGTCCGTCGACGACAAGTTGACTTGGATTCGTCCAGCTTGTGCCGATCGCCACATGCTCATGGGCAAGAAGTGAAGTGTTGATGAAAACGCAAGAAAGGAGAAGGGATATCTTATTCATGGCATGAGGAGGTTGGGTGATGTTTGATTAAGGCGAATTTGAACATCGTTCCACAACAGCTTCTCTGAATGACCATCGGCAAAGAGATAGTTGGCTCCTGCGTTGTGGCACTGAACATTGACTTCTGCCTTAAACTGATTGGGACTAATCCGAGAGGCGCCTCCTCGAGTACTGGTGAAGTGGAAATGCTCCCCAACCTGATTCGTTGCCAACTCGCCTACGACCATTGTGGTCGAAGGTTTTTGAAAAGTTGCAGCCATGATGCCAAGACCGGTCGCGTCAGTCAGTGCATCATTCCAAGCATAAGTCAGTTTTGCTCGGTGATTGGGCACGGCACAACAGCGACCCAAAAAATTCGTCTTCAGAAAGGGGGCAAGGGTGTTG
Source organism: Akkermansia muciniphila (assembly GCA_945878585.1). Lineage (GTDB taxonomy): Bacteria > Verrucomicrobiota > Verrucomicrobiia > Methylacidiphilales > Verrucolacustridaceae > Verrucolacustris. The sequence continues at coordinate 7,401 of CAMDXQ010000025.1, forward strand.
GTCCAGGATTGGGAAACCCCCTGATGGGAGGTATTGGGAAAGCGGCCCCCATTATCACCAACATAGAGTTGAAGGGCTGTTCCGACCTGACGAAGATCGTTAAGACAGCGCGTGGCTCGCGTTTTTTCGGTAGCCCCGCGTGTGGCGGCAAGCCCGAGGGATGTCAGTACTGCAACAATGGTCACAACGGTCAACAGTTCGACCAAAGTGAAGGCTAGCTGTTCTGTGAAACGGGTTTTCATAAAATAGTATAGAACCTCGCATTCCTTTGGAGTAGGGCTGGGCTCTCCATCGGGAGCTAGCCTTTTCGCCTTCGGAGGATGGCCAAGAGGGCGGCGCCGCCCAGAAGCAAGGAACCGGTCGAGGGTTCCGGAACGAGGCCTACGGTGACATTCACGCCGTAAGTCGGATAAGTCGTCACCTCGGTCGTCAGCACCTCGGTCGTCTGCGCCGCATAGTTTGCCCCGCCGACGAAGAGGGAGTAGTCGCCCGCTGCCAAACCGGAGAAGGTGGCAGTGACGAATCCGTCCGCAGTGCCGTCGCCGACAATACCGACCGCGTTGCCAAAGTCGGCGGAGGTGCCGTCGGCGGCATGACCGATGTACGTCAAGTTTCGTAGCGAGTCCGACACATTGATGAGGCTCGTCGAAACGCTGTTTCCAATTGACCAGTCGCCGAGAGCGTTGAACGAACCTTCCTTGCCGCTGCCGCCCAGCCCGGTGCTGTTAGTGCCGAACTGCTGCTGCAACCACTGGACCGAGAGCGCTGAGGAATCATGAGCTAATGGACTTGTGGTGTGGGCCAGTCCCGAGAAGAGGGAGAAGCCCGGCAGGAAGGTGCCGTTGGGGCCGCTGGCACTTGTATTAAGATTACGTTCGGCGATGATCCTGACGCTATGATCCGCAGAGAGCGGATTTGCCAACGTAAAACGAAAAAACCTTCCGCGGTGGCTATCGCCCCAGTCGGCATCGGTGGCGTCGGCCCAACCAAAACCGCTGGAGACGACCTGGGTGGTGTTGGAAACATCGGCGCTGATGATGAGTGTGCCGAAGTCCCGGTTGCTGTAGCTGATGTGAGCCAAGGCTTTGTTTCCGGCGATCGCCAGAGCAGTGCAAGCCACCAAAATAAATTTCGTAATCCAGTTCATATCTTTCTTCTTTCCTCCCGGACGAGCCGGGAAATCTGGTCCAAGGGTTTGGACCAGCGGGTTAAATCTCAAATGGAAGCCAACGCGTAGGCGTGGTTTCCAGGAACCAAGCAGTTGAGATTTAGGCTCTAGGAGGGGGGAGGAGTGGGGAGGCGCGATCCGCGCCCGTCAGATACATGGTTGAGGCGAAGTGGGAAACTTCACGGGAGTTGGAAATGCGGCCAGTGACAGTTTCCAGAACCCATAAAAAATCAGCCGGGAGTGCTGAAAGTGCGGAAAGGGTCGCAGGGGTGGAATCGGGACGAGTCTGGGCAATTCGTTCGCACAATGAGCAGGGGTGTTGACCATCGAAAGTTTTCTTTAGCCCTTCGCCGAATCCGGATTCTTGAGAGTAGGAGGTGAGCATCCAGCCCCAGGCGACCGTTTGGAGGAGTCCTTGGGGTAGCCCAACCTGCCATGCAAGAGCCAAGGTCATCAGGAGGGCACAAAAACGTTTCACAACACTTGTCTTACTCCTATCCACAAGGCGGTCAACTCAGGGAAGAAAGAGAGTTGCGGAATAAGGGAGGATTGCGGATCGTTTTGGGATGTCGGAAGTTATCATCATCCAGCACCAAGCGACGGAAGGTCCGGGCACAATCGAGGAAGAGATCCTGCGGGCTGGGCATCAAGTTCGAAGAGTGCGCATCGATCAGGGGGACAAGGTTCCTGACGACGTTGCTTCGGTTGGCGGTTTGGTGGTGATGGGGGGATCAATGGGGGTGGGGGATCAGGGGAAGTTGAGCCATCTCAAGGACGAGATGGTCCTGATGAAGAAGTTCGTACAGGCGGACAAACCGGTTTTAGGGATCTGTTTGGGGGCTCAGCTGTTGGCGGCGGCGGTGGGCGCCGAAGTGGTGGCGGGAGAAAAGGAGATCGGATGGTTTCCCGTTCGAAAACTCCCGGATGCTTTCAAGGATCCTGTTTTACGCAGACTTCCGGAAAACTTTCCCGCCTTGATGTGGCATGGGGACCATTTTCCTTTGCCCAAGGGAGCGGCTCATCTGTTAAGCACCGAAAAGTGTTCTTGTGCGGGATTCCGTTATGGGAAAAAGGCCTATGGTTTGGTGGCTCACCTCGAGATGACGGCGGCGATGGTGGACGAGATGGTGGCTGGCTCACGAAAGGAGTTGGCGGCAGCGGGGGTGGAAGTTTCAGGAATTCTCGAAGACACCTCGGAGCATGCGGAGCCGGTGGAGGAGTTGGCCCGGGTGATGTGGCGGGCGTGGGTCGGGTTATTGGGTTAAGAATTCAGGGACAAGCAGAGCTCGGCGAGTCGCAGGCAGGCATCAGGTTGGGAGGCAGTGGCCAATTTTGCTTTCCACTCTTTCCATCCTTTTCCATTTTCCGCGAGAGCCTGACGAATCACACGGACCGCAGTTTCTCCGTTCGGGGTGAGTTGGGCGACACCGATTTCCTTGAGGAGCGAGAAATTTCCCTCCTCCTGTCCCGGGACCACTTGAGTGACGAGAAAAGGGGTCCGGGAGGCGATGGTTTCCTGAGTTAAGGCACCTCCTGCCTTGCCGATGACAAAGTGCTGTTTGGCAAGGATAGATGGCATTTCAGTGGTCCATCCGAGGAGTTGAACTTTTGAGCGAAGGGGACCGAGGGCGTTTTCGACCCTGCGTGCTACGGCAGGATCCCGTCCAGTGCCGATGGTGACCGCCCAACCATCCTGGGCTGCAAGTGAGGCGGCGAGCTCGGGGCCACCTTGCAGGCCCGAACTGAGAAGGTAAAGAACGCGGGGATTTTCACCGGGGGGTTCATCGCCCGGGTGGGCAGTGGGTTCGGCAAAGCGTGGGTCGACGGGAAATCCGATCGGCTTAATTTTTTCCATAGGAATTCCCAGGGCGTGAAGGGATCGTGCGGTGGGAGGGTTGGGAACGATCCAGAGATCTGCCGGAGAGGAGGACCAGAGGCGGTGGACGGAAATTGAATCGGTGACGATGGTGACCAGTTGAAACGTGTCACGAAGATGGCGGGGAAGGAGGGCGATGAAGTGGGAATAGACAGGAAAGGTGAGTGCAATGACTTTTGGGCGATGGGTTTCGATCAGTTCGCGAAGTCGGAGGTAGGCAGGTCGGTTCGTGAAGAGGGTGTTTTCGATGAACGGGAAGTGGTGGCACGCGAGGTAGAAGAGGTTCCAAGCATGAGGATATCGGTTGATCAGGGTGAGGTAGAGGCGACGAAAAAAATCGTTGAGGACGGGACGTGACTCAGCGAACGGGTCGGCCACAACGGCGGTTCCGCCACGGAGTTGGATGGCGTTGGCGAGACCGCGGGCAGCGGCGTTGTGTCCGTCTCCAAAAGCGGCAGTGAGAATGAGGACGGGGGAAGATTTCACATCAGGCCATCCCGTTCCAGTTCGTCGAGGCGGCGGTCATCCGATTGGTCGACAATTTCGGTGACGCCTCCGAGTTCAAGAAGGATGTCGAGGCTGAGGGAGATCTTTTCATTGGGTAGACCCGTGGTTTCGATGACGCGACGGTTTCGGGTGAGGTAGGCCCAAGTAAAGTCTTCTCCCTGGATGATGCGAAACTGGAGGTGGTCGGAGGGGAGAAGTTCATCCGAGGAAGCAAGAGTGATGGTGCTATTGCCGGCTTGGGCGCCTGGAATGACCTGTTCGACGCGCGGAAATCGTTCGAGCCAGGATTCAAGAATGGAGCGAATCGAAGCATCGGTGTGTGCTTCGGAAAATACGGCAACATACCCGCGGGAGATCATGAGCGCAGGCTATCGAAGGAACCGTTGGTTTTAAAGAGGAAGTGGAGGCTTTAACGGGCTTCCCTGGGGAGGGAATCGAAGCGGGTGAAGCGGGGTTGGAAGAGGAGTCGGATTCGGTCGGTGGGGCCGTTACGCTGTTTGGCGATATTGAGTCTGCAGGGGAACCCGCGGACATTGGCCGCCATCGGCTGGTTCTCTCCGCCCTCTTCGGAGTTCCCGCTATTTTCGGGTTCGTCCGCGGCAGATTCTTTGCTTAGCAGCAGGACAAGGTCGGCATCCTGCTCGATCGAACCGGATTCGCGAAGGTGGTGAAGAGCGGGTTCGGAGTTGGTTTCCTCCGGTTTACGATTCAGCTGGGCCAAGACCACGACAGGGATTTGGAGTTCCATGGCGAGGGCTTTGAGGCCGCGGGAAATTTCAGAAACCTCGACTTGGCGGTTTTCCTTGCCACGACTGGTTCCCGAGGTGAGGAGCTGGAGATAATCGATGATCAGGATATCGATACCGTACTGTTTTTTAATGCGGCGTGCGCGAGCCCGGAGCTGGCCGATCGTGAGCAGGCTGGACTCGTCCAAGAACAGAGGGAGATCGGAGATTTCAGCGGCAACGCCGCGGAGGGCGGTGATTTGGCTTTCGTTAAGTTGGCCGCGGCGAATCTGTTCCGAATCGAGGCTGGCGTGGGACGAGAGGAGACGGAACATGAGTTGTTGGGCGGACATTTCCAGCGTGAAGAAAGCGACATTGTATCCGGGGCGAACAAAATCGTCTTTTTCGGAATCGTAGCGCTGACGGAGCATGTGACGGGCCATACTGAGGGCGAGGGCGGTTTTTCCGACGCCTGGACGGGCGGCGAGGACGATCATTTCCCCCGCTTTGAATCCGGTAGTCAATTGGTCGAGTTCATCAAAACCGGACGGGATTCCGCTGTAGTGTCCCTTTCCTTTGACGAGGCCTTCGATGATGGCGATGGTTTGCGGCGTTACCTGGGAGGCTCGGACGACTCCCTTTGTTTCCCTTCGACCACGAATTTCGAGAATATCGCGTTCGGCCTCATCGAGAATGGTTTGGACTTCATGGGGACGTTCGTGGGCCCCGACAACGATTTGTGCGCAGGCTTGTTGGAGTTCGCGGAGAAGGCTTTTGTCCTGAACTTGCTCAAGGTGGGCTTTGGCTGTGAAGACACTGATGACTCCTGCAGCCAGATCACTGATTAGTGCGGGTCCGCCAGCAGCATCGGCCAGTTTCCGATCGGTCAGCCAAGCGAGGAGGGTGGATGGATCAATGGGTTGGCTGCTCTCGCGCATCTCGGCGATGCAGCGAAAGATGACTTGATGGGCGGGATGGAAGAAATCCTCCTCCCGCATGCCTTTTTCCCTAGCCAGATCGACGACGTGGTCGGGATCGGCAAGCATGGCTCCGAGAAGGGAGCGTTCGGCTTCAAGATTGTGATGAGCAGGAAGGCCCTCGATCGTTATGGGGGGTGGGGCATCCCGACGGACGCGGGAACGATTCGGTTGAGCTTCGGCAATCACAGGAACATAGAGTTGCCGACGGAGGGGGGGCGACAATCTTGAGGGAAAAGTTGTTGGGGAATTCTTTGGGCAAAAGATGGATAAAAATGAATAACTTATTTCGTCGGGCGTGCCTTACGAGGGAGTTGGGGCAGGGTAGTGGGGTGCTGCGACTGATTCTCGCCTCGACGTCCCCTCGGAGGGCAGATCTTTTGCGGGAATCAGGAATTTCTTTTCACGTGGAAAGGCCGGAGGTGGAGGAGTGGGCGGCAGCGGATTTTCCCGAGGTAAGTCCTGGAGATCTAGCCCGAGTGAATGCCCGTAGGAAGGCGAAGGCAGTTGCTGAGAGGCATCCGGACAAGCCTGTTTTGGCGGCGGATACCTTGGTGGTTTGTGAGAGCCGGGTTTTAGGGAAGCCCGCGGATGAGAAGATGGCCGAGCAGATGTTGGGTTGGTTGAGCGGTCGGACGCATGAAGTCATCACGGCGACGGTGCTAATTTTACCCGGAGGAAAAAAAACAAGAGAGGCTGTGGTCCGAACGAGGGTGAAGTTCCGAAATCTGGGGCTGGAGGATGTGCGATCCTATCTTCGGGATGTGGAGGTTTTGGATAAGGCGGGGGCGTATGCGCTTCAAGATGGGGGGGATCGCATTGTGGAGCAGGTGGAGGGATCGCGGAGCAATGTAATCGGGTTGCCGATGGAGACGGTTTTGCCTTGGTGTGAGGATTTGGTGGCGGAAGAACCGCTTCCTTAGAGATTCTTTTGGATGGCGGAGCGGAGATCGGAGGCTTTGAGGGGCCCGCGGAAACGCTGAAGAATCTTTCCCTCCGACGAGAGAAGGATCGTGTAGGGGATCGTTTCCAAAGGCTCGAGTTGGTCGAGCGTTTGCGGTCCAGGGCGGAGGAGGGGGTATCGGATACCGTGACGTTCTGCAAAGACGAGGAGACCTGCAGCGGGAGCTTCATCGAGACAGACCCCGAGAACAACGAGGCCACGAGGGGAGAACTTTTCATATATAGCCACGAGTTCAGGTAGTTCCTTGGCGCTGGCGGGACTCCATGCGGCCCAGAGGTTGAGAAGTACGAGTTTTCCTCGAAGGGAGGTGGTATCGATGGGTTGGCCTGATGCGAGATCGGTGAAGGCAAGCGATGGGGGAAGATGAAGAAGAGGTGGGGTGGAACGACAAGAAGCTAATCCGAGGATCAGGAGAGAAAGGAGGAGATTTCGAAAAAAAGAAAAAGCCACCGGAAAGAGTAGGTGAGAGGGGGGAGTGCGCTCAACGCTCAACTTGTGAGAAGGGTAGGGGGAGGATAAGATGAGTCATGGAATGCTGTAAAAATCTGATAAGCCGATAAGAGAATGAGCCCGAAAAAGAGTTCCCCTTCCGTGCAGCGAATCCTCGTGGTCGACGATGAGGCGGATGTCGCGTACTCCTTTCAGCGGGTGTTGGCGGAAGAGCCGGTTGAAGTGGAGGGGGTGACGAGCGGGTCGGAAGGTCTCAAACGACTAAAAAAGGAGCCTTACGATCTGGTTTTACTGGATGTGAGGATTGGCACGGAACATGGGATCGAAATCTTTCGGCAAATCCGAAAGGAGCATCCGAAACAACTTGTGATTGTGATGACCGCCCATGGAACGGCTCAAACCGCCATTGAGGCGATGAAGTTGGGGGCATTTGATTATATTTTGAAGCCGTTTGATGTTCCCGAGCTTCTGTCGATCCTTCGGAGGGCACTGCAGACGGCCGCTTCGATGCGGGAGTTGGTGCCGGCGGAAGGAAAAAGTTCTAGTGAGGAGAAGTCGCCGGGTTTAATCGGAGCCTCTCCGGCGATGCAGAAGATCTACAAACTGGTCGGGCAGGTGGCGCGATCAGATGCAGCAGTACTGCTGATTGGGGAGAGTGGAACAGGAAAGGAGCTGGTCGCCCGGGCGATCTACGCAAACAGCTCGAGGGCGGCTCGGCCGTATGTGGCTATCAACTGTGCGGCGATTCCTGATGCGTTGCTGGAGAGCGAGCTGTTTGGACATGAGCGTGGGGCTTTCACGGGAGCGTTAGGGCAACGGATTGGGAAGTTTGAGCGAGCGGATGGGGGGACAATCTTTTTGGATGAAATCGGGGATATGCCCTTGGCATTACAAGCAAAGCTATTGCGGGTGTTGCAAAACGGGGAGTTTCAGCGGGTAGGAGGGGATCAGACTTTGCGGACGCAGGTTCGTGTGATTGCGGCAACGAATCGAGATCTGGCCATCATGGTGAAAGAAAAAAGTTTTCGGGAGGATCTGTTTTACCGAATCAACGTGGTGCAGATTCAGCTCCCCCCTTTGCGGGATAGACCCGAGGATGTTTTGCCGTTGGCGGAACATTTTTTGAAGCGAGCGGAGAAGGAGCGGGGATTGAAGTTTTCAGCTGCGAGTAAGAAAGCTTTGCAGGGATGGAGTTGGCCGGGAAATGTGAGGGAGTTGGAAAATGTGGTTTCCCGAGCGGTGGTGTGTGCTGCAGCGGAATCGATTGAGCCTGGGGATTTGCCTCCCGAGATTTTGGGTCAGGTCATCGGAGGGGTGGCCCCGGGGGATTGGTGGAAAAAGGTAGAAGAGGTTGCGGGAAAAGGTGGGGATCTTTTGGCAGCAGGAGAAAAACTTTTGGTGGAGCGGGCTTTGAACGAGGCGGGGGGAAATGTGAAGCGCGCTTCAGAGATTCTCGGGGTGACCCGTGCGGCTTTACGAACCCGAGTGGATCGGTACGGGCTGGCCGGTCAGGATTAAGTAACGATTTTCGCCAAGGGTTTGGGCAGCGGTGAGGTGAAGCGGAGCTCCTCTCCCGTGACGGGATGAGGGAAGCGAAGAAAACAGGAGTGAAGGCCTAACCGACCCGCGCGATCGCTTTTGGCTCCATATTTCTCGTCTCCAACAATCGGGCAACCTACCGCGGAGAGTTGGACGCGGATCTGATGCCGCCGACCGGTCACGAGGGTCAGTTCGACCAAGGATCGATGCCTGCCTTGCTTGAGAACGCGGTAGTGGGTGATGGCGTGTCGGGTGAGGGCTGAACCGGGTCGGATAAAAACTTTAAAGGGATTCGATTCATCAAGATCAGACTCGAGAGTGCCTGATTCTTTCGGGAGACGTCCTTCGACGACAGCTTCATATTTTTTTTCAAACTTGTCCCAGTTGCTTTGGAGCAATTCCTTGGTCTCGGGGGTTTTGGCGAAGACCATCAGGCCTGAGGTTTCCCGGTCGAGCCGATGAACGATCCACACCCGTTGTTTCGAGCGAGGATGAGCTTGGCGAACGTATTCGGTGAGTTGGAAGTAGGCGGTTTTTTCCGGTTCTGCCTCACTGGCGATACTGAGCAGATTTTCTGGTTTGGATATGACGAGAAGGTGCGCGTCTTCAAAAAAGATCTGAATCCCGGAAGGGAGATTTGTTTTGGGCGTGGCAAAGCGATCAGAGCGAACGGCAACGGAATCGCCAATGGAAAGAGGATGATTGAACTGGGTAACTGGTCGGCCGTTGACCGTCACGGCTTGAAACTTGAGCCAAGTCCGGATCTGTTTCTTTTTCTCCTCAGGCCATTCAGTGAACATCTGTTCCAGCAGGGGGCCAGGTTTAGAGGCTAGGAACGGCTTGGGCATCGAGGCATCTTGGCGGAAAAGTCGCTTCAAGGGAATGTTTGGAGATTGGTCGAAAAGGGCAGGAGAGGTAGGGTTCTGGAATGAGGATTCTCTTTCTAGGAGACATTGTGGCCGAGCATGGCCGGGAGGCTCTGCGGGATATGATGCCTCGTCTGATCGAAGAGTTCGCCCCCGATTTTATTGTGGTGAATGGGGAGAATGTGGCGGGTGGGAACGGGATTACCCCTAAGCTCGCATACGATATTTTTCGGGCAAAGGTGGACGTGATCACTCTGGGGGATCACTGTTGGGACCAGCGGGAAATCATGAGTTTCTTTGCTGAGGAGCCCCGATTGATCCGACCGTTTAATTTTCCTGGGACCTGCCCAGGAAAGGGATTCATCGTGGTGACGGGAAATGGAAAAAAACTGGGTGTGGTCAATGCGATGGGGCGGACATTTATGAAAGCGGATGTGGACAATCCTTTCCTTCTGATGGATCCGATTCTCGAAGAGATCCGTAAGGAGACGAAAACGATCTTGGTGGATTTTCATGCGGAGACGACTTCGGAGAAGATTGCTTTCGGGCATGCGTTCGACGGGAAAGTTTCCGCGGTGGTGGGTACTCACACCCATGTCCAAACGGCAGATGAGAAGATTTTGGCGGGAGGCACGGCCTATATCACCGATGTGGGGTTTTGCGGGGCTCATGACTCGGTGATCGGACGGGAGAAAAGTTTCATTGTGGATCGGTTTCGGACCTTGATGCCTGTGAAAATGCATCTGGCTACGGGGGGGATTCAACTGGATGGTGTGGTGATCGATCTGGATGAGGAGACGGGCAAGGCGACGGCGATTCAGAGGATTCAACGACCGAAGTGAATCGGGTTGAACCGCTGAGTGTGTCTGCGCTGACGGCGCAGATTAAGGAGATTCTGGAGGATCAGGTGGGGGAGGTTTCGGTGCAGGGGGAGATTTCCAATCTGAGGCATCAATCTTCGGGACACTATTATTTCACTTTGAAGGATGAAGGGTCCCAGATTCCGTGTGCTCTGTTTAAGGGATCGGCACTTCGTTTGGCGGTGCAACCCAAGGATGGGGCGAAGGTGGTGGCGGAGGGGGAGGTTTCGGTCTATGCGCCGCGGGGGGCATATCAGCTGATTGTGAGAAGTTTGGAACCGGCAGGAAAGGGGGATTTGCATCAACGCTTTGAAGAGTTGAAGAGAAAATTACAGATGGAGGGTCTTTTTGCGGACGAGCGGAAGCGGGAGATACCGGAATTTGTGGAGAGGGTTGCTTTGGTGACCAGCCCAACGGGAGCGGCGGTTCGGGATGCGATTCACGTCCTTCAGCGCAGATGTCCCCGGATCCGAATCATGGTATTCGGGGTGAAAGTGCAGGGGGAAGGGGCGGCGGAGGAAGTCGCGGATGCGATTGGCGAGATTGGTAGACGGAAGCTGGCGGACGTGGTGCTGGTGGTGCGGGGGGGCGGAAGTTTGGAAGATTTGTGGGCGTTCAATGAGGAGGTGGTGGCACGAGCGGTGGTGGCTAGTCCCATTCCGGTGATCAGTGGGGTTGGGCATGAGACGGACTTTACGATTTGTGATTTTGTTGCGGATGTGAGGGCTCCAACTCCTTCGGCGGCGGCGGAGATCGTAATAACCAGAGCCGTCAATTAGATAAAGAAGGTCTGTTTTTTTA
>CAMDXQ010000026.1 GCA_945878585.1 Akkermansia muciniphila
ACGCCGATTTTTCCTGCCACTTCACTCATCGTCAGAGGGTGGAGAGCGGAGGGGCCTTGGGAAAAGTAGTCGGCTTGTCGGAGAGCGATGACTTCGAGAAGTTTTTGCAGGGTTTCTTGGCGGCGCTCGAGAGATTGGAGAAGAAAGCGGGCAGAGCGGATTCGCTCCTTGAGGTAGGAGCGGGTCTGTTCATCGGCAGCGCCATCCCCCAGAAGATCTTTATAGATGTCGCTAATCCGGAGGCGGGGAAGAAGGTCGCCTTCGATTTGAGGAACCCACTGGTCCCCATCCCGGACAAAGGTGGCTTCAGGCCGGACGACGAGGTCGGGACGATCGGGAGCGAAGGCGGATCCAGGACGGGGAGACAGGCGGGCAATGGCATCGGCAGCTGAGTGGACCGATTCAAGGGGAACGCTAAGACTCGTGGCGATTTCAGCGAACTTGCGTTTTCCGAGAAGATCGAAATGTTGCTGGACGATCCGGCTTTCCAGGGAGTCTTCCCGTCCGAGGGATTGAAGTTGGAGAAGAAGAGCTTCCGGGAGGGTACGGGCGGCGATGCCTGGCGGATGAAAGGACTGGACCAGGGCAAGGGCTTGTTCGACTTGGGCTGGAGAGGCGTGAGCGGAGGTTCCGATTTCCGAAAGGTCCACCCGGAGAAATCCGTCTTCGTCCAGGTTGCCGATAATCTCGGTGGCAGCGGTGCGGATTGCAGGATCGACCTGAGTGAGGGTCAGTTGGGAAGTGAGGTGGTCGGTTAGGGATTCGGGGAGGACTCTGGATTCGAGGAGGGCTTGGCGGGGATCGAGGCGGGGGCGATCGGGTCGGGCAGATGTGACGGGCCAATCGGAATCGCGGCCCGAAAAGTCCGCATCGTCTTCTTCCTCGGGGGTGACTTCGGCCGTGTCGACTGGGCGAAGTTCTTCTTCGAGGACAGGATTGGTCTGAAGTTCAGTCTGAAGAAGATTCTGAAGTTCCAAGGCGGGGGTTTGCAAGAGCTGGAGGGACTGCTGGATCTGGGGCGAGATCGAAATTGTCTGGCGCAGGCTGGGCTGAAGGGACAAGGACATGAGGGGATTTTTAGATTGGGCTTTCTCTGAAAAAAGGCAAAAGGTGATATGGCCAAAGTGATTCTGACCGTTTTGGGGAGCGGTAGCCGGGGAAACTCTCTTCACTTAGAGCACGAGGGGAGGGCGATTCTGGTGGATGCAGGTCTCAGTGCGAAGCAGTTGGAGGGACGGATGTCGGAGGTGGGGGCGGAGATGGCGGAACTTTTGGGAATCGTTCTGACCCATGAGCATGGGGATCACTCGGCCGGGCTGAAAACGTTTGTGAAAAAGAGAAAATGCCCGGTCTTTGCGTCGCATGGGACAAAAGATGCATTGGAAGCGGAGGTGGCACTGGCGGATTGGCGGGGGTTTGAGGCAGGCCAACAGCTCGAGATTGGCTGTTTTTCCGTGGAGACATTTCCGGTGCCCCATGATGCTGCGGAGCCGATTGGGATGAGAGTCACGGTGGGGAAAACCAAGATCGGGCTGATTTCTGATTTGGGATTTGTCACCCGGCTGGTGGTGGAGCGGTTAAAGGGGTGTACGGCGCTGGTTCTGGAGGCGAACTATGATGAGGCGATGTTGCGAACGGAGGAGAAGAGACCGTGGTCGGTGAAGCAGAGAATTTCAGCCAGGCACGGGCATTTGTCGAACGGAGCGGCGGCGAAGCTGGTGGAGGAGGTGGCGGGGCCTGAATTAAAGGAGCTTTTTCTGGGTCATATCAGCGAGGATTGCAATCGGCCCGAGTTGGCGCGGAAAGCGATCGAGGAGGCGTTGGCCCGGGCGGGAAGAAAAGGGGTGAGGGTGCACGAAACGTGTGCCGGAGTAGTGGGGGAGAGGGTGGAAATCCAGGCCTAGGGGAGCGGGGAAAAGGATTGCGCCGGAGAGGCGGGGAGGAGATAATTTTTATTAATCGCGGGCGTAACTCAGTTGGTAGAGTGCAACCTTGCCAAGGTTGATGTCGAGGGTTCGAATCCCTTCGCCCGCTCAAAGGGGAATTTTTCATGAACTTTCTTTGGGGAAATTCGGTTGCCTTGTCCTGGATGTGGGGATTGGGGCTATTTTTCAGCGTTCAGTTCTCCCTTCAGTATGGTCTGTTTGGTTTGCTGACCTTTGCGATTCCGAATGCGCTCGGATTGATGATTTTCGGTGGATTGACTCAAGTGATTGCCCGGCGGGCGGGGAATGGGCCTGACGCGCTGGGGGCTTTTTTCGCGAACTGGTCTCGTCCGTATCGACTGATCTTTTTCCTCTATCAAATTTTGGCGATCACCTTGACGATTTTCGCGCTGGTTCGTTATGCGTGGCAGCCCTTGGGTTTGGAGCCTGCCGGTCTTTATCTTTTGCTGACCGTATTAATTATTTTGGCGGCGGCGACTTTGTTCGGAGAGGAGTTTGATATTCGGAGAATCAAGTACAGCCACGGGGTCCTGGGGATCATTGCCTTGGGGGCGATGCTGATTCTTTTTTGGCAGCTGCGAAAAATTGGGAGCAGTCGACCCATGATCACAGGAAGTAATCCATTTTTTGGAATGAATTTCTGGGGATATGCGATTCCCATCTGCGTGGGATTAACTCTGGGCCCATGGCTGGATTTGCAACAATGGCAGCGGGCTATCCAGATTCAGCGGGAGGGGAAATCCCCCGCCCTCAGTTATCTCTTTGGCGGGGCGCTCTTTTTTCTCCTGCTTCTCGCCCATGGAGGGTTGGCTCTTTGGGTGGCAGGTCAAACAGGAGTGCCGCTGATGCGGGAGGGGATTGACGGCTTGGCGTACGGGGAAGATGCGGTGACTCGTTATCTTTGGGGAGTGGCTTCGCTCCATCCGTGGGCTTTTGCTTCGTACATTGTAATTCTATGCATCATGGCTTTGACCACGTTGGATAGCGGGTACATTGCTTTGCGCTGGTACTTGAGTAAGTCTGGGGGCGCGGGCCGGCCCTTTCCGATGACTCTGCTGCCGGAAGCGATCCTGGGTTCACCTCTTCCCGCGCTGGTTTTTACCGGGCTTTTCACGCTGTTGGCTGTGGTTCTCAAGCTCGAGCTGGAATATTTTATGATCTTTTACGCCACGTTCTTTGTGGGTTATGCGGGCCTGGCTCTGTTGCGGGCGTTTCACACGGGACAGGGGAACGCGTTGCCCCAAGTTAAAATGTTTTGTGTGGGAAGCGTGGCGGTTGTGATCTTCGCATATGGATATTTTTTGGCGAATCCGCTGGGAATGATTTTGGGATCGATTCTTCCCGTGGGGTATGTCGGCTGGCTGCTGTGGAAGCCGGGATCGGCCCAGGAGTTTGTACGGGGTGTGGAGGAGTTGGAAGATTCGGCGGGGGGGCCGAGTGGGAAGTTGGTGGTGGGGGAGGAAAAGATTGAGCCAGGTCGTGTAGTTCCTTTTCCCACGGCTGGAACGGGGGACGGGCATGATCCCTTTGGTCATTTCGAAGGGAAGTGGTTCGTTCATTCGTTCGTAGCGACGTATGCGGATACGAATTCGGTCGGGAATGTTTACTTCGGGATGTACGCGATGTGGGTGGGGAAGACGCGGGAACTTTTCTTCAACCGCTGTCTTCCGAAATTTAATTTGAAAACCACCCCGTACTACATTTTGACCCGCTCCTTTGAGCACAAATTCATGCGTGAAACGAGGGAGTTTGAGCGGGTGAGCGTGAAGATCAAAGTAGGGGAGTACAACCGCAAGTTCGTGACGTTGGAGCATCAGATCTACGACTCGGAAGGCAATCAGCTCGGGAAAGGGAAGCAGCAGCTGATCTTTGTCTCGTCGGGCGATTACAAGTTGCTTGATATTCCGGATGAGGTGTATGAGGCGTTTGTAGCGTACGCCTAAGACGGATCTTTTTTACTGCAAGATCTCTTGAGCCCGGGCCATTGCGCCGGCCCGATCGGTGAATTTTCCCTCCAGCTGCTCGTCCATCAGTTGATGCAGGATTTTGCCCATTTCAGGGCCGGGTTTTGCCCCGAGTTGTTGTAAGTCGTGCCCTGTAAGGAGGGGCTTGGGTTTGATTTCCTCCTGAGAAAACTCGGAAAGTTTGGCGGTCAGGAAGGCGTGAATGTCGAGTTGTCCGTGACAGGAACTACAGTCGATCCGGTGAAGTTCGAGTTCCTCGATAAAGGTGGGTCGAGCGAGGAGGCGTTTGAGCGTGCTCACCCGCATATGGGGAGCGTCTTTGAAGGCCATATGGTTGGCGATACAGGCGGTGATGGCGTGAATGTCGTCGTTCGAAAAACGAAGGCGGCGGAGAATCTCCTCCGCCATACGGGCTCCGACTCCCTCGTGACCAAAAAATCGGATTCGGCCGTTGGGCTCGGTTTTCGAGGTGCGGGGTTTTCCCACATCATGAAGAAGCGCGGAGAAGGCAAGAACGGAGGAGGGATTTTTCAGGTGGGTGAGTAGGAGGCGGGTATGCACCCAGACATCGCCTTCGGGGTGGTGTTCGGGGGACTGGGCGCAGCCCCGCATTTCCAAAAGCTCGGGAAGCCAGACGGCGGTCAGGCCCGATTCATGGAGAAGATCGAAGCCTCGGGCGGGATCGGCGCTGGTGAAGATTTTGATGAGTTCATCCCGGACTCGTTCAGGGGAGATGACGTTGGACTGGGGAGCAAGTTGAACGAGGGATTTCCATGTCGCAGGCTCGATTTTGAATCCCAATTGCACCGCAAAGCGGATGGCGCGGAAGAGGCGAAGGCGGTCTTCGGTAAAGCGGGCGAGAGGATCGCCGATGGCGCGGACCGTTTTGGTGGCGAGATCCTTCTGGCCTTGGACGAAGTCGAGAAGTTCATTCTTGAGGGGGTCAAAGAACATTCCGTTGATGGTGAAATCGCGTCGTTTCGCGTCTTCTTCGGCTGTCGTGAATGTGATGGAGGAGGGGCGACGTCCATCGAGGTAGGGACCGTCGAGACGAAAGGTGGCGATTTCGAACACGTGTTCTTCAATACGGAGCCGGATGACGCCAAACGCTTTTCCCTGCGGGTCGGAGGCTTTGGGGAAGAGGGATTGGACTTGGTCGGGCGTGGCGGAGGTGGCGATATCCACGTCGGGGTAGGGCCGTTGCAAAAGGGCGTCGCGGACACAACCGCCGGCGTAGACAGCGACGTGGCCGGCTTGGGCAAGAGCTTGGACAATCTGTTCGGCGGCGGGGTGGCGGATCATGGTTTTGGATTAGGGGATCGAAGGGTAAGGTAGGCGATACCACCCCCAAGGCTCCAGAAGAGGCCGAGTCCGTAGATGAGAATGGAGTAG
Organism: Akkermansia muciniphila; assembly: GCA_945878585.1. Lineage (GTDB taxonomy): Bacteria > Verrucomicrobiota > Verrucomicrobiia > Methylacidiphilales > Verrucolacustridaceae > Verrucolacustris. The sequence continues at coordinate 5,303 of CAMDXQ010000026.1, forward strand.
GCGATGGCGGATTCCGGATCGGTTCCGAGTCCGAGGTGGAGAAAGAGAAAGATCATCACTCCTTCTCGGACTCCGTGACCGCTGACGCTAATCGGAAGGGCGGAGGCGCTGAAGATAAGGACGAGGATCAGGCCGGCGAGGGAGTAGTTGATGGGGAGATCCAGGGCGCGGGCGAGAAGAGTGGCGCCGGCAAAGCTGAAGAGATGGACGGAGATAGCTACGGCGACGGCGGCCACGGTGAGCCAACCTCCATGCATGGTGTCGCGAAGGCCGTGAAGGAGATCGATCAGGACGGCTCGACCGGGGAGATTTTTGGGTATGGGTAGGTTGGGAAGAAATGAAGGAAGAAGGAATCCAAGGAGAAGAAGGAAGGCGCCGAGTGGGCCAAGCCATGGGAGGGCGGAGGCCAGCGGGGTGAAAGCGGGATCGGACCGGAGACGGTCGGCGGTGCCTGGAAGAAAGAGGAGGGCGAGTCCAAAAAGAGCGGCCACGCCGAAAATGCGATCCAGAAGAATGGACAGGGTGGCGCGGGCCTTTTGGTGGGGAAACCAGCGGAGGAGATAAAAGAGTCGGATGGCATCGCCTCCTGTGGATCCGATCAGGAAGAGATTAAAGAAAAAGCCGACGAAGGTGAGATGAAGAGTGCGAAAATAGGAGAGAGGAATCTTTTGCAAGCGAAGGAGAAAATAAAAACGGGTTCCGCAGAGAAGGATGGAGATGAGAGTGACGAATAGAGCTGCAACCAACCAAAAAGGATGGGCAGAGGAAAAACGGTGGGCGAGGTTCGGCCAGTTGATTTTGCCGGCGAGAAAAGCAAGAACTCCGGCGGTCACGCCGAATCGAATCCAGGGGGCAAGCCGGTTTAGGAGCGTGCGGGTTGGTTTTGATTCCACCATAAGAGGCTGGCACGAACATCGTCCGCGGACACATCCGGAGATAGCTCGAGGGAGACGTGAGTGTGGGGCGGGAGGAGGGGGAGCAGTTGGGCAAAAGGAATGGATCCTTGGCCGAGAGGGAGGTGGTCCCCTTGTTCGGGTGAGTAGTCGTGGAGATGGACGCCGATTAATCGGGGGGCGAGCCGACGGAGATGTTGTTCATGGTCGAGAAAACCGAGGGCATGTTTGGCGGCGGCGTGACCAAAGTCGTGCCAGTAACCGAATGTGGGTGCGGGAAGGCGGGAGAGGAGCAAGTCCCAAGAATCGTCGGGGGGAATTTCTCGAGGGTTTTCGCGACATTCCAAACCCAGGCGGAGGCCGAGGGCTTGGGCTCGCTCCCCAAGACGGAGAAGGATCTCCTCCACCCGGGGCCAGCTTTCACGAAAGGCTTTTTCCCAGGCTTGAATGGCGGAGATTTTTTGACGGACAAAGGAGCGGGAGCCGAGTTGCCCTGCAAGGGCGAGCGATTCGAGGGGATCGTCGAGGTGGCGGGGGCCGGCGGAGCCAAGGTGAAGAACGACGAAGCGGGCTCCGACTGAAGCCGCTGCCTCGAGCGTGGCTAGAGAGTGGCGCTCGGCAAGACGACGAGAGGTGGGGCGGGGATCGGAAAATTCGTAAGCGTTGGGGTGGGGGCGGAGGAGTTCGACGGGAACGGGGCAAAAGTTGTGAAGGACATCGATCTTTGGGGAGAGGGTCATTTTATGTTCAGCAAGAATTCCGGGCCAGAGGCTGAATCTTGTGTTATGGCTGAGTTCAACGTGATCAAATCCAAGGGAGGTGGCTTGGCGAAGGAGATCGGCTCCGTCGGTGGTGCGGTCTGCATGCCAGCAGGTGGAGAGGGCGAGAGAGGTGGGCGGCATCGGTGGGTAGTTTCGCTAAAAAAAAGGGTGGGGCGAAGGGATTTTTCGGGCGGATGGGGGGGGGGAGGGGGTTGAAGGTTGGCGGGGAAACGGGCAAAATCGTGGAATGTTGGCTAAGAAGATTTCCTATCGTGGTAAAGTGCAGGGGGTGGGGTTTCGTTACAGCGTGCGGCAGATTGCGGAGGGATATACGGTGTCTGGGCACGCCACAAATCAACCCGACGGAACGGTAGAAGTGTTTTTGCAGGGGGATCGGGATGAAGTGGAGGCGATGGAAAAAGAAATTGGAGAGAGTCATTTGGCGGGTTTCATTCGAGAATCGAATGGCCGTGAAGTGGAAGCAGTGCCTGGAATAAAGGGGTTTCAAATCCAATGAGTTGTGCCGTGCGAACCGAAGGGCTACGGAAAGAGTTCCCGATGGGATGGTTTCGGGGGCGAGTTTTGGCGTTAGAGGGTTTGGATATGGAGGTTCAGCGGGGAGAGGTATTCGGTTTGCTGGGTCCGAACGGAAGCGGAAAAAGTACGGCGATGAAGATGATTCTGGGTTTATTGCGGCCGACGTCAGGTCGGGCTGAGGTGTGCGGGTATCGTGCGGGAACCATTGCCGCGCGGCGACAGATCGGTTTTCTTCCCGAAAATCCTTATTTCCCGAATTTTCTCAGCGGGGCGGAGTTGGTGCGTTACTACGGAAGGCTGAGTGGAATGGGGGGAGCTCTTTTAGAAAAAAGGATTCTGGAGTTGCTGGAGTTAGTTCGGTTGGGCGGCGAGGCGGGGAAACGGCCATTGCGGACCTATTCGAAGGGGATGCTGCAACGCGCGGGCCTTGCGGGAGCGATGGTCGGGGATCCTGAGATTTTGATGTTGGATGAGCCGACGGCAGGAGTGGATCCGGCGGGGTCCCGGGAAATTCGGGATCTAATTCTGGAGTTGCGGGGTCGGGGAAAGACGGTGATTTTTTCTAGTCATCTTCTGGAGCAGGTCGAGGACGTGGCAGATCGGGTGATCATTCTCCATCGTGGCCAAAAACTTCGGGAAGGACGGCTGGAGGAGCTACTCACAAGGAAGAAGGAATGGGAGGTGAATGTGCAGGGGTTGAAGGAGGAAGATCGGAAGGAATTGCGCGGGTGGTTGGAGAAGCGTGGGGCGCAAGTGATGCGGGAGGGGGCACCGCGGGAGAGGCTGGAGGATTATTTTCTGCGAAGCCTTCCGGAGGAGAAACGCCGATGATGGGATCTTTACGGCGGATTGCGGCAGTCGCGGGAAACACGTTTTTGGAGGCGGTGCGTCAGAAGGTGTTTGCCGTTCTTCTTGTCTTTGGGTTGGTTCTGATTTTTGGTGCGAACTACTTCACGGAGTTTTCCTTTCAGGAGCAGTTCAAGTTTCTGAAGGACCTTGGATATGCTGCGATCAGTCTGACGGGCCTGTTGGTGGGGTTGCTCGGAGCGGCGCAGCTGATTCCCGGGGAGATCGAGAGGAGAACGATTCTGACCGCGTTGTGCCGACCTCTTCGCAGATGGGAGTTTATTGCGGGCAAGTATGTGGGGCTGGCGTTTTTATTGGCGGTGATGGTCGGAGTGATGGCGGTCGCGGTGGCGGGGGTATTGGGTTGGAAGGAGGCACAACTGATCGCTCGGGAGGGATCGGATCCCGCGGTAGCGGCTGCGATTCGAGCGGAGGCGAGGGATCCGCGGCTGATCCAGGCGGTTTTACTGGTGGAGGTGAAGCTGGCGGTGGTAGCCGCGGTGGCGGTCTTTTTTAGCACCGTGGCAACTTCAACGACATTTGTCATGGCGATGACGTTGATGGTTTATCTAATTGGTCATCTTGAATCGGTTGCCCGGGAGCAGTGGTTGGAATCCGGCGAGGTGGTGAGTTGGATGACGAAAGCATTTTTAGCCGGGGTGGCTTTTCTTGTTCCCGACTTTAATCTCTACAACCTGATCGATGAAATTGTTGCTGGGAACGTTGTCCTTTGGCGTTCGACTCTTGAGGTAATCGGCTATTCGGTTGTTTATATTGCTGTGCTTTTAACGGCAGCTTGGGTGATTTTCGAAGGGCGGGATATTTGAAGGCTTGGATGGCGGGTGGGTTGGCCTGCCTGCTCCTTTTCGGATGGGGTGGTGTAAAGATTTCGTGGGAAAAAGCGATGACGCAGGCTCAGAGAAAAGCAACGTATGGGTTTCGTGGTCCGACGGCGGTGGCGATTCGTGAAAAGGTGGGGCAGGGGCTTGCCCTAGCGGCGCTTGGGGGTTTCCGCGGGTTGGCGGCGAACGCACTGATGCTGCAGGCGCATACCGCATGGGAGCAGCAGCAGTGGGTCAGGGTGCGGAGCTCTTTGGAATTGGCGACTTTGCTGCAACCACGAGTCGCGGTTTTTTGGGACACCGCGTCTTGGCATCTTGCATGGAATGCGGCGGTTGCGGCAGAACGCTTCGGCGGGGAACCCAACGAAACGCGCCGCCGGATCGAAGCCCGGCGATGGGTTGAAGCCGGAAGGGACTTGTTGGAGCGGGGAACAAAAGCGGTGCCCGAGCGAGCTTTGCTTTTTCAGCGTTTGGGGGATTTGTACTGGCAAAGGTTGGGGGACTATCAAGCGGCAGCGGAGTGCTATCGAGAGGCGATTACCAAGGGAGATGCCCCTCCTTACCTGGAACGGTTTGTCGGGTATGCCTTGGACAAGGCTGGTGATAAAAGGGCCGCGCTCGCTTATTTTCTGAATTTGCGGGCACAGATGGGTTCACCACCGGCCCCTGAACGGAGGCCAGAGGTGGTGGATCGTGAGATTTATCGGTTAGAGAGAGAGTTGTCGGGCGGAGTTCCATCGAAAAAATGAAATACGGAATTTTTGGGGATGTGCATGGCAATCTAGAGGCCTTGGAGGCGGTTCTGGCCGATATGGAGGATCAGCAGGTAACTCATCCTTTGTGTATTGGGGATTTGGTTGGATACAATGCAAACCCGGCAGAGTGCGTGGAGGTCGTTCGGGCTTTAGGGTGTCCAGTCGTTCGGGGGAATCATGATGAACTGGTCACCCAAAACAAAAATCCAGAAACCTTTTCAAAAGATGCTCAGGTGGCCCTCGCTTTTTCCAGACAACATCTGATTCCAGCTCAGTTGAACTATCTACGCCGTTTGCCCCTCGTTCATGTGGAGGAAGCTTTCACCTTGGTTCATGCCACTTTGGATGGCCCTGAGAATTGGGCCTATATTTCAACTCAACTCGAAGCCCAAACGAGTTTTTTTTATCAAAAAACTCATCTTTGCTTTATTGGTCACACTCACCGCCCAGCCGCTTTTTTGAAAGAGGAAGAGGTTCGGCCTGTCGAATTCCGCAAGGTGGATGTCCATCCCGAGAGACTGAAAACAGCCAGAAAATTTCTGTTCAATGTTGGTTCGGTGGGCCAACCAAGGGATGGGGATTGGCGTGCCAGTTACGCCATCTACGATTCGAAGGAGCAAACGGTCGACCTCCGTCGGATCGGGTATGAGGTGGAGAAAGCCGCATCGAAAATCGTAAAAGCAGGGCTACCCGATTCTCTTTCGGCTCGATTATTTCAAGGGGAATAAATAAAAATAGTTGAACTATAGCCACTTATAAATACGCAAATTTTCCGTAACTTGACAAATCTGATCTTTGAACTTATGCTATGTGCATGAAAGTTAGATCCCGTAAAAATCTTCGTTGGTCGACCGAGCGTGTTTTGGCTGAGATTCATCAGTGGAAAGACAAGGGGCAGCCCCTTTACGCGAATCATGTTCGTCTCAATTTCCAGGAGCTCCTTGCGGCTTCCATCCGTTATTTTGGAAGCTGGCAGGAGGCGTTGGATCAGGCCGGAATCTCGTATGTCGATGTCCGCAAATATCGGAAGTGGTCCAAGGAAGTGATTGTGGAGGAAATTCGGGATTTGGCATCCAAGGGTTTTGATCTTTCGTTCCGCTCGATGGCGCTCAGTCAGCATAACGCGATGGTCTACGCGGCGATCCGTCCCAAATATTTCGGCAACTGGCGTACGGCTCTTGAAGCCGCAGGATTGGCTTCGGAAGAAATTTATCGGTACCGCAGCTGGGATGAGAGCGGTATTCTGGAGGAAATTCGTCGGTTGAAAACGGAAGGGGCGGATCTTAGCTCGAAATCGATGGATGAATCTTCCAATAAACTCATTGCGACGGCCCGTCGCCGGTTCGGGAACTGGGGGAAGGCTCTCGAAAAAGCTGGCATCAACTATTCGGAAGTTCGTCGCCGGAAACGGTGGACCCGCGAAAATCTGGTGGAGGGAATTCTCGAACTCAAAAAACAGGGTGTGAAGCTCATTACTCCGGAAGTCAAACGAGCCAACCCGTCTCTCTTTGCCGCCGCCTGTAAGAAGCACTTTTACGGAACTTGGAAAAAAGCGCTCCGGGCGGCTCTCCGCTCCGAAAAGCTGGACGAAGAATTGGATTCTTCTTCTCCTTCGGTCCCGGAAGCAGCGGCCACGACGGTACCCGTTCCGTCTGAGCACGCGACTCTCTCCGCTTAACCCAGCCATACTCTCGACAACTCAGTTCCTTCCCCCTTGCCCAGGGCAGGTTCCTGCGCCCATATTGATTTCGCATGCGAAAGACCCCTGAAGCAAAAATTTTTGGAATCGGGATTGCCCTTCTGTGGTTCTCAATTTTGCCCGCAAAAGCGCAAGTCGACGTTCGACTCGAAACTCAGAAGGCCGCTTATCTTCAGTTTTCTCCGATCCCTTTCACCGTCCGTCTTAAAAATCTTGGAGCTGGGGAGTTGCGGCTGACGGAAACTGAGGGGAAACCCTGGCTCGAGATGGTTGTACAGTCTCGCGACGGGCAGCTCATTGCTCCGGAAAAAATTCTCGTCCCCCCGGACAAAACCTTGCGGCCGGGAGAATCCACTGCAATTGCAGTCGATCTTGCGCCTCACTACCTGATTCGGGATACCGGAGGCTATCGGGCACGCGCGTCCATCCGTTTGCCTTCTGGGGAGACTCTGTTGACCGATTCACTCGATTTCCTGATCGGTCGGGGGGAAGTGATCTGGAGCGTCCCCCGCGGGGATGGTGTGGAGCGGCGCATCTACTCCCTTCTTAAATTTTACGAGGATCCGAATGTTGGTCTTTATCTCCGGGTTGAGGTTCCGGGGAAAAATCAGGTTTTCCCCTCCCGCCGGCTTGGCGCTTATCTCCCCCTAGGTAAGCCCGTGGCTGAATTTGATCCGCAAAATAATCTTCATCTGCTTTACGCCGTGGCAGCGGGAGTGCATCGGATCACAGTGGTGAATCCCGATGGACAGCTCCTCCGGGAAGAAACGCGGCAGGATGGAGTCGACAAGCCGTTGCTGCAGAAGAATCCGGATGGGGAAGTTTCGGTCCAAGGTGGGATCGTCCAAGTTCCTTCCTCTTTGCGGGAACGACTTTCCACCCTTCAGGCCCGCATCGGGACTCAAGCCCCACCTGCCAATCCTGTTCAGCCGTAGCGGGAAGTTGCTCCTGAGGGTTTGGGCCGAACCGGCTTGAGAAGCCTCATTCCGGAAGGTCCAAAAAGCGTTTCATCCAGCGGAGGTGCCAGAAAAATCCTGTCCCAAGTCCGTTCAAAAGCGTGGGCTGCATCCGGGAAAGTGCGGGAAAGATCCCGTGCCCGACGATAAAAATCCCGAGGGCGTCGGTGGGCCGCAGATCGGGAAAGGGTAAACTGACTCCCTCCAACGTAACGAACCTTGTCGGGAGCCGGCTCCCCCCACAAGGCCTGAAAAAATCCTTCGAGGTTCAGTTCTCTCCGTTCGGGATTCTTCGACCAAGTCACAAACGATGGGCGACCCCGAGCGTCGTCCGTTTCCCAAAGAAATCCCAGCCAGGAAAATTCAGGTCGGCCAACCCCGCCTTCCTCTTTTGCATAGCTTCGAATCACCCGATGCAGATCCGGGGCATGATCAAAAGGTCGTCCTTGGGCAAAGATCGTCCAATCTGACAAGTCGTCATACCGCTCGACCAGGTGATGCAGCCAAGCGAAATCATCCCGGCTATGGTTTGTTAAACGGAGGGAGCCCGGCCAACTGGGTTCGTCCGGTTCGGCTTTGTCGTAGATGGTGAGACGTACGCCGCGGGGTAAATTTCGGGTCCAGGCCAAATCCTCTCCATAACGGCAAACCACCACCTCCACCATTGGACTACGATCCGCCGGTCAGGTCTTGGATGATCGTGATGAGTGGCAAGAAAAGGGCGACGACAATCGTTCCCACGACCAGCGCCAACATCACAATCATCACTGGTTCCAGCATGGAGGTCAGACCCGCCACCGCATTATCGACCTCCTCCTCAAACACGTCGGCTACTTTCGTCAACATATCGGGTAGTTGTCCGGTCTCTTCGCCTACCTGAACCATCGAGACCACCATCGGCGGAAAAATTCCACTTGCTTCCATCGGACTGACCATCGATTCCCCCTCCTTCACATTGTCGTGGATATTTTCCACCGCCTTGCTCACCCGGAGGTTGCCGGCGGTGTCGCGTGTGATTTGTAGAGCTTGCAAAATCGGCACTCCCGAAGAAACCAGCGTTCCTAGTGTCCGACTAAAGCGGGCTACCGATGTCTTGGTTAGCATGTCACCGAAAAGCGGAATCTTTAAGGTGTACGTATCCAAAGCAGCCGCAACTCCTGGAAGTTTCATCGCGAAACGTAGCGCAAAAACCAAGATAGTGATCGCCACGGCAATCAATAAAAAGTTTCCCTGAATGAATCGGCTTAAATCCATCACCATCTGGGTAATGAAGGGCAGGGGACGACCCCCTAACATGTCCTTAAAAATCGCTTCGAATTTCGGAACGATGAAAAGCATCAGAAAGGTCACGATTCCAACAGCAATCGTCAAGACGACCAAGGGATAGACCATCGCCGAAGTCACCTTGCCTTTGATCCTTTGACTCTTTTCTGCAAACTCGGCCAACCGGGTTAGAACCACCTCCAGCACACCGCCCAACTCACCCGCTTTGACCATGTTCACGTACAGCTTGTTGAAAGCTTTTGGATGTTGGGAGAGAGCCTCGGAAAAAGTGGTGCCACCTTCCACCGATTCTGCCAACCCGGTCATAATCTTCCGTAAGTTAGGATTTTTCTCCTGTTTTCCCAACGTACGTAAACTCCGTAGCAAGGGGAGACCGGCGCTGATCAAGGTCGAGAGTTGGCGGGTGAAAATCGTTAGAACCTTGGCGGGAACTTTTCCGGTGCCTCCGCCTCCCCCCATCGAAAAACTGAGGGAAAATCCCTTCTTTTTTCCTTTGGCCCCGGCATCTGCAGTCGTCTCCGAAATGTTGGTCGGGAACTGGCCTTTCTTTTTGACTGCTGCCGCCGCGTCCGCAGCACTGTTCGCCTCCAAGGTTCCCTGATGGGTTTTTCCCTGAGCATCCACCGCGGTGTAGGCAAAAAGAGGCATAATGGTTAGGTGTACTTAAGAACTTCCTCGATGCTGGTGTGTCCCTCAAGGAGATTTCGAATCCCGTCCTGTCGCAGGGTGGTCATTCCCAGCTCGATTCCCTTTTGCCGAATGACCACCGAGGGCGCCCGTTCGTTGATCAAAAGTCGGATTGGTTCTCGCACATCCAGAAGTTCATAAATGCCCACCCGCCCCTTGTATCCCGTTCCGTTGCAGACTTCGCATCCCTTGCCGAAATAAAAGGGTTGGTCCCCCACCTCGGATGCGGTCATTCCGAGCTGGCTTAACACCTCTTCCTTCGGACGGAAGGGAGTCCGGCACTCTTTGCACACTCGGCGGAGGAGTCGTTGCGCCAAAACACCCTCCATCGTGGCCGACATCAAAAATGGCTCCACCCCCATGTCGAGTAATCGTGTCACCGCCCCCGCCGCATCGTTCGTATGCAAACTGGTCATGACCAAATGCCCGGTCAAACTCGCCTGGATCGCAATCTGCGCCGTTTCCAGATCCCGCGTTTCTCCAACCAGAATCTTATCCGGATCCTGTCGCAAAAATGCCCGCAAGGCCCGGGCAAAGGTCAGTCCGATGCTCTCATTGGCTGGCACCTGAATGATTCCTTCTAACTCGTACTCCACCGGATCCTCCACTGTCAGAATTTTTGTGTCGATCTGGTTCACCCGTCCAAGGCAGGAGTACAGCGTCGTTGTCTTGCCCGATCCGGTCGGCCCCGTGACGATAAAAATGCCGTTCGGCTTTTCGATCGTCTCGCAGATGTAGTCGAAGATGTGTTTGGGAATGCCTAGCTTTTCGAGATCCAAATTGACCACGGAACGATCCAGCACTCGCATCACGACGCTCTCGCCGTACTGGGTAGGCAGGGTGGAAACACGCAAATCCACTTGGCGCCCTGCTAACAGGGTCTGAATTCGTCCGTCCTGAGGAACCCGTCGCTCCGCAATATTCAGATTCGCCATCACCTTAACTCGGGAGGTGAGGGGAATGGCCAAACGCCTGGGCGGGGGAGCCATCTCATAGAGGGCGCCGTCCACCCGATAACGAATTTTAAACTCCTTCTCAAACGGCTCCAAATGGATGTCGCTCGCCTTGGCATGAATCGCACGCGCGATGATCGTGTTCACATACTTGATGATCGGAGCGCTTCCCGCTTCGTTTAAATCCACGCCCTCTGAAGCAATCGAAGTCTCGGGAGCGTTTTCCAACTCCTTCAACACATCGTCGATGTTGACCTCTGCGGACCCGTAATGCTTGTCGAGCAACGGTTGAATCTGCTCGGGCGGAGCCACCACCTGCGCAATCTCCCGTCCTGTCGCAAACCGGAGATCTTCCAGCGCTTGTGCCGCCAGGGGATCGGCCAGTGCCACCGTCAAAGTCGTCTCATCTCCCGCTACTGGCAACGCTCCCAGATTCCGCGCCGTGTGGGGCGGAATCCTCGCCAACAATTCCGGGCTCAGCTCCAGTCCGCTCAAATCCGCCAAAAGCGGAAGCCCAAGACTGTCCGAAATCTTTTCCAAAATCTGCGGCATTTGGATGATTCCGAAATTTGATAAAATCGTCTCCACCGGTTTTCCTGTCCGGTTCAACTCATCGGTGATCTCCCGAGCCTGCTCCTCCGAAAGAACATTCTGCTCCTGTAAAAAGGGAAGTAGATGGCGTGCGTCCATGATTAATCCTTATCCGACATGGTGGCCGAGATGACCTCTTCCGGAGTGGTCATCCCCGACACCACTTTTCGAATTCCGTCCTCGCGCAACACCCGCATTCCTAAATCCCGGGCCCGCTGCCGAATCTTCGAGACAGGCACCCCTTCGTTGATCAGATGCCGGATCTCATCATCCACCACGAAAATCTCGAAAATGCCCGCCCGTCCTCGGTATCCCGTCCCACGACAGCGGTCGCATCCGTGCCCCTTCGAAAAGCGTGCCTCCGACAAGTTGGCCGACATCAGATTCAGCGCTCGCAGTTCAGCCTCCGTCGGAGTGTACGGTTGCTTGCAGTCCGGACAAATCTTGCGGATCAAACGCTGGGCCAGCACCGCCCGGATCGAGGAGGAGACAAGAAACGGCTTTACCCCCATGTCGACCAGACGGGTAATCGCACTCGGGGCGTCGTTCGTGTGCAGGGTGGAGAAAACCAAATGTCCCGTCAGCGAAGCATTGATTGCGATCGATGCCGTTTCCACGTCTCGGATCTCTCCCACCATGATGATATTCGGCGCCTGTCGGAGCATCGCCCGCAAAGCCGCGGCAAAGGTCATTCCGATTTCCGTGTTCACCGCCACCTGATTCACCCCTGGCAACTGGTACTCCACCGGGTCCTCAACCGTGATCAGTTTTCGATCCGGCTTATTGATGGTATTGAGGCAAGCGTAGAGAGTCGTTGACTTGCCCGAACCTGTCGGTCCCGTCACCAGGAAGATTCCGTCCGCGTAGTTGATCACCCGCTCGAGGATCGCCTGGTCATCTGCGAAAAAGCCCAGCTCGGGCAGACCCAGCATCAGATTCTTTTTGTCCAAAATTCGCATGACCACCGATTCGCCGTGGATCGTCGGAACCGTCGAGACCCGCAAGTCCAACGTCGGACCGTCCACCGTCGCCAGCGCAATTCGGCCGTCCAACGGCAG
>CAMDXQ010000027.1 GCA_945878585.1 Akkermansia muciniphila
TTACCCGGATTGGAATTGGCACAAATAATGAAAAGGACTCACATTGAAGAACTGCTCCGGTCCTACGGTGCAAAGGAAAGCTTCTTGGCGTGGTCCCACTATCCCAACTTGGTAAGATTTCTGGGTCCGTGGTTTTTGCCCAAAAACGACAAACATCCCGGTTATGGTTGTCTGATCGCGCATGGCGGCAAGGTGATTTTTGAGCATTACTCTGGGCTCGCCAACGTGGAAAACAAAGCGGGTGTCGGGCCCCATACAAAGTTTGCGATTGGATCGGTTTCCAAACAGTTTGTGGCGGCCGCCATGGCGCGAATGCAGGAAGAGGGGAAACTCAAGTTGTCTGATCCGCTTTCCAAGTATCTGCCCGACTTTCCACGAGGCGATCAGATCACCCTCCGTCAACTCCTCGCCCATACCTCTGGAATTCGCGAGTACACTAACGGCAAGGATTTCTACAGCCGATGCGGCAACGCGCCAAGCCCTGGGGAAGTTTACCAGAGTATTTTAGCAGAGCCCTATGGCGACCGGCCTGGACGCAGATTTTCTTACAGTAATTCCAACTATTATCTTGCTGGAATGATCTTAGAAAAAGTCACGGGAGAGAGTTTGCGGGATTTGCTCAATCGTCTTTTTTTCAAACCTTTAGGTATGAAAGACACGGAATTGGCGGAAGGGGATGCCGTGATCGAAAACTATGCAAACCCTTACTTGATGAGGAATGGAAAGCCAGAGAGGGCTAATACTTGGAACATGGATTGGGCGGGTGGTGCGGGCGCCATCGTTTCCACACCGAGAGATCTATTCCTTTGGAATGAGGGGTTGTGGGGCGGAAAAGTCCTGCAGTCTGAGAGTCTCAAAGAAATATGGAAGCCAGAGGCTTCGGAATTTTCCAAGGTCGGTAGCGACGTCGAGGGATACGCTTGTGGATGGGGGGTAGTCAAAATGCTTGGGCACACTTGGGTTGGGCATGGGGGCTATTTGCCACCTTATCGATCCAGCTTATTTCGAATCCCAGATCTTCAACTTACTTTGGTTGTGCTCACCAATGCTGGGGAGGGTTATGGAATGGGACCGGAAGATATGGTGGTAGGGGCGACCAGTATTTTCTTTGGAGATAAACTCTCCGGAACCGTGCGGGATATTCCGCCTGCGAAACTTTCGCAAGAGGAGGTAAAACAACGCGTCGGTCTTTACGATGATGGGGTGAACGTATTCGAAATCTTTCAGAAAGACGGCCGCTGGCAATGGGGGGGCACGGCATTTAAGGACAAACTTCGAGCGGCTGGAAAGCAACACTTGCTTGGTCAGGAATCAAACAAGATTATCGAGTTAGCCATTCAAGACAGTGGGAAAATCCCCGGGGCGAAAATCAATGAAGCTTATTTTCCGGTTTTTCTAAAGAAATTGCCTCCCCGAAAAGATTCCGAAGAGTTTGTCCGGGCTAGGATTGCCGAATACACTGGAAGGTACAATTTTGGTCCCCATGGTGATTACGAGGTGACGCAGGAGGAAGGGCGACTGTATGGAAGGCTTGGGCAACAGCGGAAGTTTCCTTTTAACGTTCTGAACCAGGACGATTTTGAGGTGGAAGGGATCGGGGCAAGATTTTCGGTGATCCGGGATGCATCCGGGAAAATTACCCGAGCCGATTTCCGTCAGTACGGAGTGTTGATCGAAGCCCCCAAGCGAAAATAAAAAATGCGGTCTGGCAAATCGCCTCGCGGGAAAAAACGCCGCTAAGCTGCAGGAGCAGCGGGATTATTCCGAGCGTTTGCGCTTGGTGTGATCGAGGATCTTTTTCCGGAAGCGCAGGGTCTTCGGGGTGACTTCAAGATATTCGTCCTCAGCGAGATATTCGAGACCGCGTTCGAGGCTGTGTTTGAGGGGAGGGCTGAGTTGGATGCCTTTGCCGTCTCCTTGCGAACGCATATTGGTCAAATTCTTGGCTTTGCAGGGATTCACCACCATATCGGCGGGACGGGTGTTTTCGCCAATGATCATGCCTGCATAGATGTCTTCCTGTGGTCCGACGAAAAGGGTTCCCCGTTCCTGGAGGTTTTCCAGCGAGTAGGTGGTGGAGGTGCCAGGCTCGAGGGCGATGAGAACGCCGTTGATCCGGGCCGGGATTTCTCCACGGTGAGCCCCGTATTCACGGAAAAGATGGGAGATAATGCCCATACCCTTCGTTAAATTTTGTAGGTCGGTTTCGAAGCCGATCAGTCCACGGGTGGGGATGGCGGCCACGAGGGAGGTGTTGTCGCCGTTGGGTTTCATGTCCTCGATCTCGGCTTTGCGCCCGGCGAGATTGCCCATGATGTCTCCGAGAGCGAATGAGGGAATTTCCGCGTAGAGGGTTTCGATCGGCTCGATCACAGATCCGTCTTCTGCTTTTTGGAAGATAACTTCAGGGCGGGAGACAAGGACTTCGAAGCCTTCGCGGCGCATCTGTTCGAGGAGAATGGCGATCTGCATTTCTCCGCGGGCTTTGACTTCGAAGGAGCCGGCACTTGCTCCGTCGGTAAAGCGAAGACTGACGTTGGTTCGGATTTCCTTATCGAGCCGCTCGCGGAGATGGCGGGCGGTGAGGAATTTGCCTTCCCGGCCGGCGAGAGGGGAGTCGTTCACGAGAAACTGCATATGGATCGTCGGAGGATCGATGGCGACGAAGGGAAGAGGAGTGCGGTCGGGCTTGTCGGCGATGGTGGTGCTGATTTCAGGAGTGGCGAGTCCGGCTAGTCCGATGATGTCGCCGGCAGAGGCGCTTTCGATTTCGATTCGTTCCATTCCTCGATGGGAGAAGAGTTTTGTGACACGTCCGGCTTCCGGTTTGCCTTCGATGTTCAGGCTGGCGACGGGGTCGCCCATCTTAATACTCCCCGAGACAATACGTCCGATGGAAATACGACCGACGAAGTCGGAGTGGTCGAGATTGGCCACGAGAAGGGAGAAGGGGGCGTCGAGGTCGGCCGGGGGAGGAGGAACAACAGAAAGAATAGTGTCAAAAAGCGGGGCCATTCCTTGGGCTTTGATTTCAGGGGTGACTTTCCCTTCCCACTTCAGGGTCGCGTAGCCCTCCTTGGCGGAAGCGTAGACGGCGGGAAAGTCGAGCTGGGCGTCGGTGGCGTTGAGTTCCAGAAAGAGATCGAAGACCTGATCGAGGACTTTTTTCGGATCGGCATTTTCCCGATCGATCTTATTGAGAACAACGATGGGCTTGGCGCCAACGGCGAGGGCTTTTCGGAGAACGAATTTAGTTTGGGCTTGGGGACCTTCGGCAGCGTCGACGACGAGGAGTACCCCGTCGATCATGCGGAGGATACGTTCGACTTCTCCACCGAAGTCGGCGTGGCCAGGGGTGTCGACGATGTTGACGCGGATGTCTTTGTATTCGAATGAAGCGTTCTTGGCCTTGATGGTGATGCCGCGTTCTCGCTCGAGATCCATCGAATCCATCATTCGTTCGGCGACGACTTGGTTCGATCGGAATGTTCCCGCCTGACGAAGGAGCTGATCCACCAAAGTGGTCTTCCCGTGGTCAACGTGAGCGATGATGGCAATATTTCTGAGTTTGGGGTTCACCATAAAAATCCCAAACTAGCAGGTCTTGGGGCAAGAGCGAGGATTGTTTAAGGTTGAGGTGGCAGAGGGTGCGGGGCAGATTGATCTAATGAAATCCCCTCGTTACCTGATTGTATTCGCTGCGATTGCGGCGGTAGCTGGCCTTATGTTTGTCTATAACAGCAAGGACTGGATCATTCGGAGTGCGGTGGTGAAGGCTGTGGAGGATGCGACAGGGGTGTCTGCCCACTTGGGCAGTTTGCGGATTGAGCTCCTCAAAGGGGAGGGTGTTTTGAAGGATTTCCGTATGGGGAATCCGAAGGGGTTTAGCCGGGAGGATCTGCTTTCGGTGAAGGAGGGCAAAGTGGTGGTTGATGCGGGATCCCTGACCTCGCCCGTTGTCCGGATCAAATCGGTGGATATGAGTGGGGTGGGAATCCTTTTTGAGGGAAGTGGAAAGAGAAACAATATGAACGCGCTGAAGGCCCAGATTAGTGATCGTTCTGCCAAGCCCCGAAGCGGAAAAGAGGAGAAGGCGAAAAAGATTCGAATCGATTCTTTTGTATTACGGAAGGTTCAGGTGGATGTTCGAATGGCAGGGATTGTGAAGGTGGGGAATGTGGATTTAGGGGACATTCGGATGAGCAATCTTGGCGGCGCGAGCGGGTCGAGTGCGTCGGAAATTGCAGCTCAAGTTTCCAATGAGATCGCTTCCCGGGCGACCACTGCGGTTATTCGGAATATGGCGAAACTGGCCGAGCAGATGGGAATGGACGCCTCAAAAATCGCCGATGGTTTCGGAGTTCCGACCGACGTGTTGAATGATGCGGCCGGATTCCTGCAAAATCTGTTTAAATAAGATTTGTCCCGACGGAAGAGAAGGTTCCCTGACCGATGAGTGAATCGTTGGGAATGGCCTGCCTCAAGGGGCTGTCCCGAGCGGGGGGTAGGGTTGCCCTGATTGACGGAGGAATGGGAGGAAGGCAGGTCAAGGCAGGCCTTCTGCTGGGAGCGGGGTTAGCGTTGGCGCAAAAAATCCGGCAAGAAGAACCAGGACCGAGAGTGGGCGTGGTGTTGCCTCCGGGGGCGGGTGGGACGATTGCCAATCTGGCGTGTGTTTTGGCGGGGAAGACCCCTGTGAATCTAAATTTTACTTCGGGAAGAGCTGCTGCGGACTCCGCAGCGAAGCAGGCCGAATTACGGACAGTCATTACCGCTCCAGCGATGGAGGAGAAATTGGGGGAACATTTTCCCGATGCGGGACGGAGGTTGGATTTGGGAAATATGTTGAAGGAGGAAAAATGGCAGGCCGTGGTGTGGTCGGTATTGGCGTTCCTTCTCCCAGTGAGTTGGTTGGCGTCGTTGGGAAAGGTTCCAAAGGAAGGGGGAGAGCGGGAGGCGGGGTTGCTCTTTACGAGCGGGAGTACGGGGGATCCGAAAGGGGTGGTGCTCTCTCATCAAAATATTTTGGCTAATCTTCGTCAGATTGAAGGGGGCTTGGGGGATTTACGTTTGGGTTCGGTCTTGGGATGTTTGCCTCTGTTTCACAGCTTTGGATTTACTGTGACTTTGTGGTGGCCGCTAACGGGTGGACCGAGGGTGGTGACTTATCCAAGCCCGCTTGACCCTCAGGCTTTGGGAGAGGTGATTTCCAAGTTTGGGGTTGATCTTCTGGTAACGACGCCGACGTTTCTTCGAACGCTGATGAGGCGGGCTGGAAAAGAGAAGTTGGGGAAGTTGAAGATGGTGGTGACCGGTGCGGAGAAGTTGCAGGGGTCGTTGCGGGAGGATTTTGAGGAAAAGATTGGGGTGAAGGTCTTTGAGGGTTACGGAATGACCGAAGGATCTCCGGTGATTGCAGTGAACCGACCGGGGGCGGAAAAGCCGGGGACAGTAGGGAAAGCGGTCAAGGATTTGGAAATCCGAACGGTCGACGAGGAAACGGGGCGGGTCTTGTCGAAAGGGCAGGCTGGGATTCTGGAGTTTCGCGGGCCGAATATTTTCCCCGGTTATCTGGGGCGACCCGATCTGACACAAAAAGTTTTGCGGGAAGGTTGGTATCATACGGCTGATTTTGGACGGGTAGACGACGAGGGGTTTCTAACGATTGAAGGGAGAAGGGCGAGGTTTTCTAAAATCGGTGGAGAGATGGTGCCTCACGGTGTGGTGGAGGAGCATCTGCTAAAGTGGTTGAAGGCGAGAGGTGGATTTCATGAAGGGGGACAGGAGTTAATGGTGACGGCGGTGGAGGATGAGAAGAAAGGGGAGATGTTGGTGGTCCTTCATTCTTGCGAACTGGAAGTGATTGAGGCGGAGAAGGCCTTGCGTGACATGGGTCTGCCAAATTTGTGGATCCCCAAAAAATTTATTCGAGTGAAGGCGGTGCCAATCTTGGCGAGCGGTAAGCTTGATCTGGCGGCGGGACGAAAATTGGCGCAGAATGGATGATGTCAGGCGCTGTTAGCTCAATTGGATAGAGCATCTGACTTCGGATCAGAAGGTTAGAGGTTCAAGTCCTCTACGGCGCAGACAGAAGAAATTGTTAAATTTCCCTTCGATGGGATAACGCTTGGCCGAGGGTGATGCTATCCACGAATTCCAAGCCTGAGCCGGCGGCGACACCGGTGGCTAGTCGGGTAATCTTTAGTCCAAGAGCGGAAAGTTCCTTCGCCA
The DNA here is from genome assembly GCA_945878585.1 of Akkermansia muciniphila. Lineage (GTDB taxonomy): Bacteria > Verrucomicrobiota > Verrucomicrobiia > Methylacidiphilales > Verrucolacustridaceae > Verrucolacustris. Next base: position 6,232 of record CAMDXQ010000027.1, read on the forward strand.
GATAGATGGCGGTGGTTTCGCCACGGGCATCGGTGCCAAAGCCGAGAATGACCTCTTTGGTCTGATTTCTTTTTGCAAGGGCAAGGAGACTGGGGATTTTGAGTTCTTCCGGGCCGATCCCGTCGAGGGGAGAGAGGAGCCCGCCCAGCACGTGGTACTTTCCCTTGAAGGCGGCGGAGCGTTCGAAGTTAAGAACATCGGGTGCGTGTTCGACGACGCACAGGAGGGACGAGTCGCGGTTTTTGTCCCGACAGATTTCGCAAAGTCCATCCTCGGAAAAAAAGCCACACTCGGGGCAGGGCTGAATCTGATTCCGGGCTTCCTGAAGAGCGTGTGCGAGATCTTTCGATGCACCTGGAGGGGCGGAAAGGAGGTGAAGAGCGAGGCGTTCGGCTGAGCGGGGACCGATCCCAGGTAGTTTACGGAGGGCGGCGACGAGGCGAAGGGCGGCGGGAGGGTAATCGGCCATCAACTATCGACGATCCGTGCATCGAAGTCTTTCAGGGCGGCCTTGATGGCGGGATCGTTCAGGAAAGTTTCTTTAGCGGAGGAGGTGGCGGTGGAGGGAGCAGATTTTGAGGTGGGGGATTTTGCCGGCGCGGGCGTGGGAGCTGGGGCAGGTGTCGGGGTGGGGGTGGGTTTTGGAGTGGGACGGGAAGCGGCAGATTCTGCGCGGGTTTCGGACCCGGGGACGGCGAGTTTTTTTAGAATTGTCTCGAGGCTCACCCTTTCCCGCATTTCACAAAGACGGAGAACGAGGATTTCGAGGGCCACTTCACGGGCAAGGGAGAGGCGGAGGTGATGTTCCGATTCCAAAAGTTGTTCCAAGAGGGAGAGGAGATGAGCTTTGTCGGGCGGATTGCCGAGTCCCATCAGGGTTTGTTTTTCCGCTTTGCCGAGCTCGGCTTCCGCCTCGGCGGGGGCGATCTGGAGAAGGAGAAGATTGCGGAAGTGTCGGGCAAGGTCTTGAGCGACCCGAAGGGGATCTCGGTGGCGCGTGCGGAACTCGTGGAGTTTGCCCAGTGCGGTTGAGCTATCGCCCGCGAGGATGGCGGAGGCAAGGGCACGGGTTTCGATCGGGCCCGCGAGGCCGAAGACTTCAAGGACGTGGTCGAGGGTGATGTTTTTTCCGGCGAAACTGACGAGCTGTTCTAGGGCGGATTCGGCGTCCCGGAGGCCACCCTCGGACTGGCGAGCGAGAAGAAGGAGGGCTTCGTCGGCGATTTTAATTTTCTCCGCATCAGCGATTTTGCGGAGGTGGGTGCAGATGAGGGGATCGGGGATCCTGCGGAGGTCGAACCGCTGGCAGCGGGAGAGAATCGTGGGCGGAAGTTTTTGAACTTCGGTGGTGGCGAAGATGAATTTTACGTGGGCGGGAGGTTCTTCGAGGGTTTTTAGGAGGGCGTTGAAGGCCTCGGTCGTAAGCATGTGGACTTCGTCGATGATGTAGATTTTGAATTTTCCGCGAGCCGGGGCGTAGGGGACGCTGTCCCGCAGGTCTTTGATTTCGCCAATGCCACGATTCGAGGCGCCATCGATTTCGAGGACATCCAGGCTGCGACCGTCTTCGATTTCTTTGCAGATATCATCGTCCGGGTTGAAATCGGCCTTGGGTCCGTTCGGACAGTTGAGGGCTTTCGCGAGAATTCGGGCCGTGGAGGTTTTTCCGATGCCTCGGGGACCGACAAAGAGAAAAGCGTGGGCCAGACGGCCTTCGGCGATGGAGTTCGAGAGAGTGCGGACAACATGTTCCTGTCCCACCAGTTCTTGAAAGGTGCGGGGGCGATATTTGCGGGCGAGGACGAGGTAACCCATGATTCGTGAGAATAGGTGAGAGAGGGGGGTGGGCAAGGCTTGGAGGTGAAGGAATTCACAATTGACGGCGGGGGCATTCTTTTTTATGCTGTTCAGTTCCAGTGAGAACCATTTCTGCAAAAGCTAAGGATGTCGCCCGGCGGTGGTATCTGATCGACGCCGACAAACAGGTGGTGGGTCAGGTTGCTGTTCAGGCCGCGAATATTATCCGGGGCAAGAATAAGCCTATTTTCACTCCCCATGTGGATACAGGGGATCATGTGATCGTCATCAATGCGGCCAAAGCTGTCTTCACCGGAAAAAAAGAGACGATGAAGAGCTATATGTCGTTTTCCGGTTATATCGGCGGGCATAAGTCTGAAACCGTTCAAGCTCGGCGGGCTCGGCGGCCGGAGTTGCTCATTCAGTCAGCGGTGAAGGGGATGGTGATGCATAACCGGCTGGGTCGGGTGATTCTCAAAAAATTATACGTGTACGGTGGGGCAGAACATCCCCATGTGGCACAACAGCCGGAAAAAGTGGAGGTCCGCAAACGCGGGTAAAGAGGATGAGCGAAGATTATCATGGAATCGGTCGGAGGAAGACATCGGTCGCGCAGGCCTCGATCAAACGGGGAACAGGCGTGATCACGGTGAACGGTCGGGCTTTTGAAGAGTACTTTCCGATTCCCTTCCGCCGGATTGAGCTGATGAAGCCGCTGGTGACGATCAAGGAAGAAAAGAAGTTTGATGTGCGTATCCGGACGAGCGGGGGTGGGCTGACGGGTCAGGCTGGAGCTGCCAGTCTCGCGATTGCGCGGGCGCTGAACAAATGTGCGCCGAACTTCCGTGGTGCTTTGAAGAAGGCCGGACTGATGACCCGTGATCCCCGCAAGCGGGAACGGAAAAAGCCGGGTCAACCGGGAGCGCGGAAACGCTTCCAGTTCTCGAAACGCTGATCCTTTGAGTTGTTCACCGATCGGCGTTTTTTTGCCGGTTGGGAGTGGAAATCTAAGTTCCCACGGCAGTATTGTGCCGTTCCTATGAAATCACCTGTTTCCATAGCAATTCTGGGCGCATCCGGGTACACCGGCGAAGAGCTCGTGCGAATTTGCGTCCGGCACCCGGGGATGAAGGTGACGGCGGTGACTTCCCGGCAGCTCAAGGGCAAGACCTTGGAGGAGACCTTGGCGATCGGCGGGACGGCCGGTGCAATCAAGTTTGAGGATTTATCAACCACCGAGGTGGCAAAGAAGGCGGAGGTGGTTTTTCTGGCGCTTCCCCACGGGGTATCAGCGGAGATCGGTGAAGAGCTGAGAGCGGCCGGGAAGAAGGTTTTTGATCTGAGCGCGGACTTTCGATTGAAGGATCCGAAACTTTACGAAAAGACGTACGGTGCGGTCCATCCGGTGCCGGCTCTGTTGGCCGAAGCGGTCTATGGACTGCCGGAAATTCATCGGGAGAAGATCCGGCAGGCGGATCTGGTGGCATGTCCGGGATGTTATCCAACCACGGCAATCCTGGGTTTGGCTCCGGCTTTGAAGGGTGGACTGGTGGCAGGAGAGGGGATTGTGATTTCTTCGATGAGCGGGGTTTCTGGCGCCGGCAAGAAGCTGGAAGCGGGATATCTCTTCGCCGAGTGCAATGAGAACTTGAGGGCGTACGGCGTTCCGCATCACCGGCATCGGCCCGAGATTGAACAGGAGCTATCCTCAGTGGCCGGGACGGGTGTGAAAATCGCCTTCATTCCCCATTTGGCTCCGTTAAACAGGGGGATGCTGACTTCGATTTCGTTCCCGGTGAAAAAAGGAACGACCAGTGCGTCCTTGGAAAAAGAATATCAGAAATTTTACCAAAACGAGGCAGCGGTGCGGGTATTGACGGGGGATGCTTTGCCGGAGACGAAGAGGGTGGCAGGTCGGCACGGGGCTGAGTTGGCGGTGCGGATGGATGAGTGGACGGGTCGGGCTCTGGTAGTGGTGGCGATCGATAATTTGGGGAAAGGGGCGGCGGGTCAGGCGGTGCAGTGCTTCAATATTCGACACGGGTTGCCGGAGGGGGAGGGACTGGACTGGTGAGCAAAACTCTTTCCTGGTTGCGGGATGGGAATGTGACTTCGCCAAAGGGCTTCTTGGCTGCGGGGATTCATGCGGGAATCAAGCCGGGACGGGAGAAGGATATGGCACTCTTGGCGTCGCTTTTGCCTGCAGAGGCGGCGGGAGCGTTTACCACCAATCAGGTCAAAGCGGGGCCGGTGCGGGTGAGTCAGCAGCATTTGAAAAATGGAAAAGTACGGGCGGTGATTTTGAACAGTGGGAATGCAAATGCCTGCACGGGCGTGAGGGGAATCGCGGACGCAAAAAAGATGACATCGCAAACAGCGCTCGCCCTGAAATGCAAACCGCAAGAGGTACTGGTTTGTTCGACCGGTCGGATCGGAGTGCCGTTGCCGATTCGAAAAGTTTTGCGGGGGATTCAACAGTGCGTGAAGGCTTTGAAACCCCATCGGGGCTCCATTGCGGCCCGGGCGATTATGACCTCGGATACGGTGAAGAAAGAGGCGGCGGTGCGGTTAAGTTTGGGGGGAAGAAGGGTGACGATCGGGGCGATGGCGAAGGGGGCGGGTATGATTCACCCGAACATGGCGACGATGCTTTGTGTGGTGACGACCGATGCCGCGGTGGATCGGAAAACTCTCGAGCGGGTAACCAGTGAGGCGGTGGAGCATAGTTTTAATCGGATCAGCGTGGATGGGGACATGAGTACAAACGACACGGTGTTGGTGTTGGCGAATGGCGCGGCGGGAAACACCCCACTCAAAAGTTATGACGCCGACTTGGGAAAATTTAGTGCTGCCTTAAAGGGTTTGATGCAGGAGATGGCCAAAAAGATTGTCGGCGATGGAGAGGGGATGACGCGGGTGATTGAACTGACCGTGCATGGGGCGAGTACTGAGGCGGATGCGAAAAAGATGGCTGAGGCGGTGGTGAGGTCTCCGCTGGTGAAGACTTCATGGACGGGGGGAGATCCGAACTGGGGGAGAATCATGGGGGCGATTGGGGCTTCGGGGGCAAGATTGAGGGAGGAGTTGGTGGATATTCATTATGATGGGGTGGCGGCGGTCCGGGGTGGGGTAGCGACGGCGACTCCTGTCGGAAGGTTGAAAGCGGCGGCGCGGAGATCGCGGGTGGCGATTCAGGTGAACCTGAACTTGGGTAAAGGGGAGTATCGGATGCTGACGACTGATCTTTCGGAAAAGTACGTCCGGATCAATTTGGGGGAGTAACGATGGCGGGGGTGATCGTGGTGAAGTATGGCGGGAGCGCGATGGAGAATCCTGCGAAGGTAGCAGAAATTTTACAGGAGATCGCCGGTCTGGCGAAGGAGGGGTTTCCCGTGGTGTTGGTGCACGGGGGAGGAAAAGAGATCAGTGGGGAGATGGATCGGAAGGGATTGAAGGCTGTCTTTGCCCAAGGGTTCCGGGTGACGGATGAGGCTGCGATGGCGGTGGTAGAGGAGGTGTTGGATCAGAGGGTGAATCCCGGGATTGTCAAAAAGCTGAATGAGCAGGGTGGCAAGAGCCGCGGAATCAGCGGGCGGAAAGTTTTTCATGCCAAGAAGGCACCGAAAGCCAGTGGAGTGGATTTGGGGCGGGTGGGCGAAGTGGAGCGGTGCGAGGTGGGCGAAGTGAAGCGGTGTCTGGACGCAAAGGAGACGGCTGTGGTGAGTCCTGTGGGTCAAGGAAATGACGGAGGTGCGATGAATCTAAATGCGGATGTGGCTGCGGCGGCGCTGGCGGGGGCTTTGCAGGCGGAGCAGATGATCTTTTTGTCTGATGTGCCGGGCTTGATGAAAGATGTGAAGGATCCGGGTAGTTTGATTCGGGAGATTCGGGCGGGGGAGTTGGAGAAGCTGGAGAAGGAGGGGGTAATCGGCGGTGGAATGATTCCGAAGTGTCGGTCGGCAGCCTCGGCTTTGAGGCAGGGGTTGAAGAAAGTGGAGTTTGTGGATGGTCGGGTGGCGGGGACTCTGACGAAGGTGGTGAAGGGTCAGGAACGGGCTGGCACCACGCTCTCCGCCTGATTTTCTCAGCCTTTTGGAAGTTGGTCTTTGAGGCGGAGTTGGGCGGCCCGGCCGATCGGGACTTTATCTTTTACGCCTTCTAGGACGAGGTTGGCCTCATCCCGGGATTTTCGTTCCACACGGGTGATATGATTCAAGTTGATGATATGGGAGCGATCGATTCTGGCGAAGGGTGGAAAGGGCAGGATCTTTTCGTAACTGCCCAAGGATTGGCAGATCATCAGGGGGGCTGAGTTTGAGATGTGGAATCGGGTGAAATCCCCGTCGGCCTGGAGAAGCGGAATCGAGTCGATGGGGACCACCATCGATTGGTGAGGGGTATGGAGGCAGATTCGGTCCTGCATGGAGTAGGGGGTTTTGGAGATGGCAGCTTTTTTTGAGCAGGCGGTTTCGATTCGATGGAGGGCTTGGGCGAACCGTTGGGGGTTGACCGGTTTGATCAGATAGTCGATCGCTTCGAGATCGAACGCTTGCACTGCGTATTTGGCGTAGGCGGTGACCATAACCGTCTTGGGGGGTGGGTGGAGTGCTTTCAAGAGATCCAAGCCGGTTGCGCCGGGCATCTGAACATCGAGAAACAGGGCGTCAGGCCTTTCTTTGCGGATCAGTTTGATGGCGGCGGCTTTGGTGCTGGCTTCTCCGACAATCTGAAAATTCGGATGCGGAGCAAGAAGTTGGCGAAGCCTTTGGAGGGCAAGCCGCTCGTCATCGCAGAGGACTACACGGAGCATGGTTCTCCTTCCAGATCGAGAGTGGCTACGACGAAGCCCTTATCCTCGGTCAGGGTGAAGCGGTGGCGGTTGGGATACCGTACGGCAAGCCGACGACGGACTGCGTCCAGTCCCAGGCCGGAGCCTTTTTGCGAGGAGGAGAGTTTTCCTGAATTTTTCACCTGAAGGATGAGATGGTCGGCTTTGGCCTGGGCGGTGATGAGGAGCGTCAGCCGAGGGGAAGTTTTTGCCGAGCCGTATTTAAAGGCATTTTCCACGATGGGTTGGAGGATGAAGCTGGGGACAAGAATCTTTCGTGTGGCTGTGGGGGCGGTGATCCGAGTCTGTAGCTTGCTTCCAAAACGGGCTTTTTGAATTCTGAGATACGAAGCAGTGGCATCGAGTTCGACGGCCAGCGGCGTGATCAGTTCATTGCGGTGATCGAGGGAGTATTTTAGGTAGGTGGCCAGTTCATCTACCATGGTAGATGCGATTTTTGGGTGTGCGGGGATTTCGGCGGCGATGCCGTTGAGGGAGTTGAAAAGGAAATGGGGATCGAGTTGGAATCGGATGAGCTGGAGTTCCATCTGTTGGACTTCAGCTTTGGCCTTCAGCTCCTGAAGTCTTTCTTTCTGAACGAGGATTTCGGCTTTCAGCCAGAGATAGGCGAACGACCAGGCGAGGTAGACGAAGCACATCAAGAGGGAAAAGACAGCCCAACGCTGCCAGACGGGGACTGTTTGGCTAAAACTTGAGGTGGGGCCGGCAAGGTCGAGAAGGGTGATCAGCCCCTGCAAGAGAGCCGAGTGAAAGGCGGCAGTGAAACCGGTGAGAATGAGGGTCTGAGCAATAAAGTTGGAGCGGCGAATCTGAAGGAGGTTCAGGTGGCGATACATCCTGCGGAGGACTCCGGAAAGGAAAAACCCGAGAAGTTCCGTCGCTAAGGTAATTTGGAGGGCTCGGGAAAAGTCCTCCTGCATGACGGAGCGGATGAGAAATGCGATGAGGCCGAAGACCAACCAAACAACGAAATTGATTCGCCAGAAGCGGGGGGGGTGAAAAAGATTCTTACTGATAGCCTGAAGCATGAGTTCAGCGTGGGCGAAAACACTCAATAGGACAAAACATTTGGTAATCTTCGAGCACGGATGTTTTTCGGGGCTTTAAGAATGCTTTACGAATCAATTGCCTCCTGCTCATGAGGTTCGACACTTTGTTTCGGAGGCTCTACGAGTAAGGGATGGCGGATCCCAAGCATCAGGCGAAGTATTACACGTACAGCCAAATTCGTGCCCATGGAGCGATTGGGAATCTCAATGAGGGGGTAGTCATCCGGACGAATGGGGGTCACACGAGGCTGATCGCGTGGCCGGGAAACGGCTTTCAAACGGAAAGCGTACATGTTTTGACGCTGAAGCCTGGGGAGGAGAGTGCCTCGTATGCCTACACCATTGCGGAGGAGGTTATGATTTGTGCGGCTGGGCGGGGGGAGGTGTTTCTTCTTGGCCGGTGGGTTTCTGTCGCGCCGGGGGATATCGCATATTTCCCGGAAGGAGTCTCTCATGCGGTTCGAAACGCATCGGGCAACAAGGACAACCTGGTGTTGGTTTCACAAATCACCCCGCCCCAATTCGATCTTTATACTGAAGCGGGATTTTATGATGTGGCGATGGGAGTGATGAACCATGAAGCCTGTTTTCATGCGGGTCTAAATGCGGATACTGGAACACTCAAGGCTCCGCTGGCCTTGAAATACAGGGAGACGGAATCGGCGGTGCGCTCTTGGAACCGTTCGTTGGCCGATATCCGGCGGGAAGGGGCCTTATTCAATATGTTTCGAGGGACGCCATTCGGAGCCTTGGGGAGCCCGGCGGTTTTGGTGATTTGGCCCGGCGGCGGTTCCCGTACGGGTGGGTTTAATTTCTGTTTCAGCCAGAACGAGCCGGATTTTGCCCATACGCATCCCGTCTCGGATGAGTGCCTCATTCTGTGGGCAGGACGTGGATCGGGTTATCTGGGAGAACCGGGAGGATGGTGGGAGGTGGATACGTTGGATTGTCTACTTGCGCCGTGTGGGGTGTTTCATGCGCCAAAGAAGTCTGAGCGGGCTTGTTTCTGGGGCGGGTTTGCTTCTCCTCCCCAAATTGATCTCGCCCTCAAGACTCCGTACTACAAGAACGGCATTTTTCAGAGCGGGCCGAGTGAGAAACTGGTTTATCCCGACACCGCCGAGATCCGTGCTTTGTTTCAAAGCTGATCCAATCGCGATATTTTATTTTTAGTCGGGCAGATTATTTCAGTGTTTTAGTTAACGGATTAAATCCTTTTCCGGCCTGTTTCAAAGAGTTTTTGGTCCTGTTTGCCGACTTTAGGACAAAGGAGTCAAAACGGGGATTAGGTTCTCCTCATGAAAACAAAAACAAAAATCATCGGAAGTTTCTTCCAAGCCTTGATTCTCGGTGCGGTGAGCGCCTTCGGGCACGGTTCGATGGCCGATCCGATCAGCCGTTCATATGAAGTTTTTCTGGAAAACCCCCAGACACCCACCAGTGAAGCGGCGAAGGCAGCGATAGCCGTTGGCGGCACGCAACCATTCTATGACTGGATGGAGGTCAGTCTCAATGTGCCCGACTACAAGTATGCGGCTGTGATTCCTGACGGAAAACTTCCTGGGGCGGGACGTGATAAGTATGCCGGTCTGAATCTGCTGCGGACCGATTGGCCGGCCACCAAGGTTGTTCCCGGACCCAAGCTGTGCCGTTACTACGCACCGACTCCGCACGAACCAAGTTTCTTTAAAGCCTATATCACAAGGGACGGATATAACCCCCTTCAGCCTCTTCTCTGGTCGGATCTCGTGGAGGTTGCCGGGGCAGACAACGTCACGTTGACTGGAAACAACTACTACATGACCTTACATCTCCCGAACCGGATCGGTCGGCACGTTCTCTATGTGATCTGGCAGCGGATCGATCCTCGGGCGGAAGTTTTCTTTTCCACTAGCGATGTGGATTTCGGGGGCGTGAATTACGGCGCCACTCCGAATCCGGTTGTGCCTCCCGGTTCTGAAGTAGTGGTGACCCCTCCGACGACTCCCACCACTCCGACCACCCCAACAACGCCCACTGTTCCGACCACCCCGGTGGTTGCATCGGGCGAGGGGACGGTCGTGTTTGCCTTCACCAACCAGTGGCCGAGCGGCGGGCAGGGCAACTTTCAGATCACGAACACTTCTGCCCAAGCGATCAACGGTTGGAATCTGGAATTTGATTGGGCGGG
>CAMDXQ010000028.1 GCA_945878585.1 Akkermansia muciniphila
GAGGCGGTGGGGAGATTCGAAGTACACCGAGGTGTGGTCGCGTTTGGCCGCCGCGGTAATTTCGTTGAGGCGGCCTCCAGATTTTTGCGGCAGAAAGCCTCCAAAGTAAAAAGGAAGAGCAGGGAGTCCGCTGGCAATCAGGGCATGAATGGGTGCGGATGGGCCGGGAATGACTTCAAGGGCGAGACGTTCCCTTTGGACGGCACGGATGATGCGTTCCCCAGGATCGGAAACTCCGGGCATGCCTGAATCGGTAACAAGGGCGATTGTTTGGCCACTGCGGATCCGGTCCAGAATTTCCGACTCGCGCGAAGCCTCGTTGAACTTCTGGTAGCTGAGAAAAGGTTTTTTCAACTCCAGGTGTTGGAGAAGAAGGCCGGTGTGGCGGGTGTCTTCTGCGGCGATTAGGTCGGCAGTGGCTAGAGCTTGGCAGGCGCGGGGAGAGAGGTCGGAAAGATTGCCGATGGGGGTGCCTACGACGACAAGGCGGCCTTGGGGAGCAGTCATGGGATGGTTCTACCCGCTGCCGCGCTAGGACTCGAACCTAGAACACCCACATTCAGAGTGTGGTGTGCTACCAATTGCACCACGCGGCAATCTGGGAAAGCATACCTGTGGCAGAAAATGAGGACAAGAAGTGATGGTGGGGCCAAGGGGGGCGGCTATTTTGTCCACAATTTCCAAGCGGCGTAGAGAAGGAAGAGAGAGAAGGCACGTCGGGCATAAAGTTCCGGGATTTTTTGGATCCAAAGGGAGCCAAGGACGGCTCCCAGCATCCCGGTGAGAGCGCAGGCGGCAGCGATTCGCCAGTCCACGGTTTGGAGTTTCCAGCTGGTGAACGAGCCTGCAAGGGAGATGGGGATAATGAGGGCGAGGGATGTGCCTACGGCGATATGGTAGGGAATGCCGCAGAGGAGGGTGAGGGCCGGGACGATCACGGCCCCCCCGCCGATCCCGAAACAGCCTGAGGCCAGGCCTGCGACAAGTCCGATCAGGGCATAGAGAGGGAGGTTCGTCGGCATTTAGGGGACGATTCATCCAGGAGGGCCGGTTGGCAAGTGGGAATAGGAGCCCTGCGAAGGCTTGCCAAAAGAGGGAGAATCGCCTTACCTAGCAAGTTCTATGCAAAAACGTTTATCTCTCTGTTTCACCCTTCTAGCCGCAGTTTTGGTCGCAGGTTGTGCCGTCAAAGATCCAAAGGATCCGCGATTTGTTGTGGCGGAAGGCAAGGGAATCAAGGTCACCCGGGCCCAGCTTGATGGTGAGGTGGACCGTGCGTTACTGAACTTTAATCTCTCGAGGGACAAGGTTCCTGCTCCCCAGCTGAACTCGCTGGAGATGAACATTTTGAATCAGATGATCAACCGGCAGGTCGCTTTGGAGGAGGCACGCAAGTCCCCCCTGACAAATGCTGCGGTCTTGGCGAAGGAGCAGTTGGAGAAGATGAAGAAGAACTTCCCCGATGCGAAAGCGTTTGAGGAGCAGTTGGCCAAGGCCAAAACAACCGAACAGGCTATGCTCAAGGAGATCGAGCAGAAGCTGGAAGTCGACCACCTGATGCGCACCCGTGTGGAGCCGTCGATGAAAGCGCCTTCAGATGAGGACGTGCAAAAGTTTTATGCTGAAAATCCGAAGCTTTGGCAGCGGGGTGAGACGGTTCAGGCTCAGCATGTTTTGGTGAAGGTGGATGCCTCGGCCGATGCCGCGACAAAGGCTGAGAAAAAGAAGGCAGCCGAAGCAGCCTTGGCGCGGGTCAACAAGGGTGAAGCTTTCGAAAAAGTTGCTCAGGAAGTTTCGGATGATCCGGGCAGCAAGGCAAGAGGCGGAGAATTACCTCCGTTTAGCAAAGGGCAGATGACACCAAATTTTGAAAAGGTGGCCTTTTCAACAGCGCCCGGCAAAACGAGTGCAGTTTTTGAAACACCATTTGGCTTCCACTTCCTCAAGGTGAAAGCTAAGGAGGCCGCGAAGACCCTGAAGCTGGAAGATGTGAAGAACGAGATCATGGCTCACCTGAAGCGGCTGAAACAGGGGGAAGCGACCCGACTTCTGTTGGAAGATTTGCGGAAGGAGGCTGCGGTGAAGATTCTTCTTCCGCCGCCTGCCACGCCTGCGCCGGTGACGGCAACGACGCCTCCCGTTTCGGCTCCTCCCGCGCCGCCGGTTCCCCCTGCGCCCGCGAAAAAATAGGCCGGGGTAACCCGGATGAAAGGCTCATCTCCCGCAACTCCCGGCGGGTCGGAGAATTTTACCCCCAAGTTTGATGCCCAGGGGCTTTTAACAGCGGTGGCTGTGGATGCGGATTCGGGAGAAGTTTTGATGACCGCATTTATGAATGCGGAAGCGTTGGAAGCAACGCGAGCATCCAAGAAAGCTACTTTTTTCAGCCGCTCCCGACAAAAGCTGTGGGTTAAGGGCGAAAGCTCCGGCAATTTTTTGGCGGTGGAGGAGATCCTAGTGGATTGCGATCAGGATTGCTTGGTTCTGCGGGTGCGCTTGCCGGCCGAAGGGGCGGCGTGTCACACAGGGGAGAGAAGCTGTTTTTACCGACGATTGCCGATGAGCGGCCCGGCAAAGCTCGAGCGACGTTCGATCAAGGCGTAAGGCCGATCGCATTTTCGGCTAAGCGAAGAAATTCTTTTTGGGCAGTGGCGACGGCGGAGGCTGGACCGGCCAATTTCATGATGATTTGCTCTCCGTCCGCCTCGAGGATCGCACCGAGAAGAAGGGCGTGAGGCAGATCCTTTTGGGGGCCTCCCGGAGTGCCACCACGAAGGGTGCCTTCGAGGCGGAGGAATGTCAGGGATCCTTCTGTGCCCTTTTTTGTTTCTGGATGGGAGGGAGGGGGGGTGGTGAATTGAGCGATCCAGCGATCGATGTTCGCTTGGACGGAACCTCCGTCGCCAGATGGGAAACGGGAGAAGGTAAGAGTAAGCAAGGTTCCATCGGTCGCTTTTTTTTCGAGTTGGGCGGCACGGAACGATCCGGAGGGAGGAGCCCAGCGCCACGATTCAGGGCGATCGAAACGGAGCGGGCCGACGCGAAAGGCCACAGGCTGTGGGGAAGTTGAGGGAGCCGCTTGGGAAATCGCGATGGTAGCGAGGAGAAGGTGGAAGGGGTTCATCCTTGGATGCGGCGCGTCCATTCGTCGATTGCCATGGGGCGACAGCGGAGGAGGCTTTCGTATTCCTGATTGATTTTCTTTTCATCCCAGTCGGGATGATTCGACTTCATAAATTGGATCATCCAAGTACGGGCGAGGGATCGGTCATGAGGTGCGAGGCGGGCCAAGTCCCGGCGATAGAGCAGATGATTAAGACGAGAGACAACAGAGAAAAAACTCATGCCCGCGACCGGTGAAAGAGTCCTGCAATTCCTCCGGCGAGGGCACCAAAGAGGAGGGTGAGAAGGGCGGCACGGAGGCCGCCGCCGGCGAACTCCCGGTAATAGGCGGGAGCATCGGCGGTGAGCGGGTAGGGGACGGCTGTAAAAACCGCGCCCGGAAGGCTGTAGAGAAAACCCCAGAGAGCACCGGCAAGGTATTTTGGGGAAAAGGAGGGAAGGATGGCAACGAGAAGGCCGATGGAGGAGTAGGTGAGAAAAAGGCCGGCGGAAAAGAGAGCGGCAGCGTGAATAGATAGGCCTTGGAACCACGGCCCCAGTGCGGTGAGGAGTCCGAAGAGACTACCGGCCCAGACGGAGCGCCATGAAATCTGCATAGGGTGAGGATGCCCCCAGAGGTAGGAAGTGGCAAATCAACGGAACAAAAAAGGTTGCGAACGGATAAAAAAATAGAGGCAAAAGGGAGAAAAGAGGAAGGAGGGCTCTCGACAAGTCGTTGGGAGCGGGGAAAATCAAGGGATGGAAAACGCCCTCCATTCGTCGTCCCGGCAGATGGAGCTTTTAGCCAAGCTGGAGGCAAGGGCGAAGGAGTGTCCTGGGCTGTATCCGTTAAAGACGGCGGAGGATTTTCGGCGGGTGGCAGTGGATCATGCGGGGGTAGCGGATGAGGAGGTGTGCCGAGTGTTGGAGGGAATGTGGCGACGGCCGGACGAGGCGGTCCAGTTGAATGCGCAAAGTTTGATCGGACGGGGGCACGGGTTGGCGGATCAGGAAGAGGAAGAGCGGAAGAGGGGTGGAGCTTCGCGTCGGGGATAAGGAGAGCTGGGAAAGAATCGCTCGCCAAGCGTCTGCCAGACGCTCAAATCCGAAGGGCAGAGAAGAATGAAGGAAACGTTCACCCCATCCTCCGCCACACCTGAGCCGGAACTGCCGTTTGGCAAGGCCCAGAGTGATTCGGCCTCCAAGGCAGACCCGGAGGTGGTGGTGATCAAGGGGCCTCCACGCCCTGCTGGGTATGTTCCCCCGACTTCTTCTCGCAATCAGGAGGGACCCGAGATGAATCCAATGAACCCAACCGCATTAAACGTAAAACGGAGTGTGGATCGCCAACGAAAAGAGCAGAGGGCCGTCTCCTCGATTCTAAGCGGAGTGGGTTTGGCTCTTTTGCTGATCATCGGCGGGTGTGCAGCGTTGGCAGGGTTTGGAGGATTTGTTCTTTGGAAACAGATCCAGCGACAGAGTGTGACGGTGGACCAGATGGAGCAGCGAATTAACAAGGAGATTGCCTCCTTGCAGGCACGGAATGCGGAGTTAACGAGCGGGTTGGAGTCGGCTGGGGCGCAGTTGGCAAAACAACTTTCGCTCTTAGAGCAGGCGAAATCTCAGTTGAATCGGCAGGAGAAGGATGTGGATACGGTGCGGCGGAGGCTTTCAATTTTGGAGGGTGATTCGGGCGAAAGGAGGCGTTGAGACAAATGATCAGCCCAGTCGAATTGCGCCGGATCACTCAGGAGTGGAGGACCCGCCTTCAAAGGGTTCAACAGATTTTACAGCCGAGCGAATGGGGAGTGGATGATTGGAATCGCTTTGCAAGGGCGCTGAGTCAGATGGTGCGGGCGCATGGTTCGACCTGGACGGAGGGGGAGACGACGTATTGGGATGTGCGGTGGACTTTGCACGATGGGGGGGACCTGATTTGTCAGGCGGAGGATGGGACGGATGGAAAGAAGACCTTGGTGGTGGCCCAGACGGGGGGATTTGCCGAGGGATTGGACAATTACACCTGGTTTTATGGGGAGTTTGGGCAGACGGGTGATTTTCTTGGGAATCCGTATTGGGTGGATGGGACATGGAAAGAGGCGTTGGCCATGATGTTGCTGCCTCAACAGGCTGGAGCAGGTTTTTACCTTAGCGGCGGAAATGTTGGCTCAGCCCCCATGCTAACAGCACCGGCCGCCAGCACCCAGCAGGCATAAGAGCATTACAGATAGAGACTTGCAATTGCTTGCAAGGAGCTCAATTTCCGTGTAGGTTATTGCTCTTGAAAGGAGTTCGGCGGGGAGTCGAACAAGGGCGTGCTGATCCGGTTTCCGTGATCGACCCAGATCTAATTTCGGATCGAAGGACACGCCCCACCCTCGCAGACCTAAAGAGAACGATAAGAACCTCACGGAAGTGATCGTGGTCAGCCATCGAGGCATGACCCATCCTTCGTCGATCGGGCGCTGTGCGTCCGGTTGGTCCGCTCGGGCACTATCTTTCCGCCGCACATCAACCTATGAGTCACGACGCACGATACGGATCCCGCCCCGGAGGCGGACCTCATGAACGCCGCAACCGCCGCCACAACCGTTATGGTGGAGGTCGGGGCGGACCCCGCCGCGAAAGCCGGCCAAGGCCACAAGGCGGTTTCTGGGGCTTTATCAAAAAGCTATTTGGAATGGGAGGCGGTTCGAACGCCCCTGTTTCCAGCCAGCCTCGCCAATACAATGGCCGATCGGACGCACCGCGGACCCCGCGGACCCGGACGGCACCACCGATGGAAGTTCTGACCCCACGGCTGTACATCGGCAACCTCTCCTACGATGCATCGGAGAGCGATGTTTTTGACCACTTGAGCAAGATCGCTGCGGTCAAAAATGTGGAAGTGGTCAGAGAGGGCGGTGGAAACTCCAAGGGTTTCGGTTTTGCCGAAATGCAGACCTTGGAAGGTGCACAGGAAGTCGCCAAAAAACTCCATGACACCGATTTCATGGGGCGTCTCTTGATCGTCAACGGAGCGAAATCAACCGGCGAGCGTTTCGGCGGGGGTGGACGCCAGGATGCGCGTCCGCCACGGGAAGAGCGGTCGGAGCGGGGCTCGGAGTTTGATTACGAGCGCGGTCCGCGAAATCCCAGTTACGACTAATTCGAACGTTTAAGGATTGGCGAGAGCGCGCCGGGTCTTCTTCGCGGAGGCTCGGCCGCTTTCGGCCAGCCATCGGTTGATCGCAGCCAAATAGGCGCGAGCGCTTGATTCAATAACATCGGTCGCAGCAGAGCGGCCTGCCACAGCTTCACTCTTGGCACGGAACCGGACACTCAAACTCACTTCGCCAACGGCGTCCTTGCCCTCGGTAACGGCACGTACCTGATACTCGGTCAAATGTCCTTGGAGGCCGGTGATCTGGTCGATTGTTTTCATGACGGCATCGACAGCGCCATCGCCTGTGCCAATGGCAAAGTGATTTTGCTTAGCGCAGCGCAGGGCGATTTCAGCCAGAGGTTTTTCTCCCGTGCCTGTGTGGACGTGGAGACTGACGAGGGAATAGGTCTCGCGGGGGTTTTGGATATGAGCGCCAACCAATGAGACGAGGTCGTCGTCATAGATAAACTTTTTCCGATCCCCGATTTCTTTGCAGCGAGAGAAGATCGCTTGGAGTTCGGCTGGCCGCAGGGTGTAGCCGAGGTGTTTCAGGCGGGAGGCGACAGCGGCACGGCCGCTGTGTTTCGTCAAAGGGAGTTCTGTTTTACCCCAGCCCACGATCTGGGGATTGATGATTTCGTAGGTCTCCCGTTTTTTGAGAATTCCATCCTGGTGAATGCCTGAGCTGTGGGCAAAGGCGTTGAGTCCGACGATCGCCTTGTTTCTGGGAATCGGGAAGCCACAAGCACCGGATACGAGGCGGGAGGTACGAACCAGTTCACGGCTATGGATTCCAGTCGTCACGTGAGGATAGCAGTCGGAGCGGGTGCGCAGGGCCATCACCACCTCTTCGAGGGCTGCATTCCCAGCCCGTTCACCGATTCCGTTTAAGGTGCACTCCACTTGGCGGGCGCCGGCTTGGACAGCGGCGAGGGAGTTGGCAACGGCCAACCCAAGATCATTGTGGCAGTGGGTGCTTAAAATGACGTCGGACGCGCCTTGGGCGAGGGAAAGAACTTCGGAGAACATTCGGCCATATTCCTCGGGAGTGGCATAGCCAGTGGTATCGGGCAAATTGATGGTGGTGGCGCCAGCTCGAATGGCGGCTTCGACGACTTCGACGAGGAAATCGATTTCGGTACGGGAAGCATCTTCGGGCGAAAATTCAATATTCGGAGTGAATTTGCGGGCTCGGCGGATGCCATCGATGGCGAGGCGAACAATCTCCTTCCGAGCTTTCCCCAGTTTAAATTCCCGATGGATTTTGCTGGTGCCGAGAAAAACGTGGATGCGGCCTTTTTTACCTGCAGGTTTCACGGCAGCTCCCGCGGCATCGATGTCGGCATGGACGCAACGGGCGAGGCCACAGATGACGGGACCGCGAACGGTTGTTGCGATTTCGCGAACCGACTCAAAGTCGCCACGGCTGGCGATGGGGAACCCCGCCTCGATGATATCGACCCCCAGACGAGCAAGTTGGCGGGCGACTGCCAACTTTTGGGGCTGGGTCATCGCAGCGCCGGGGCACTGCTCTCCATCCCGGAGAGTGGTGTCGAAGATGTAGATTTTGTCTGCGGAAGCCATATTCCAAGCCTAAGCCAAATGCGCAAAAAACGCACCTGCGAAGGTGGGGAACAGGAGGAGCCCTGTCTCGGGTAAAGAGGGGATCCGAACCGTTAGTAGGCGGCTTGAGCACCCTTGAGATTGCGGCGGCGGATCCAGGGCATGAGCCCACGGAGGCGGGCGCCGGTTTTCTCGATGGGATGTTTCTCACCCTTTTTCAGGAGGGCATGGTAACGCTTCATTCCGGTGCGGCTCTCGCGGATCCATTCACGGGCGAATGTGCCGTTGCGAATTTCGCGGAGAACGGCCTCCATCGATTTCTTGGTGCGGGCATCGACCACGCGAGGACCGCGGGTGACATCGCCGTACTTGGCGGTTTCGGAAATGGAGAAGCGCATTCCTGCAATGCCCGATTCGTTGATCAGGTCGACAATTAGCTTCAATTCATGAAGAACCTCAAAGTAGGCGACTTCAGGTTGGTACCCTGCTTTGAGGAGAACCTCGAAGCCCGCCTGGATGAGGGCGGAAGTGCCACCGCAGAGGACGGCCTGTTCACCGAAGAGATCGGTTTCCGTTTCTTCTTTGAAAGTGGTTTGGAGGAGGCCTGCACGGGTGGCTCCGATTCCACGGGCCCAGGCCATGGCGATGGCGCGGGCTTGGCCGGAAGGGTTTTGTTGGACGGCAAAGAGAGCTGGGACGCCGCGACCTTCTTGATACTGACGGCGCACGATATGGCCGGGCCCTTTGGGAGCGACCAGGATGACGTCCACATTCTTGGGTGGCTTCACGGTTTTGTAATGAATGGCGAAGCCGTGGCTGAAGAGAAGGCACTGACCCTTGCGCAGGTTGGGAGCGATATCCTTCTCGTAGACGGAGGGGATTTTGAGGTCGGGAACAGCGACGAAAATGACGTCGGCTCCACGAACCGCTTCGGCTGTGGGAAGAACTTTGAATCCGTGCTTCTTGGCGACGGCGATCGATTTGCTCCCGCGATAGAGGCCGATGGTGACTTTGATTCCGCTGTTTTTCAGGTTTAGGGCATGGGCGTGGCCTTGGGAGCCGAAGCCGATGACCGCAACACGGCGGCGTTTGAGTGGGGCGAGGCTTGCGTCACGGTCGGTGTAGATGCGGGCGGGCATAGTTGTTTCTCCGGTTAGGGTTGGGTTAGGGGGGAAGATCAGCGGCGGGGGAGGGCGATGCGACCTGTCCGGCTCAGTTCGAGGATGCCGAAGGGTTTCATCAATTGTAGGAACTTGTCGATTTTGCTTTCGTCCCCGGTGACCTCGATCGAGAGGCTGGTAGACTGGACGTCGACAATTTTCGCCCGAAAGATATCGCAAATTTGCATGACTTCCGGACGGGTGGAGGAAGTGGCCTTCACCCGCAACAGAATCAGTTCCCGATCGATGACGTCCCCGTCCTTGAAATCGTGGACTTCGAGTACATCGACCAGCTTGTTGAGTTGTTTGACGACCTGTTCCAGGACTTGATCGTTTCCGACAACCACGAGGGTCATGCGGGAAACTTTGTCGTTTTGGGTGGGGCCAACGTTGAGAGTATCGATATTAAAGCCACGGCCGCTGAAAAGACCGGCGATTCGGGTGAGAACGCCGAAGCGGTTCTGGACTACAACAGAGATGGTATGTCGCATAAAAAAGAGAAGGTGTTGAACTTCAAAAGGTAGCGACGAGGGCGCGCTTGGGTCAAGCGGAAGGGAGGGAGTCTCAGGAGAGGGAAGCGCGGAGGCGGGCGAGTTCGTGAGCCTGCTGATCGAGCTGTTCGCGGGCTTTGGCGAGATCGGTCTCGAGCTGTTTGATTCGTAGACGAAGGGCGGAATCGAATGCGGGGCTGTCGACAAAGGGGGTGGCTGTTTCGGGGGCTTCTTCCAGCTTGATGGTGCGGCTTTTGAGACGTGCAGCCCGCCGACGGCGCATTTCCTCGATAAATTCGTTCACCGTATAGGTTTCTTTCGTTCGGACATGAGTTACCAATTCTGAGCCACCCAGTTGGCCGCTCTGCAGAAACTCAGCCACGGTGCCGGCAGTCGTCGGGCCGTAACGAGGCCCGTCGAGCGGTTCGACCCACCAAAGCATTTCGAGGCCTGCGACGTCGGGGGCCTTGGTCCAGGACCCTTCGTCGACCTGAATTAGGTCGTCGGGCGCGATCAGGGATTGGTTGGCGAGCGCCTTGAGGTGATCAAGATCCATCGGGCCGAGGACTCTGCCCGTCTGGACTTTTTGCAGTCGGTAGAGCGAGGCGAGAGGACTCATGATTCCTTATTTCGACGGTAAAAGGAGTTTTTGGCCGACCTTAAGAGGAGCCCCTTTGGGAAGTTGATTGGCTTGGCGGATCGATTCGGCGGTGAGTTTCAGCTGGTACTCGGAGTTATAGGCCTGAGCAATGGAGCTGAGGGTGTCTCCTTTTGCGACGACATGTTCATAGCCTTCTTTTTCCGTGGTCTTCGAGGCAGCCGGTTTTTCAGCAGGCTTGGGTTTTTCCCGTTCTTTCCGTTCGGCGAGCATTTTGGAGACTTCCTCAAGAAGTGCGGTGCGTTCCTCCGAAGATTTGGCGGCAGCGTTAGCGAGGCTTTCTTTGAGAGATTGGGACTGCTGGCGCAGGTCGGTGAGAAGCTGTTCCAGCGCGGTCACACGACTCTGGATCTGATCGACCTGTTGATCGACACGATCAACCTGATCGGCAGCCTTGAGAATCTTGCGGCGCTCCATTTCCGCATCTTCGGATGCGGCGGGATTCCCTGATTGGGCCGGGCTGAGCTGTGGAAAGGCAAGGCAGAGAACTGCTCCAAGGGAGAGAAGAATGCGCATAGGCTTATTTCACTCCTCGGCTTCCTGCCCGACAAGCTTTTCGAACTCTTTTTCCGACAAGATTTGAACTTTAAGCGAGCGGGCTTTTTCGAGCTTGGAGCCAGCATCCTCGCCCGCGAGGAGATAGTCGGTTTTGGGGCTGACGGAACCAGCAACGGAGCCGCCGAGGGATTGGATCTTGCGGATAAAATCCTCCCGAGGTGCAGAAAGAGTGCCAGTGATGACAAGCTTCTTTCCGGAGAAGACTCCGCCTCGTTCGGCCAACTCGTCCGGAAGAGCGGTGAAGTTGAGGCCTGCTTTTTTTAAGGCGGTGAGGAGGCGACGGGTGGACGGCTCGTGGAAAAAAGCGACAATTTCTTCGGCCACTTTGGGGCCGACGTCGTTCACCTGAGTGAGTTCCGATAGGGAGGCTTCGGCCAAACGATCGAGGGAGCGGAAGTGTCGGGCGAGGGTTTCGGAGAGAACGGCACCGACTTGAGGGATTCCAAGGCCGAAGATAAGGCGCCAAAGCGTGCGGCGACGGCTGGCATCTATGCCCGCGAGCAGATTGGCCGCAGATTTTTCACCCATGCGTTCGAGGGCGGTGAGTTTTTCGTCGGTTAGATCGTAAATTTGGTCGAGGTGTTGGAGGAGGCCCGCATCGACCAGTTGGGCTGCCATGACTTCGCCGAGGCCTTCGATATCCATGGCTCCGCGGTGAGCGAAGTGTTGGAGGCGGCGCTTGAGTTGGCCCACGCAGTCCCGGGAGGTGCAGCGAAGGAAGACATCTTCTTTGATCAAGGGTCCTTGGCAGACAGGGCAGTGGCGAGGGGGGCGGATCGGTTTCGATTGCGCGGGACGTTGGGAGAGGTTTACGGAAATGACGGCGGGGATCACTTCGCCCGCTTTTTCGACCCGGACAAGATCTCCGACGCGGATGTCTTTGCGGGCGATTTCCTCAAAGTTGTGGAGGGTGGCGCGGGAGACGGTGGAGCCGCTCAGGAGAACGGGAGCGAGTTCTGCCACGGGGGTGATCACGCCAGTTCTCCCGACTTGGAAGGTGACATCAAGTAAACGGGTTTCGGACTGTTCAGGCGCATACTTATAAGCGATGGCCCAGCGGGGGGCTTTGTCGGTCTGGCCAAGGATCTTTTGTTGGTCGAAGCGATTCACCTTGATGACAGCCCCGTCGGTGGCGAAGGAAAATTCGGTTCGGGCTTGGTCTAGTTCGCGGATGGCGCGGAGGACCTCTTCGGCGCCACGCACATGGCGGAACCATGCGTGACCGGGCAGCCCCCAGGCGAGAATTTGGCGGTGAAGCTGTTCCTGAGTTTCCAGAGTGAGGTCGGTGGCATCGCCCAGGCCGTAGAGAACGACGGCGAGGGGGCGTTTAGCGACTTCGCGGGAATCAAGCAGTTTGAGCGTGCCGGCGGCGGCGTTGCGAGGATTGGCAAAAAGAGGCTCCCCTTTTTTCTCACGGCTCTGGTTCAGGGCGGCAAAGGCGGGTTCTGGAAGATACACTTCGCCACGGAACTCGATGCGTCTGGGCAGATGGGGGACGGAAAGAGGGAGGTTGCGGATGGTCTTGATATTCTCGGTGATATCATCCCCGCGCTCCCCGTCGCCCCGGGTGAGGCCTTGGGTGATGCGGCCATTTTCGTATCGGAGACTGACGGCAAGGCCATCGACCTTGGGTTCGACTGCGAATTCCGCAGTTTGCCCGTGGAGATTTTTTTCAACCCGATCGAGAAACTCCTGAAGCTCCTCCTCGCTATAGGTGTTATTGAGGCTTTGCATGCGGACGGCGTGGGCGACGGTCCGAAAGGAATCGAGGGGGGCACCGCCGACCTTGCGGGTGGGGGAGTTTTCGTCCACCAGTTTGGGATGGGAGGTTTCAAGATCGAGAAGTTCGCGGTAGAGACGGTCGTACGCGGCATCGGAAATTTCGGGACGGGCTTCGACGTAGTAGAGGTGGTCGTGGCGACGAACCTCTTGGAGGAGACGGGCGTAGCGTTGGGCGGGAGTGGAGCTCACCGGCGACGTCGGAGGGTAAGGCCGAGGGAGACGCCGAGAATGTCGGCGAACCAGTCTCGTACGGAAACATCGCGCCCGGGGGCGAATCGTTGGCTCTGTTCATCGATGGCCCCGAGGAGAGAGCCGGTCATTCCGAGAACAGCGGAGGGGTAGGGGAGGCCGCCGAGCAGGTATCCGAAGACGGTATAAACGGATAAGTGCATCACCTTGTCATTCGGCAAATGAAAACGGCTATCGATCTTTTGGATGCGGTAAGCGGGCAGGGCGGAGACGCTGAGAATGAGGGCATAGAAGGCCATGACGGGGATGAGGTTTTTCCATGGCAGCTTTCCCATAAGAAGGGCATTTTGGGGGTAGAGTGAAGCAGGGCAACGTGAAAGAAATGGGGCCGATCCTGGGGATCGAGGGAGGAGGGACGAAAACGTCCTGGGTTTTGCTTGGGCTGGGCGGTCGGACGTTGGCGGAGGGTTCGGAGCGTGGATCGAATTTGATGCTGGTGGGAAAGGAGGGGCTGAAGAAAGTGCTGAGTGGGGTGGCGAAGAAATTACCGGTCGCGCCGAGGGGTATCGGAGCGGGTTTTGCGGGGGCGCGAGGAAAACCGGAGATCGCAATGGCACGCAGGGTGTTGCAGGAGGTGTGGCCAAGGGCGGAGAGAGTGACGGTGGGGCAGGACACGGATTCGGCGTTGGCCGCGGCGTGGGGCGGGGAAGATGGATTTCTGGTGATCGCGGGAACGGGAAGCAATGTGATTGGGCGCAAGGGGGGAAAGCGTCATACGGTCGGTGGGCATGGGCATTTATTGGGGGATGCGGGGAGCGGATATGATTTGGTGCAACGGGCGATGGAGGAGGTTTTTCGTGTGAGGGATCGGGAGGGGAAGGCGCCGAAATTAGCGGCTGCCTTGCTTGCTCATGCGGGGGCTGCGGATTTGGATCGTCTAGTGCGAGAAGTTTATCGGCAGAAGGGGAAGGAGTGGCTGGCAGGATTTGCACCGGTGGTTTTACGGGCGGCAGAAAAAGGAGATCGTTGTGCAGGGGAGGCGGTAAGTGCCGCGGCGGGGGAGCTTGCGGAACGGGCGGGGGAGTTGGCCCGACGGATGGGAGAGAGACGGCCACGGTGGGCGTTGACGGGAGGGTTGTTTCAAAATGCTTTGTATCGGGGGGTGTTCACGCGGGCGTTGCAAAAGAGTTGTCCTAAAGGAAGGGTGATGCTTTTGCGGACTCCTGGGGAGGTGGGTGCAGCACGGATGGTGGAACCGATTCTGGTGTCAGGGCAAAAGGAGGAGGGGCGTCGCGAGGCTCTAGTTAAAGTGGAGGAGTTGCCGACGGAGAGGGCGAATCCGCGGTCACGGGGTTCGCACAAAAAGTCGGTGACGCAGTTGGTGCGAAGATTTGTCGAGGAGGAGGCTTTTACCATTCGGGCGTTAAACGGTGCAAAAAAGGATATTGGCCGTGCGGCAGAAGTTGTTTCCCGTGTCCTCAAACAAGGAGGACGGCTGATCTATGTAGGTGCGGGGACCAGTGGCCGGTTGGGAGTGCTGGATGCGAGTGAGATGCCGCCGACGTTTCATTCTCCTCCGGAGCAGGTGCAGGCGATTTTGGCGGGCGGACCCGAGGCGATTTTTCGGGCGCAGGAGGGAGCGGAGGATGATGCCGACGCGGGCGCACGTTCCGTGGTCGAGCGGGGAATCGGAAAGAAGGATGTTTTGGTGGGGCTGACGGCGAGCGGAAGAACTCCGTTTGTGCACGGGGCGCTTTCGCAGGGGCGCAAAGCCGGAGCTTCCACGATTCTGGTGACGGCTCATCCAAAGTGGAAACCGGAGTTGGGCGGAATTCGGCCCGATGTGGTGGTTCGGTTGGATGTTGGTCCGGAACTGATTGCGGGATCGACTCGGCTGAAAGCGGGGACGGTGACGAAAATGGTCTGCAATATTCTTAGCTCGGTCGCAATGATCCGATTGGGAAGAGTGTACGACAATTTGATGGTTCACGTGGTGCCTTCGAATGAAAAGCTGAAGGCGCGGGCGATCCGGCTGGTTCGGATGTTAACGAAAGTCGGGGTAGAGGAGGCCGAAAGAGCTTTGTTCGATGCGGGGGGCAAAGTGGTGGAGGCTGTCAAAAAGTTGAAAAGCGGCAAGGGAAAGAGATCGTAAAGGCCCGAATCTGAGATACGTCTTGCGGGAGGAAAGTGGAGAGGGATGATCGCGCGTATGAGAGTTTGGATCCTTCTGGGATGGTTGATGGTTTCGAGTGGCGCTTGGGCTGCCGAGGCGGATTTGGCAGGACTTTGGAAAAACACCACGGCGGGGATTTCGCAGTCGGCGATTATTGTTTCGCAGGAGGGAGCTTTTTTGCATGTGGCGGGGTATGGGGTGTGGGCGGACGGAGGGCCGGGAGTTTGGCATGGGAAGGGAAAGATTGAGGGGGCGAGAGTGAAGCTGCCGCTGACCTACACCAAGTTGCCGAAGCCGGGATTTGATCCGAAAGTGGAGTTGGATCTGCAGATTTCGAACGATGCAAAAAGTCTGGAGGGAACGTGGAAAAATAGTTTGGGAAGAAAAGGTCCGGTGAAGTTTATCAAAGTGCCGGCGGAGTCGGCCCCGAAAGTTTCCAGTTCGGCGGAGGTTCCGGCAGGAGAGGGGCCGGAAGGGGAAGAGGAGAAAAAGGAGACGTCTACCCCTTAGACGCCGTGCACTCTTCCCCAGTGGACGTCGAGCTGGCGGCTGAGGCAAAGTTTAAGGGCGCGGAGGAGACAGGAGGCTTCCAGTTTTTGGCCGCGCGCGATGATGCTCGGCAGAGGTTCATTTGGCCGGAGTCTGAGGGCATCCTGGCAAAGGATAGGGCCTTGGTCCAAGTCGGGGGTTACGAAGTGTGCGGTTACGCCGACGATTTTCACTCCCTTGTCGTACGCTTGGCGGTAGGCGGAGGCACC
>CAMDXQ010000029.1 GCA_945878585.1 Akkermansia muciniphila
CCGATTGTGACGAAGGAACGACTGGGCATCTTAGCTGGCCCTCAGGGTGCAAGAGGCGCGTGGGGTTTCGTGCAAAGTGATTTCAGAAAGACCCGGAAGAAGCGGGGTTAGTTTTTTCCAAAACCATTGGCATATGATTTCCAAAGTTGGGTTTTCTAATCCTGCTATATCGTTGAGACAAGAGTGATCCAACTTTTCAAGAATGGGGCGGACTGCTTCCGCAATTTTTGCATGGTCGTAGAGAAGGCCTGATTTTGGATCGGCTGAACCCGAAACACATATCTCGAGTGAAAAGCTGTGGCCGTGAAGCTGGCGACACTTGTGACCCTCTGGAAAGGAGGGGAGGTGTTGTGCGGCCTCAAAATCGAACTTTCGGCGAAGAGTAATGAGCATCGCTTCTTTCTAGGGGGAGATGGATTTCGGGGCAACTGGCGGAGTGAGCCAGCGGTTGAGAATCTTTTCGAGAAAGGAGCCCCAGAGGGCCAGCGCCGCGACCAGAATCATAAGGCAGGGAAGAGCAACGGAGGCGGGTTGACCTTTGAGGAAGGAGGCAAAGTGAATGGCATAGGGCTGGTGGACCAGATAGATCCCATAGGAGAACGAGCCGACCAGTGCCAAAAGAGAGCCGAGGATGGGAATTCTTGCCCAAAATCCGGAGGCTCCTGCGACGACGAGAAAGCAGGCGACGCCAGTAAGAAAGTCGACGAAGACGTAACCGCGGGGAAGTTGATAGACAAGCAAAGCAAAGGGGTAGAGGCAGAGGCCCGCGAGGAAGCCTTTCCCTTGGAGGAGCCACTGTTCCAGACGTTCCGGGGCTTGGGCATACCATCCTCCGAGGATCATTCCGAATGCGAATTCAGGTAGACGACTGAGACCGCACCCGCCGAGAACCCATTGGCCGCTGACGGGATGGAAATAGAGAAGGACGATGCGGGAGAGAAATCCGACAGCCAGGGTGGCGGCCAGAAAACGGGCGGGGCCCCACCGTAGGTAGGCCCAGATGAGAAGAGGAAACAGAGCGAAGAGTTGAAGGATCAGGGAGAAGTACCACCATGCGGCGTTCAGGTAGAAAAAATTGTAGTCGATGGAAAGAAAACGAAGACCGGTGAGGCTGATGAGGAATCGTCCGTCTACCGGTTCCAGACGGGCTTCCCAAGGGCTGACAAGATAGATGAGATGAGCGAGCCAGTACATCGGGTACAGCCGAGCGAGGCGACTCATGATCCATGAACTCCAGCGGACCTCTCCCTTTTTCGTGATGGTACGCATGGCGGACTGGGCGAGGACAAAGCCGCTGGCGACCAGAAAAAGGCCTACCGCATGGAAGCCTAGCTGGGAGAGGCCGATTCCGAGAGTTCGGGCCAGGGAAAGAAAAACTGAAAAGGGGGTCGTCCACAGTTCCGGCTGGGCAACTTTTTGAAAAAATCCGGATTCGATCGGTGAAGGCGGCTTAATCCAACAGGTGAAGGAGTGGAAATAGACAACACAAAGAATGGCCCAACCTTTTGTGACATCGAGCCATGCCATCCTGCCTTGAGCCATTTCCCGAGGCTAAGAGGAAAAAGGGATTAGGCTAGATCGGAGCGGAGCTGATCGAGGAGGCCGCGCATGCGGGGTTGATGAATGTTTTCAGGGACAAGCCCCACGAGGCAAACTGCCAGTGCCAAATGATTTTCCGGATCGGCAAAAGCGATGGAGGAGCGGGCTCCACCATGTCCGTAGCTTTTTTCTGAAGAGGTGGCACCAAAACCATAGGGCACGGTGGTGGATCCGTAACGATTGCTATCGAGTATGACGCCAAGGCCGAAATCAACGACATGTCCAAAGGTCATGTCGACTTCTCCCTCTCGCCAGCGGCGGGTCAATTTCTCAAGGGAGGAGGAGTTGAGGAGGGTTTTCCCGCTTGAAGGGGAGGTGCCGGCACAAAGAAGGGTTTGATAGAGAAGGGCCAGATCGGCCGCCGAGCCGCAAAGGCCTCCGCCGGAACCGTAGGAGGGGGGAACTGGGACCCATTTGTCCCCGCGTTTTTCAGCCATGGGAACATCGGAGTGTTGATTCGCATTCGCAAAAAACATGTTCGATGCACCTGCATGTTGGAGGACGTGTTCACGAAGAAAATCGGCCCATGGCTGACCTGTATGCCGAGAAAGCCATTGGCCAAGGAGCCACCAACCGCCGCGAGGATCGTAGGCGGCCTGCCCTGGGCGGAGGGAAAAGTCCTGAGGTTGGCTGCTGGCAAGAATTGCAAAGATTTCTTTTTCCGAGCTATGGAGGGGAAGATTGGGGAAACGCAGTCCGGTGCGGTGGGTGAGAATCGCCTCGAGGCTCAGACTGCCGACGTAGGTTTGCTTAAGTTCGGGAAATGTTTTTTCCATAGGGAGAGGCGTGAGGCTGGGATTACGGGACAGGATCTGGAGAACGCCGATGGCGGTGATCGGTTTTCCTGCGGAGTACCAAGGAACGGATTGTGAGGGGGCGGAGACGGATCCTCCGTGGAGAGAGAAGAAATGGCCTGAGGAGTAGCCAGCGAGAGAGTAGCCAGCCCAGCGATTTTCCCGAAGGCCGACCTCGAGATGGAGGCGGGTGGGGGAAAGATCAGGCATCGGGCTCGAGCGGGAGATCGCCCGGTTCGTGGCGGAGGGCGACATGGGTCACTCCTGGGAAGGAGTCGCGGAGTGCTTGGTTGACGCGGTTTTCGATTTCGAAGACTTGGCGGGCGGTGAGTTGATCGGCCACCTGGATATGAAGATCAATGTGGATGTCATTTTGCATTCCGTGCGATCGGATCGCATGGGCTCCCCGGACTCCTTCGACCTTTTCGGCGACAGAGCGGATGAGGGCGGGGTCGAGGCGGGTGGCATCGGAGACAACTTTGACGCCTTCGAGAAAGATTTCGTAGATGGCACGGCCGAGGAAAAGGACGATGCCGATGGCAAGGAGGGGATCGAGCCAGGGCAGCCCGAAGGCGCCGCTTCCGACAGAAGCGATGGCGAGAAAGGAGGAGTAGACGTCGGTTCGGGTGTGGGCGGCATCAGCGAGCAGGAGGGGGCTGGAGACTTCGAGCCCGGCACGTTTCTCCCAGTTGGAGAGAAGGGTATTGATCAGCATGCCGATACCCAGAAGGACAACGGCAATCCAGTTGAAGTGCGGTGCGGGGGCATGGTGGAGCAGACGTGAGACAGCAGCGCCAAGAATTTCCCACGCGCTGAGGAAAAGAAGGCCGGCGACGACTATGGTAGTGAGAATTTCAAATTTTCGATGGCCGTAAGGATGTTCGGGATCGGGCGGGCGAGCGGCAGCGGTGATGCCGATGAGGGCGATGACACTTGCAGCACCGTCGAGAAGGGAGTGCACGGCGTCGGAGAGAACACCGAGGCTTCCAAGGCGCCAACCGATGGCGAATTTCAGGCCGGCGAGGAGAAGGTTGCAACCAAGTGCGGTGAGGAGAACGCGCCGAATCCGGGCGGTACGGATTGCTTCGCTCACGATCGGCGGTCGGCGGCTCCGCCCGCCCGTGGGGCAAGATAAGAGGCCAATCCCTGGGAAAGGTGCGGAGTATGAAAGCCAAGGAGTTGACGAGCGGGGAGGGAGTCACCGACTTGGCCTTCTTCGAGCATGATAATTTGATCGGTGGTGAGTGGGGGGTAAGGAAGGATGCGTTCGGCGACAGAAGCCGCAAGGCGGCAAAGTTTCAAGGGGACAGGGAACAGAATAGGTTTTTTTCGGGTCAACCAGAGCCACGGCAGGGTGGCGAGAATCACATCGGGGGAATTTTCCACCCAGGTGGGCTGGAGTCCGAGGGCGTGTGCAATCTCAAGGGCGAGTTCACGAAGGGTGGTGGAGGGGCCGCAAAGATCGAAAGTTTTCCCTACAGCCGCCGCTTGGCCGAGGGAACGGACGACCGCATCCGCAACGGCGGCGACAGCGACGGGGCAAAGAGTCACATCGGCGCCGCCGGGAATGGGGAGAAAACCGGCCGAGAGCCAGGAGAGCGGGGGGCGAAGGAGGTTGGCGAGTTGAGTGGTGGAAGCGTCCCCTTTGCCGTAGATGAGAGAGGGACGGAATATTGTGGCAGCCAGACCGCTGTTTCGCACAATTTCTTCGGCTCCCCATTTCGTTTGGTGGTAGTGGGAGGCGGCGTGGGGACGGGTCCCGAGAGCGCTGATGTGAAGGAAGCGAGGGACGGCGGCGGCACGGGCGGCGGCGACGACATGGGCGGTTCCTTGAAGATGAACACGGGAAAAGGTTTGGGAGCGATGTTCCTGGATAATCCCAACGGTGTGGATGACCGCTTGGGCGTTTTGGAAGGCGTGGCGGAGGGAGGTCGGTTGGGTGATGTCGGCAGGAAAAAATTCCACGTCGGTGGGGAAATCGGGGGAGGGGGTGCGGGCGAGGGCCCGAACGGGAAGACCCTCGGCACGAAGAGCGTGGCAAATTTCGCGCCCGACAAAGCCGGTTCCACCTGTTACGACAATCATATGCCCCCGATGCTGGAAGAAGTGGTCATCAACACACGAAGTCATACCGAATTTGTGCCCTTAGCACAAATCTTGGAGGAGGTGGCCGCCCGGCGTGGCTGGCGGGACGGGTTGTTGCACGTGGTGGTCCCCCACACCACGGCAGGGGTCACGATCCAAGAGGGCGCGGATCCGGATGTGCGTCGGGACATGGCAGTTGCCTTGGAAAAGGCGGTGCCTTGGGAAAGTCGGGAGTATCGGCATGGGGAGGGCAACACGGCGGCGCATGTGAAGGCCGCGATGGTGGGGAATCACTTGGCATGGCCAATCGAAAAGGGGCGGCTCAAGTTCGGCACGTGGCAGATGATTTATTTTGCAGAGTTTGACGGACCGCGGGAGCGGCGGGTGTGGGCGGGGTTTCACCCGCTGACGGGCGAGTCTCAATCCAAGATTTCGTGAATGGATGCTGCGGGGAAGAGTTTCCCCGGGCATTCGGTCGGTTTGGTATTAATTTCGCGGTGGAGTCGGAACTTGAGGCGGGGAGAGGGCTGAAGTTGGCGGAGGGTTTGGACGAGTTCGATTAGGGCGGCTGTTTGGCGGGGGTCGGGTTGATGGTGACTGAAGTCACCGACGAGACAGATGCCGATAGCGATTTCATTCAGGCTTTCGCTCGCGAGGTGACCGCCCTGAATTTGTTTGATCCAGCGCTGGCCTACTTCGATCTGGCCATCGCCGGAGTCGGAGCCGTTGCCGATAACAAAGTGGTACGCCATGCCGTTCTCCATGCCGCGCTCTTTGTGATAGGCATCGAAGATGCGGGCATTTCCACCGCTTGTCCCGCTGTGATGGACCACGATGTATTCCCAGTCGCGGAGATCGTTTTTGGCGGAGTCGATCTGGGCTTTTACCGGGGGAACGAAAACCAGCTTGGGAGCTGACGGAGTTGAGGAGGCGGGGGGAAGTGTAAGCGGTTTTGACTTGGGGGGAGTTGTTTTCGCTACCGTGCCAGCAGGAGGTTGGATCCGGAGGAGATCGCCGGGGTGAAGAGTATCGCTGCGCAGAGAGTTCCATTTCCGAAGGTTTTCAATCGAGATCCCGCACTCTCGGGAGATTTTGGCCAAGCTGTCCCCCTTTTTGATCTTCACCCATTCCGGTTTTGTTGAAGAGGGTTTCGGGGATGAGGGGGCAGTTGACGCCGGTGTAGAGGAAGGTGAGGAAAGGGTTTTGGCAGAAGGGAGTTGAACAATGTCGCCGGCGTGAAGTCGCTGGGGGTTGAGGCCAGGGTTTGCTCGGACGATGGCTTCCACTGAGGTATCGTGGCTTTTGGCGATCTGATAAAGGGTTTCCCCTTTTTGGACAGTGTAGGAAGCGGCAAAAAGAAGGCTGGAGCCAAACAGGAGGGTGTTCAGGGCGGTCCAGAGGGTTCGAGCGAGTCGCATCCTTCTGCGTTAGCGGTTTGGAGGAAGGCCGCCGACCCATTTTGTCAGGGAGGGGAGGGCAGGTCGTGGCTTGGCGAAGGGCCTTGGCGGAGGTAGAACGAAGTATCTACGGCAGTGTAGCTCAGCCTGGTAGAGCAAGGGACTCATAAGCCTTGGGTCGGGGGTTCAAATCCCTCCACTGCCATTTATTTTTTGCGTGGGACTTTGGAGATCGCCCAATCGGGTGGCGGGGGACAAGCCTGATTGACCCACTGAATGACGGCTGCCCATCCTTCACTTTCCACATCGTGGGGCAGGTACCCGCGGATCGCTGTGACCGCATCCCAGCCATCGTGAAGGTGGGCGGTCAGCACCGGATCGATCATTTCCCCGGATTTTACTTTGGAGATGTAATCGTCGGGGGAAACTTGGGTCGAAACCTTGTGATAGCCGGGCAGGCGACTGCCACCGACCATTCTCCAAAGATTTTTCGACGAGACCAGATTCCGGGCGGCCCAAGTCAGCGTCCGTCCGAGGCCATGGTGTTGGTATGCCGGATGAACAAACAGATCTGCCCCGTACAGGGTGTGACCTGTGGGGTCATGATCCAGAAATGTTCCATCTGCGGTCAGGGTGTCCCAAGGATCATCGAGGTGGAAATGAGTGAGCCAAATCATGAGGGTGAAGTGAGCTCCGGCAACAGCTCCCGTGGGTTGATGAATCGCGACGAATTGGCCTTCGGGGAAAAGGCGATGGTGGGCGGCGAGTTCCGCGTCGGTGTAGGGGCGCTCGGTCGGGTATACTTTTGCGCAAATGGCCGAGATTTCGGGGTAATCTTTCTCCGACAACGTGCGGATCAGAAAATCTTTTGGCAGAGGTACATGATCCATGCCGGATTGTAGCATCGGGGAAAAAGAAGAGACAACTCCACGGGCTCGTCATCGGGGTGAAAATGGGCTACATCAAGCCAGTGATTTCCTCCGTTCTTTTGATTCTTCTTTTTGTCGCGGGGATGGGGGGTGGCTTGGTGGCATTGCCAATGCGAGTGGCTGGAAAGAAAACCTCTTGGCTTTGTTTAGGCGGAACGTTTGCGGGGGGGGCTTTTTTAGCGACGGCCCTTTTTGAGTTGGGGCCGGAATCTCTGGAAACCTTGGGAGCACTGCCTGGTTTGGTGATGATGGCTAGCACGATGGGCTTTTTATTTTGGCTA
The DNA here is from genome assembly GCA_945878585.1 of Akkermansia muciniphila. Classification (GTDB taxonomy): domain Bacteria; phylum Verrucomicrobiota; class Verrucomicrobiia; order Methylacidiphilales; family Verrucolacustridaceae; genus Verrucolacustris. The sequence goes on from CAMDXQ010000029.1 coordinate 7,086, forward strand.
GATCGGCAAGGTCATCATGCCCACGCGGAGATGCACGGTTGCCATCCTCACGGCGGTTCCGGCACAGCGGCAAAGCCTTACATTTTGGGCGCAATGTTGGGCTTTCACTCCTTACTGGAGGGGTTGGCTTTGGGCTCCGTGCAAGCCGGCGCGTCGCAAGAGGCACTGGCGTTGGCGATTCTTTTTCACAAGGCAACCGACACCTTTGCCTTGGCGGTCACTCTTGGGAGGTATGGTTTGTCGGCTGGGAAGATTTTTGCAGCTACGATTCTTTTAAGTTTGGCCAGTCCTGGAGGTGCATGGCTTGCGTCCAAAGTGGATCTGGAGGGCTGGCAGATGATTCACGGGGTGCTGGCAGCGGCGACGTGCGGGACGTTCCTTTATTTGGCGTGGTTTGATCTGCTGGTTCCAGAGTTGAAAGAGCGGGAGGGTCGGCTTTGGAAGAGCGTGTCTGCGGCTCTTGGGTTTGGGCTGGTCGCCTTGGCGGTTTTTTCAGGTCGGGGAAGTTAGCGACTCGAAGACGCTGCAAAAACGCGGCGAATCACCTCCTCGACTGGCATCGCTTCGATGCGGATGTCCTCGAGGCCCGGCAGATCAATCGCGCGGCGGCTGACAGCGGTGGCTTGGGCAATCGAAACTCTCAAGCGGAGGGTAGCGGCATCTTTTCCGATCACTTCGCCCCAATCGGAGCCCTGCAGATCGGGAGGCGGGCCACTGAAGCGGAGGACAATCTCTTTTCGGTCCGAAAAGTCGTGAACGATTTGCTCCCACGAGCCGTCATGAATGACCCGCCCGTGATCGATGATGATCACCCGTCGGCACAAGCTTTCAATGTCCTGCAAGTAGTGACTGGTGAGAATGGTGGTGATCTTTTCTTTTGCAACCAAGTGACGAAGAAAGTCACGCACCCGGTGTTGGGACACCACGTCGAGACCGAGAGTGGGTTCGTCGAGAAACAGAACTTGGGGTTTATGCAGGAGGGCGGCGATCAGCTCCATCTTCATTCGTTCTCCGAGCGAAAGTTCACGAACCGGTTGATCGAGAAGAGTGCGAACTTCCAGCAAAGCGGAGAGGTGATCGATTGTGCGGGACGCTTCAGAAGGATCGACGCGATAGATTGCCCGATTCAGGGCGAAACTTTCCCGTGCGGGAAGATCCCAGACCAGTTGGTTCTTTTGTCCCAAGAGGAGGGAAATCTTTCGGCGAAAAGATTCCTCCCGTTGCCAGGGAATGTGGCCCAGCACGGTGGCTGTTCCCCCACTGGGCTGAAGCAGGCCGGCGAGCATTTTCAGGGTTGTGGTCTTTCCCGCGCCATTTGGCCCGAGGAATCCGACCAGTTCGCCCGGTGCAATTTCTAGGTCAACTCCAGCGACCGCTGGGATTTCCTGATACTTGCGATGAAAAAGACCCCGGACGGCACCTCCGAATCCCGGACTCTTTTGAAAGACTCGGTACACTTTCCGCAGGCCGCGACTGAGGATTGCGGGAGCCATCGTTAGATAAGCATAGCTGCGACCGCGTCTGCACGAAGGCGGCCTCGGGGGGTGAGAAGAAATTTTCCCTGCCAACGGCGGCCCCAACCTTTGGCGACAAGTTCGGAAAGACAATCCTCCCGCCCGGCCAACGCATCTTCAGGTAGACCGGCACTGGTGCGCAGACCCAAGAGGATTCTCTCCGCCCTGCGCTCCTGGGGGCCGCATACTTCTTCCTCTTCGTGGGCAGGGTGGGGACCGACTTCGGCGGAGCGGGCGTACTGGGACGTGTCGCGGGTATTTCGCCAGCGGCGGCCGGCGACGGTGGAAACGGCTCCGGGGCCGAGGCCCAAATAATCTTCGCCTGACCAGATGGCCTGATGATGCTGACACTCTTTGCCGGGTTGGGCGAAGTTAGAAATTTCGTAGGCCGAGAATCCGTGAGCCTCTAAAATTCTTTGGGTGAGGAGAAAAAGAATCGATTCGTTGTCGGGATCGGGGTGCCACTCCCCCTGTTCAATACGGCGGATCAGTTCAGTCCCGGCCTCTGGAGTAATCACATAGGCGGAAAGATGATCTGGTCGATGAGCACACGCCTCTTCCAGCGTGGCTTGCCAATCGGAGGGACCCTGATCAGGGAGACCATAGATGAGATCGAGATTGAGATGGGGAATGCCTGCTTCCCGAGCGACAGCTACGGCGGAAGCGATGGTGGAGCGGTCATGTCGACGACCGAGCCAAGCGAGATCGGCAGGACGAAAGGCCTGAACTCCAAGACTGAGACGAGTGACACCCGCTTCGCGGAGGAGGGAGGCCTTCGTGAGGCTAAAGCCATCGGGATTGGCTTCGACTGTCCATTCTTCGGATTGGCCCCATGGGGCGATCTCCAAAAGCTCTTGAAGGAGCGAAGGGGAAAGGGCGGTCGGAGTTCCTCCGCCGAAAAAAATCCGGCGTGGAGAGATCGCGAACTCCTCCTTTGCCCAAGCCCACTCGGCCTGCAAGCCGCGCAAAAAGTCCCGCATTCGATTCCCGGCCAGGCGTTCTTTCGGGAAATCACAGTAGGGACAGAGATGAGTACAGAAGGGGACATGAACATAGAGATTTTCGACCGACGATTTCATACGTCAGCGGCCGAACAGATCGGCTTGTTGGGGGGCTTGGGCCTCAAGGCGGGCTTCCGCCTCTCGGGTGAAGCGTTTGAATTCGAGGCGACGAAACAGCTCCACTTGCCGGGACGGGTCGGGGCGAAGAAAAAGCTCTCCGACGGGGCGAGGCAGTGGAATCGAGGTGCGAAGTTCTACCATCTTGCGGTTCCGGCGAACGATTTCGGCGGAGGCTTGTAAAATGGGTCGGAACCGCTCGGGCAGGATGGTGGGAGCGGCGGCCAAAACTTTCTCTGCGGTGCCGTACTGAAGAATCCACTTTGCGGCTGTTTTTGGGCCCACTCCAGGAACGCCCGGAAAATTGTCCGCAGAGTCTCCTGTTAGGGCGAGAAGTTCGGGCACTTTATCGGCGGGTACGCCCCACTTGGTTTCAACTTCCGGCGGCCCAAGCAGGGCAAAGCCTTGAGATTGCGGCTGATAGATTTGACAGCCTTGAGCCACGAGAACCATGAGGTCTTTGTCGTTCGTGGCAACGATGCAGGATTTGGCATCCGCGGCGTGAACATAGCTGGCAATGACATCGTCTGCTTCCTCCTGATCAACCGAAAGGACGGGCCAACCCAGCGCAGCGGCCACTTCGTGCAGCAGGGAGAACTGTTTGTCCAATGCTTCGGGAGTTTCCTTCCTGTTTGCTTTGTACTCAGGGTGGGTCGCAAGCCGTTCCGCGGGGATTCCCCCGTCAAAAATCACGGCCCCTTGGGTCGGGTGCAAATCTTCGACCATCCGCAAAAGAGCGGATGTAAAACCGTAGGCGGCGTTCGTGGGTTCTCCCTTGGAATTTGTGAGGGAGGCGATGGCGTAAAAGCTGCGGTACGCGTAGTAGTGTCCGTCGACAAAGACCATGCTCACTTTTTTGCCGCTTTGGGTTCGGGGGAATTTTTGGTGGAAGGTTCGGGAGGTTGGAGGCGCCATTCCATTCGCGGACCTTTGGAGACTTCCAGACGGAGACGAAGGCGGGCGGGTTGGCCTTTGAGGGATTTTTCAGCCGCACGAAGAAGCAGATCGCTTCGCTCCTGTGCCACTTCCCAGGCATCGTTCCCCGGTTCGGCACGCGCGATCAGCTCGAGAGTCCAGTCGGGATCCGTGGTGGCGAGGGTTTGGGCGAGGGAACCGAAGGAAAGAAATCCTGGGTTGCCGGAGGGCAGGCTGACTCCAGGAAGAATTCGGATGGCTCCATCGGCTTTTTCAATTGCAGCCCAAGCAGGCAATTTTGCGGCGGCCAGTTTTTCAGTAAAGGAGGCGATGGGTTTTCCAGATTTTGCCTCCTCCGCAAGGGGGGAGTTTTTTGACCGATCGTCCACGGGGCGGGTGTTGGCTTGTTCCAACTTCTTTCGTGCAAGATCGAGTTCGGTTTTTCTTTGAAGGTAAGCGGTTCGAATTTGATCGGTGGAGGAAGAGAGAGTTTGAAGACGATGCATCGCTTGGCGTAGGTCTTCACGGGATTCAGCCTGATCGGTGGCAAGTTGGCGCTCCCGCATGATCCAGCCGGACGCGAGCAGGGACGCAAGGCCAATCATCGCGACGGCGATCCATCGATCCCAGGGGGGTCGAGGGGCTGGGGATGGGGTGTTCTCCATCGGGAAAGAGTATGGAGAATTAGGGGTTGGCTCAAGCCACCCCTCGCGTCTTGCCTGCGATAGATTCTGCCTCATTCTTAAGGGATGATTCTCCGATCGGGCTTCTTTTTTTTGGTCATGATTTGGGGAATATCTGTTTTCGGTTGGGCGGAGGAGGATAAGCCGTTCCTTTTTTCCCCTTTGGCGGAGGTTCCGGAGTGGCGCTTGCTCGATTCCTATCAGGGAACGATTACGCGGCAGGAGTTTCAGGAGCGGGCGCGTCGTATTTTTGATCCGTCGGGGGCTTTGGAAAAGTATATGACGATTGATGATGTGGGGTTGAAGCTGTACCGAGATGTCGCGAAAACGGAGCCGTTGTTTTATTTGAGGTGGGCGGGATCGGGGGGGGGAGAGGGGCGGGGACCCGTGGCTTTCTTTTTGGCGGATCCGGAAAAGCCACTGCAGGGGCAGGTCATTTGTTTGGATCCTGGGCACATTGGAGGAGACTGGGCAGATATTGAGGAGCGAACCTTCCGGATCGGCCGGGATCGGCCGGTGGTGGAAGGGGAGTTGAATTTAAAGACCTGCCGGATTCTGGCAGAGAGGCTAACAGCGGCAGGTGCAAAAGTCGTTTGGACGCACGATGGCTTTTCGCCGACGACGGCTCTGCGACCGAACGATCTTTATCCCGAGGCGATTGAGTATCTGCTCCAGGACTTAAAGGGGCGGCGTTCGCCGAGGTATTCGATGAACGGGTTGATTCGGTGGAACGCGGAGTTGTTGTTTTATCGGTCGGCCGAGATCCAGGCGCGGGCCCGGCGGGTGAATGAGGAGATGCATCCTGACTTCACCGTTTGTGTTCATTACAACGCGGCTCCGTGGGGGCGTTCGGGGCGAGCCAGCTTGACCACGATCAGTCGGCTGGTGCTTTTTTCGCACGGGGCGTACACCGCAAGCGAGCTGGTGTATGATGATCAAAAATTCCATCTTTTCCGAAAACTTTTGGAGAATTGCACTCCGGAGGAGTTGGACTTGGGAATGGCGATCGGGCAGCAATTTCAGAAAAAGTGGGGATTCCCGCCGGAAAATTATGAGGGGTCGGGCTATGCCTCCGCCTCGGGAGTCAGTCCTTACGTTTGGCATCGAAATCTGATTGCCAACCGACTTTTTCGGGGGCCTGTGATATTTGTGGAAGGTCCGTATATGAACGATCGGACCACGTATGCTTGGATTCAGGCGGGGGAGTATGAGGGAAAGCGGAATATCGGGGGGAAGGAGCGGCAGAATATTTTTCGCGAGTATGCGGATCGGGTGGCGGATGGGGTGATCGAACGGTTTCGGACTCTATCCGCCCGTTCCACAGCATTCACAAATTATTCCCCATAGACTTTCTTCCCCCTTGCAGGTTGAGCAGGGCAGGGCAGTAAGGAGGTATGAAAACATTCCTATCTCTCGGCTTATTGGTTTCCGCCTTTCCCGCCCTTGTGCTGGCGGACCTTCGACTTCCCCCGAAACCAACGATGATGGAAAAGTTGGGGCGTGGGGTGGCCAACGTCACCCTCTCCGTTTCCGAGCTTTTTGACTCTCCTTATATGGCAACGCAAGAGGGGGGTGGCACGTATGGGGACACCTTTGGTTTCACCCAAGGATTATCCCGAATGATCATGGATACAGGGGTGGGGGCTTTGGAAATCGCGACGTTTTTCATTCCAACGAAATCGATGAAGATGCCGGCACATGACACCGGGCAGGTGGAGCCATATCCGCCGGCCGATTTGAAAGACAACTGGTACTGAAACCTCCGGCAGGTTCGTCGGCGGAGCCGATTGAGCTGACCATTTCCGAACTCGCCTATGGAGGCGATGGGGTGGCTCGACACGAGGGGCAGGTGATCTTTGTCCCTTTTACTGCCCCAGGTGAAAAAGTAAAAATTCTTCTCACCGAAGTTCATAAAACCTATGCAAGAGGCCGTCTCTTGGAGGTGCTCGAGCCTTCTCCTGACCGGGTGGTTCCTCCCTGCTTTCTTTTTGCACAGTGTGGTGGGTGCGCGACGCAACATCTGGCATACCCGGCAGAAGTCAGGGCAAAAGTCGCCCAAATCGAATCGGCACTAAAGAGGATTGGAAAAATAGAAAACCCGGTGATTCGTCCTGCGCTGACGGGACCAGACTATGGCTATCGGAATCGAATTACGGTGCACAATCAGGAGGGGCGAATTGGGTTTTTGGGAACAGACGGTCGCACACTGGTGGATGTCCCTCGGTGTCTTCTGGCCGCAGATGATGTGAATCAAAAACTGGCGGTTCTGCGTGAGCGGCCGCGACCCAGGCCGCACTACTCGATTCGGGCGGATGAGGTGCGTGGGGAAGCATTTTATCAGTCGAACCGTCCTTTGGGGAAGTTGTTGCAGGAGCAGGTGGCATCGGCCGTGCCTGAAGGGGTGCAATCTGTATTGGAGGGGTATGCGGGCACGGGATTTTTTAGTGGGCCATTGTCTCGACGGGGCATTCGGGTGGTAGCGGTGGAATCGAGTGCGGCTTCCGTTTCAGCATTTCAACGGGAGGCTCCACAAGCCGAGCTATTACAGGGTCGCTTTGAGGATCAGTTTGATGAGGGATTGGCCAAGCTGGGGCAGGGGCGCTCTTTTTGTCTGATCAATCCTCCTCGGGGCGGTCTGAGTCCGGATGCGCGCCGGCTTCTTGATCGGCCCCTGCCTTTTGAGGGCATTCTTTATTTATCGTGCGACCCGCCGGCCTTAGCGAGAGATCTGCGTGGATGGGCCAATCATTGGAAGCCGGAGTGGTTTCAACCGATCGATCTATTTCCACGGACGGCACATGTGGAGTGTTTGGTTCTTTTAAGATCTTCTTCTTTGTCCCCAAGCCATTCACCCCAAAGGGCAGGGGGCAGTTGACCCACTCGATCAGGTAGTCGATTTTGGGATCGTGAGAAGATTTTTTCTTGGATTGGGTTTTGTTTGGGGATGTGCGTGTGGCGGTGCGCATGCCGAGGCCCCAAGCGACTATTTTACCCCACCGGAGACGATGTACTCCTTTGCGGACTTTTGGGTTGTTCGGCCTCTGGACTTGGCGGTTTTGCCCATTACAGCAACGACTTGGGTTGTGAGCCTCCCGGTTACTGCTGCATCAGGAACATCGGATCAAGCGTACGACTTAATGATACGCCAGTTGACCCAGCATATGATGAAGAGGCCGCTGGGACAGTTTTGGGATTGGGAAAATCGCGATCAGTCTCGGCCTGTTGTGATCAAGTTTGCCGATGGGTATTCGATGGCCGAATTAACACCTGAGCAGGAGAGAAAGTACCGCAGGGCATTGCAGGAGCATGAGGAACGGATTTTGGCCATCGAACGGGCCGAGGATGTTCCCGAGAAAGACCGTGAGGCATTGGTCCGAGGGGAAGAGCGCCGCTGGGAAAACGTCGTTCGACTACTTTTGTCCCTTTAGTTTTTTTTCGATTCGAGGCGGGAGATACGATTGCGTAGATCGTTTAGTTCGGCCCGTAACTGGTGCAAAACTTTGTCTAAGCTCTCTGAGAGCTGGGAAAAAGAGGACTCGCCCTGTTTTGGTGCGGCGAGTGTTGATGAAATTCCGTGAGATTGAAGCCACCCTTGGGCGGCCTGCTCGAGGATTTCCGGTGGCAGGCTGGAGAGTGGCTTGTTGGGCCGAACAGGAGATTTCTTGGCTTTCGCCATGGGTTCAACCGCCGACGAGGCACCGTGCCTCATCGGCCAGAGCGGTGGTAAGGTAACGTTCTCCCGTGCTGCAACCGACGGTGACGATCAACTTTCCCTTATTTTCCGGCCGTTTGGCGACCTCCATGGCCACGTGAACATTGGCACCGGTGGAGATGCCGACGAGCATGCCTTCTTCCTTGCAGATGCGGCGAGCCATAGCGAAGGCATCATCGTTACTCACGGTGATTACTTCATCCACGATATCGAGGTGCAGATTGTCCGGGACGAAGCCTGCTCCCGTACCCTGAATTTTGTGGGGGCCGGGTTTGACAGGTTGGCCCGCGCGGGTTTGGGTGATGACGGGGGAGTCCTTGGGCTCCACAGCGATCGTGCGGAAAGTTTTTTTGCGGCTCTTGATGACTTCTGAGACGCCGGTGATCGTTCCGCCAGTGCCGACAGCAGAGATGAAGATATCGATCAAACCATCGGTATCGGCCCAGATTTCTTCGGCGGTGGTTTTCTTGTGAATAGCAGGATTGGCGGGATTTTTAAATTGTTGGGGGATGAAAGAGCCGGGAATTTCCTT
>CAMDXQ010000030.1 GCA_945878585.1 Akkermansia muciniphila
TACCTCGGTTCTAACAATTCGGGTAAGTTCGGTTCCCAAGGAACGAATAACACGAATGCCAATCCTGGCGACGCGCACGTCACTGGTTGTAACTGGTGGGAGTACACCATCACAGCCGGTTTCAATGTGATCGATAATCTTCTCCTCCGCGCGGAGTACCGCTTGGATTGGGGCAGCAACATTCAAGGCCACGGCACGAGCTATGTGGATCCAGGCTCGAGCACGAGCGGTGGACCGGCGCACTACGCTGGTGCTGAAGTTGTCTATAGCTTCTAAAGATTTGGTAGAATAGTTAGTATAGAAATCCCTCGGACGAGAGTGATTGCTCGTCCGGGGGGTTTTCTTTTTTATGTAGGGCGCCCATTCGTGGTCGCCGGGGATGAGGCGGGCAAGATGCCCGCCCTACACGGGCTTGGGGTTTGAACGGGGATGTAGGGCGCCCATTCGTGGTCGCTGGGGACGAGGCGGGCAAGATGCCCGCCCTACATTTTTTTAATCTTGGTAGGGTCCGTTATAGTTAACGGACCATGTTCTGTCCTTACTCGGGAAAAATATTTTATAAAGCCATAGCCATCAAAACTTAAACAAAAAACGCAGGCTTTGGCGGCCTGCGTTTCTTGACGAACACCCTCAGAGACATTCGTTACTCAACTTACGTAGACAGGTAAGTTATTAAAACGTTCAAATAATATTTGTAGACAGGTTCGGTAGGGATGATACGTACGTTGAATTCGTACAGCATTTTGGCCAGTAATCATGGTGCGGTATGAACATCAACAAACACAAAACAAAGGAGATACTAAATAAAATGATCAAGAACATTACAGCGATTCTTGGCGTGCTTGCAGCCGTGAGCAGCTTGTCCCTTGCGGACAGCGCTCCGGAAGCTTCCGCTCAAGACACCAAAAAGATGGTTCAAAATAACTTCGTTGAGACCGCCCAGAAGGGCATCAAGCTCAGCGGATACGTCGATGCCGGTTACAGCTACAACTTCACAGGTGCTTCTTCCGGCACCTCCGATGTTTCGGGCCGTTTCGGATCCGACACTGCTGCTAAAGGTGACTTCAACTTGTACGCGGTTAAGATCGCCCTCGAAAAGGCGCTGACCTCGGAAAATAAGGCTCAGGCCGGGTTCCGTACCGATGTGATGATCGGTGAAGATGCCTACTACCTTGCCAATCGTAATTTTGTTGATGGTGAGAATAACACTCAGCAGAACTCGAATTATCTATTCCTCGAACAAGCCTATGTTTCGATCCGTGCCCCTGTGGGCAATGGTTGGGACTTCAAGGTTGGTAAGTTCGCCTCCATCCTTGGCTATGAAGTGATGGAGCGTCCTGCAAACATGAACACAACCTACGGCCTGCTTTTCGAGCGGATGCCCCTCTACTACACCGGCGTGTTGTCATCCTATAAGTTTGACGATTACCTCGATGCAAAATTGGGTGTCGTCAATGGCTCGAATACAGATAATAACACAACCACCGGTTTGAATGGTGACGGTTGTGCGGTTCTCGCAGCATTGAATGTGACCGCCCCTGGTGGCAACGCAAACTGGAGCAACAACTTCCAGTACAGCAGCAACTCCGATAACAACACTGCCTCTACTGCGAACATAGGTGGGTTCACGATCTCGGCTGCACAGCTCAACACAAACCCTACGCAAGTTCTGACTGCGAACAGTGGATCTGCGTATACATTCATCTATAACTCATGGGGAAATTGGGCTCCCAAGTTTGCTAATGACAAGTTGTTGTTTGCATTCAACGCGCTGCTCTTGGCAACTGGTGGGTCATCGAACACTGACCTCTTTTCGCCTAACTCAACCTCCTATGGTGCAGGTGCATATGCCAAATATCAATTCAACGACTGGTTTAACTTGTCCAGCCGTGGTGAATATTTGGGTATTTCCTCCAATGGCGCCAATGTGGATTGGTGGGAGTACACCCTCACGGCCGGTTTTAACGTGATCGACAATCTCCTGATCCGTGCGGAGTACCGTTTGGATTGGGGAAACAATTCAGTTAACAACTTTGATACTGGAACCAACGGGGTTAATCTATTCAATGCTTCCACCAGTTCTGGGCCAGCTCACTACGCTGGTGCTGAAGTTGTCTACAGCTTCTAAAGATTTGGTAGAATAGTTAGTATAGAAATCCCTCGGACGAGAGTGATTGCTCGTCCGGGGGGTTTTCTTTTTAGGGTACATGGGCAGAATTATCAGCACGGGCGGTTAAGGATAACCGCCCCTACCGATCGTCCAGCGCACAAAATCTAAACTTGGTAGGGTCCGTTATCCTTAACCGACCGTGTAGAGGGATTGTATGCACGAGAGTCCGTACCGATAATTGAACGCTGAGTATTGCTCGGGTTCTTTCTCTCGATCCGCTAAGAAGAAGGAATGGTCGATCTGCCTTACTGGACGGTGGTGAATCTTCTGCGGGGAATCCTTTCCCCCGTTTGCCGGATCGAGGTCCGGGGAACGCGACAAGTTCCCGCTGGGCCTTGGATATTGGCCTGCAATCACCTGAGTCACTTTGATCCTCCACTTATTGCAGGGGCTTTTTCGCGTCCGATCGACTTTTTGGCGATGCGGGAGCTATTTAAACCCGCTTGGTTCGGATCTCTGATGAGAAAGTGTCATGTGATTTCTGTAGGTCGGGAGGATGTGGATACGGCAGCTTTCAAAACTGTTCTCAAGAGACTTCAAAGTGGTCGGATCGTTGGGGTTTTTCCCGAGGGCGGACTTCGGGCGGGAGCAACATCTGTGCTGGAGGGAGCCCGTATGAAAGAAGGGATTTCTCTTTTAGCTGCCAAATCGGGTTGCTGCGTCCGACCTGCCGTGATTGTGGGGAGTGACCAGCTTTACGTCGGAAGAAATTGGCTTCGGCGTCCTCGAGTTGTGATTGCGGTAGGAGAACCGATTTCTGCGCCTCGTGGTAAGGACGATCGAAAAGGGTGGACCGATCAGTTAGCGAGCGAAATGCGGAAGCTGTATGCGGAGGTGAAGAGGAGTCATCGACTGGAGGAGGTCGTTCTTCCTAAAACACCACAGGAGAGATGGAAGGCGGGCCGATGATCGGGCAATTGCATGGGTTGCAGTCTCGGGTGGTGGATTCCGCAGCTTTTTTCGGGATTGGGCTGTGGCAGTTGTTGGGCCGAGGCGGCCGGCACGGTCCGGAAGAGTGGGATGATTATGCGCAAAATTGGCTCACGAGGGGGGCCGACGAGTTTTATCGGGTTCCTGAGAAAATTCCCGAAGGATTGAATGAAGGGAGGATGAGTTTTCCTTCTCCAGTTACGGGGGACCGAGAGGAGAATGATCGCTTTCATTTGCGTGTTTGGCCTGGGCCGAAAGGAATAAAGTCCCCTGCCATGGTCATGCTCCATTCGCTCTTTTCTGCGAGCGATGTGGGCTATGTCCACTGGGCTTCTGTGCTGAACCGACTCGGTTGGACGGCAGTTTTTTATGATTTGCCGTACCATTTTCGCAGAAGGCCGAAGGGAACGTGGAGTGGGGAACTTGTTTTTGGTGGGAATTTAATTCGGAGCGCGGAAGCGATTCGGCAGGCGGTAACCGAAGTTAGGATGGTGACGAGGATGCTGAAAGCGTCTGGGGCCTCGGAGGTGGGGCTATGGGGAATGAGTTTGGGTGGGTGGGTGGCGGGATTGACGTTGTGTCATGAGCCGGACTTGGCTTGCGGTTGGTTGGTGCAACCGATTCCAGATGTGGCAACGGCGATTTGGGATTCGGAGGGGGGTTGGGTTTTGCGGAGACAGATGGAGGAGCGTGGGTTGGATCGCGAGCGGGTGGAGAAACTTTTGCCTTTGGTTTGTCCCTCACACGGGAAATTACAACTCCCATCAAAGCGGGTATTGGTCGTCGGCGGGGCACACGATTCGGTGGCTCCGCCGTCCAAGTTAAGGGCTTTGTCGGAGGGGTGGGGAGGAACTCACTATCGGGAGGTTGGGCAGGGGCATATCGGCTACCAAGCGATGCCAAGCACGTGGCGATGGGGCAGGGAGCTGATGCCGGAACTCTTTATCGGCAAGTAGTTACCAGTTGGAAGAAGTTGGAATTGATAGGCGGAAAAAGGGTGGCATAGTAAAACCATAGCGACATCCAGTGACCAGAGTGCTGGGTGAACCAAAGGAGCCAATCGAACATGGCATCGTCAGGAGCAAAAAAGGTAAAGTCGAAAGAGAAGCCGGGGAAATCTCCGGCGGTCCTGCCTACCCTAACACCCTCGGAACGGGTGGATCTGCTCCGCAAGATGGTTTTGATCCGCAGGTTTGAGCAGAAAGCAGCGCAGGCTTTCATGCAGGCAAAGATCAAGGGGTTTTGCCATCTCTACATCGGCCAGGAAGCGTTGGCGGTCGGTTCCATTTCTACCCTAAATCGGACGGATGCGGTGATTACCGCTTATCGGGATCACGGGCATGCTCTCGCTCGGGGAATGACATCGCGGGAGTGTATGGCGGAACTTTTCGGAAAAATCACCGGCTGTTCTCGAGGAAAAGGCGGATCGATGCACTTTTTTAATAAGGAAAAACATTTTCACGGCGGTCACGGAATCGTCGGGGGTCAAACCCCCTTGGCTGCTGGAATCGCTTTTGCCCAAAAATACAACGGCACGGGTGAGGTCACGGTTTGTTATCTGGGCGACGGAGCGGTGAATCAGGGGGCATTCCACGAATCGCTCAATCTGGCGGCCCTCTGGAAATTGCCGGTGATTTACGTGATCGAAAACAATGAGTACGCGATGGGCACGCACCAGTCGCGCAGTTCAGCGGGCTATCCTCTGGTGAAGCGGGCGGATGGCTACGACATGGCAGGAATCACAGCGAATGGAAATGATGTGGACGATGTACGGGAAAAGATGTGGGATGCGGTCCAGTTGGCTCGGACAGAGAGCCTTCCTTCGCTAGTGGAGGTGAAAACCTACCGTTACCGCGGACATTCGATGTCGGATCCTGGAAATTACAGAACGAAAGAGGAGATTGCGGAACGGAAAAAAGAGTCGGAACCGATCTCCCTGTTTAAGGAGAGGCTCTTTAAGGAAAAGGCTTTGACCGAAAAGCAGTACGAGGAGATTGAGAAGGAGGCGGTGGCGGAGGCGGAGGATTCGATTGCGTTTGCAGAAAGTTCGCCCGAGCCCGAGGTAGCGACCGTGTTTGAAGATATTTTTGCCCCGGAAGATCAAATTGCGGAGTTCCGTCCTCCGATCGGAAGCTAACCATGGCTGTTTTAACGATGCGGGAGGCGCTCAACCAAGCGTTGAGTGAGGAGATGGAGCGGGATGAGCGGGTTATCCTGATGGGAGAAGAAGTGGCCGAATATCAGGGTGCGTACAAGGTGAGTTCTGGCCTTTTGCAGAAGTTCGGTGCCAAGCGTGTTCTCGATACTCCAATCAGCGAATCCGGTTTTTCCGGTTTGGGGGTAGGGGCAGCGATGCAGGGGCTGCGCCCGGTGGTGGAGTTCATGACCTGGAGCTTTTCGATGGTCGCGTACGATCAGATCGTCAACAACGCTGGAGCGATTCGTTATATGAGTGGCGGTCAGTACTCGATTCCAATCGTGTTCCGAGGCTCTTCGGGGGCCGGACTACAGGTCGGGGCGACCCACTCGCATACTCCTGAAAACTGGTACGCCAACGTGCCGGCGTTGACGGTGATCACCCCTGCCTTCCCGGATGACGCGAAGGGTTTGCTCAAGAGCGCGATTCGGAGCAATAACCCGGTCTGTTTTATCGAGAATGAAAAGCTTTATGGGTTCAAAGACGAGGTTCCGGAGGGAGATATTTTGACGACAATCGGAAAGGCACGCGTTCGCCGGGAGGGGAGTCAGGTCACCTTGATTGCCAACAGTGCTTCCACTCATGTGGCTCTTGCTTCGGCTCTCCAACTGGAGGCGGATGGAATTTCGGCCGAAGTGATCGATCTGCGAACCATCAAACCTTTGGATATTCCGGCGATTCTCGGCTCGGTGGCCAAAACAAATCGGGTCGTGATTGTCGAAGAGAACAAACCTTTCGCCGGATGGGGAGCGCAGGTGGCTTTTGAGATTCAGAACCGCTCTTTTGATGATTTGGACGCTCCGATCGAACGGGTCACCGGTTTGGATGTACCGCAACCTTACGCCCGCGTCTTGGAACAAGCGGTGATGCCTAGCGCCGACCGAGTGACCGAAGCGGCCAAGAAAACGTTGGCGTAGTTCGGACAAGGGATGGCTGCCAGAAATTGGCTGGAGTAAAAAATCCGATGAGTGAGGCACTTTTTCAACCGGGACAGATGATTTTCCGAGAGGGGGACACTACCCAAGAGGCATATCGCATTCTGAAGGGGCGGGTGGAAATCAGCATCGCGGGAGAGGGAAAGTCGGTCATTCTGGCGCAGTTGGGGGAAGGCGATATTTTTGGTGAGATGGCAATGGTGGATGAACGGCCACGTTCCGCCTCGGCGCAGGCGCTGGAGGTAACCGAGTGTGAGGTTCTAACGGCAGAAAACTTTAATGAAGCTGTGTTGCAGCGTCCCGAGATTCTGATTCCGTATTTGGCTTCCTTCTTCGAGCGTTTACGGACGGCGAACGATCGGTTGCGAATGGAGATGCGTTTACGGGCCCAGGCAGAGCAGAAAGCGGCTACCCCGAATCCCGCCGCACCTACAGCCCGGGTCGTGGTGGCGCCCGTTGCGAAGCCGATTGCGCCGCCCTCCATCGAAATGACTCGGGTGGCGGCACCCGCACCAACTGCTGCGGCTGAAGCTCCCGCTCCTGTTGCTCCTCCACCCGAAGGGGGGTATCAGTCGGTGGTTTTGACCGCCTGCAACGACCACGCGCGGGCACGTTTGCCGGAGAGTTCGGTGACGATTCAGAAGTTCCCTTTTCGGATTGGACGCAAGCACGATACCCCAGGAAAAGGGGCGACAGTGTTTGCCTCGAACGATTTGCCAATTGGAGATGATAAGCCTTATCAGATTTCCCGGAATCACTGTTCGATCGAGCGGGAAGGAGACCATTTCTTTGTACGAGACCGTGGCAGTTCGCTGGGAACGGTGGTGAACGAAGCGGCGATCGGTTTGGCGGAAAACGCTCTGACGCAGGATCTGCGGGGAGGGGAGAATCAGATTTTGTTGGGTTCAGACGACAGCCAGTTTCGTTTCAAGGTGACCCTCAGCTAATTGCTGGATCATGACGGCGGATTGAGGTAAAGAATACGGCATGGATACGCAAGAAATCTCCTATGTGATTCGCTGTTTGGCCGCGATGGCAGGTTGCTTGGCGTTGGCGGGGGCAGTTTTCACCTGGAACATTCTTCTCGAGCTTCCTTTTTTCACCAATCTACTGATCCGTTTTGGTCTGAATTAATCCAAACAAACGGACGATTTTGCCCAAGTGGCAATCGTGAGTTTTGAGCCTTCTTTTGGGATGTTCGCCTTGCTCTGACTTCGGAAGGAGCCGAATATCGAATTGTGAGCGAAGGACCTCTTCTACTTTCCTTAGCTGAAAAGCTGGCCAAGCACCCGAAACGGATTGTTTTTCCTGAGGGAACCAATGCTCAAGTGGTGCGGGCGGCTTCCCGGTATGCCCAGATGCGGATGGGGCCGGTCGTTTTGCTGGGGCAACCGGATTTGATTCGGCGTCAGGCGAAAACCCAGAAGGTGGATCTGGACCGTGTGATGATCATCGATCCTGTCGAAGGTCAGGACCGGCAGATGTTCAAGGATCACCTGCGGAGTGAGGCGGGCGGGGGAAAGCTCAAGTTAAGCCAAATCGATGATACTTTGTCCGATCCGATCGTGTACGGAACGTTGATGCTGCGGTTCGGTCAGGTGGATGGGTTAGTCGCGGGGGTGGGAGCGTTTTCTGGAAATGTATTGAGGCCTTTGATCCGTATGGTTCCGCGTCTGCCGCATATTTCGAGGATCTCCAGTGCAACCATCTTGGAGTGTAAGGATGGGAAAACCGGGGATGGGGGAATCCTACTGGTGGGGGATGCGGCGGTAGTGCCGCGACCGACATCGGATGAGTTGGCCGCAACTGCGGTGGGATTGGCAGGGCTGAAAAAAAGGCTGACGGGGAGGAATGCACGGGTCGCTTTGCTTTCCTATTCGACTCATGGAAGTGCCTCCTTGAACGAGGAGACGGGCAAGGTGATCGAAGCGACAAAAAAGGCGCGGGATCTGGCCAGTCAGATCGGTTTGTCGGGGGAGTTCGACGGAGAGATGCAGTTGGATGCAGCTTTGGATCCGAAAAAAGCCTCCCTGAAAATCTCGGATTCCAAGGTGGCGGGTCGGGCGGACTGCTTGGTGTTTCCGGATCTAAATTCAGGAAATATTGCGGTGAAGAGCATTCAACATTTCGGACAGGTACGGACCTACGGGAATATTCTTTTGGGGCTGCGTTTGCCTGCGGCGGAGCTGAGCCGTGGAGCGGATGAGGAGGAAGTGTTGGGGGTAGCGGCGATTGTTGGAATTCTGGCGGTGGAGTATCGCAAGTTATATCCCGAGCCAACTTCTCCGGAGGTTGCCCTGGGAAGGTAAGAGAATGGAACTCAATCGAGTAACGCCGCGGATCTACGTGGCTGCGACCCGGCAGGATGATGGGAAGACGACAACTTGTCTGGGGCTTTATGCTGCTCTTTCTTCCAAATTTAAGAAGATCGGTTACATCAAACCGGTGGGGCAGAGGTTTGTGGAGGTGGCGGGAAAGAAGGTGGATGAGGATTCGGTTTTGGTGAGTAACACCTATGGTGTGAATTTGCCGATCGAGGCGATGTCTCCGATCGCGGTCGATCGAATGTTCACGCGGGAGTATCTGGAGCGGGGAAATCTTCCAACAATGAAGGCGACGATTGAGGAGGCCTTCAACCGGGTGGCCTGGGAACACGACTTTGTTTTGATTGAAGGCACGGGGCATGCAGGGGTAGGAAGTGTGCTGGATCTCTCCAATGCACAGGTGGCGAGGCTGTTGGGTAGTCAGGTGATCATTGTGACGACGGGGGGGGTGGGGCGGCCGGTGGACGAGGTGAGCCTGAACCTGGCGCTTTTCGAGAAACACGGGGTGAAGGTGGTCGGGGTGGTATTGAACAAGGTTTTGCCGGCCAAAATGGAGGCGTTACGGCCTTGGGCGGAAAAAGCATTTCACCGAATGGGGCTGCCGATTTTGGGAATGATTCCGTATCACGGGGAGCTCCGGCGTCCGACGCTGGGTCAGGTGACCTTAGAGTTGGGCGGAGAATTTCTTTCTGGGGAAAACATGAAACGGAGAAAAGTGAGATCGGTAGCGGTGGGCGCGATGACGGCTACAAGGCTCAAAGATCAACTTCAACCAGGAGCTCTTTTGATCACTCCGGGAGATCGGGAGGATCTGCTTTTGGCGACTCTGGAGGCACAAGCAAAAGCAGGTAACGAAGCGAAGCCAGCGGGAATCATTTTGACGGATGGTCTCAAGCCGCAACCGGGATTGATCAAAATGTTGCAGGAACGCGGACTTCCGACTGTGGCGGTGAAGGGGGACAGCTACACAGTGGCGGCGAAGATCGAGAGAATGACGGTGAAGACAGATCCAGGAGACAAGGAGAAGATTCTAATGATTCAGGAAGTGATCGCGAAGCATCTGGATCTTGGGGCGATCATTCGTGGCAGCAAGCCGGTGAGTGCGGAAAGAAGCTAGGCGTTGACGGATCGGACTGGATTGGAGACGGGGCGAAGGGCGGGAGTGATCTGAGGAATGTCGCAAGAGTTTGGGTTGTAGCGCAGAAGGAACTCATCTTGGACACGGCGGGAGGGGGTATTTTCGGGTAGAGGGGTGCGGGTGGAGAGGCCATTCTGTCCCAAAATTCGGGCTTTTCGGTTGTCGCTTGAATAAGCGGGAATGATGATCTCGAGGAAATGGCGACGGAGTTCGGGGTCGAGAATAGGGAAGACCACCTCGACGCGGCGGTGAAGGTTGCGGGGCATGAGATCGGCGCTGCCGAGAAAAACGAGTGGATTCCCCCCGTTAGTGAAGACATAGATCCGGCTATGTTCGAGGAAACGGTCCACGATGCTTCGAACTGTGATGTTTTCGCTGAGTCCGGGGACACCGGGCCGGAGGCAGCAGATCCCGCGGATCAGGAGTTGAATGGAGACTCCTTCCTGAGAGCTGGCGTAGAGAGACTGGATGATCTCTGGGTCGACGAGGGCGTTGGCTTTGATAAAGATTCCAGAGGGGCGGCCGGCACGGTGGTGGGCCGATTCCCGGTGGATGAGTTCGAGGAGGCGGGGGGCGAAATTAAAGGGGGCAACGAGGAGTTCGTCGAAGTGAGCAGTTTCTGACATTCCCGTGAGGACATTGAAGAGAGAGGCGACTTCGGAAGTCAGGGCGGGGCGACAGGTGAGCAAGCTGAAGTCGGTGTAGAAGCGTGCGGTACGGGGATGATAGTTTCCTGTGCCGAGGTGCAGATAGGATTGGAGATGGCTCTCTTCCCGACGGACGATGAGGAGTACTTTGCAGTGGGTTTTTAAGCCGACCAAGCCATAGACGACGTGGATGCCGGCCTCCTCCATCTTGCGAGCCCAAGCGATGTTATTGGCCTCGTCAAAGCGGGCTTTCAGCTCCACGAGAATCGTAACCTGCTTTTCGTTGCGGGCGGCGGTGATGAGGGCGTTCAGGAGGGGGGAATCCCCGCTGGTCCGATACAGGGTCATCTTGATCGCGAGGACTTGAGGATCTACGGCAGCCTGTTCCAGAAGAGAGATGATGGGTTGAAAACTTTCGTAGGGGTGATGCAGGAGAATGTCGTTTTGGCGGATTGCCTCGAAGCTGCGCCCTGGGGCTTGAAGTGGAGGAGGGAGGGAAGGGGTGAAGAGGGGATCGTGGAGGTGGGGGAGACCGCGACCTGATTCGGTAAGAGCGAAGAGCTGGGTCAGATTGACGGGGCCGGTGACCCGATAAACGTCTTCGTGTGTGAGTGCGAGATGACCGAGGAGGTAGGTTTCGATTTCGACGGGGCAATCTTGTGTGAGTTCGAGTCGAACGGCGGCCCCTCGGTTTCTTTTTTGAAGTTCTTCCTCAATTGTCAGGAGGAGGTTGTGGGCTTCTTCTTCGTCGATATAGAGCTCGCTGTTTCGGGTGATCCGGGTGGGCCAGGCACCGTGGATTTTCATGCCCGGAAAAACTTCTGCGACGAAGTGGCGGACCAGTTCGGAGAGAAGGATGAACTCTCGTGGGTTCGAGCTTTCCCTAGGAAGCGGAATCAGGCGGGGAATTCCGCGCGGGATCTGGACGAAGGCGTGTCGGGTCGTTTCCTGGTGGCCGTGTTTCGAGTAAAGAATGACGAGGTTGACCGATTTATTCAAAAGTTGGGGGAAGGGGTGGCTGGGGTCGACGGCAAGGGGGGTGAGAATGGGAAGGATATCGCGTTGGAAGAGTTCGCGGGCCCAGGTGGACTGGCTTTCGTTGAGCTGCTGAACGGGGCGGAGGTGAATGCCTTCTTGGGCAAGGGCGGGGAGGAGGGTTTCGTGGAGAAGTTGGTACTGGTCGGCAACCATTCGAAGAACGCGGGTGCGGATGGCGGAGAGGACCTCGGGGGGGCGGAGACCGTCGGGACCGTGAACATCGCTTCGGTTGTCGACGAGCTGTTTGAGGGCGGCGACGCGAATTTCGAAGAACTCGTCTAGGTTTGAACTGACGATGGTGAGGAATTTGAGCCGTTCGAGGAGGGGCTGGGACGGGTCTTGAGCTTCTTCGAGAACGCGCTGATTAAACTCCAGCCAGCTGAGTTCACGATTTAGGTAAGAGGATGAATCCAAAGACATAAGAACATAATATCAGAAAATGCAGTTGAAGACTAGGCAGGGTAATTTCCTGACACTCATAAAAATGGGGGGGTAGTTATTTGGTTTTTTATCTGAGCCAAATAGAACCGCAACTTGACACCTCGAACTAAACCTTTAGGTCTTGGGAATGAACTCCCGTTTTGGCTTTGGTATTTTGGTGATTGTTTTTCTCTCTCTTGTTTCTTTTGCGCCCCTTGGCCAAGCGCAAACATATCAAAGTTTTACTTGGGCCTCAAATGGGGTGAGTAATATTGTAGTTCCGACGGCTGAAGTTTGGGAAATCATCACATGGGGAACCAAGACATCGTCTGCGAATGGGTTAAACACCCTTTATGCTTTACCGGGGGGTCTTACGCTTTCCTATACGACGAACGTTTTTTATACTAAAATCAACAAAGCGGATAGTACTGAGAATCCCTGTGGAACAGTCCTAGTTGGACCCACTACAATTACACGCATTGCTAATGCCAAGGCCTCGGATTACCTCTTGGTAATTCAGAAACTGAGCACAAATAATACGACGAATAATACTACGAATAGTACAATAAAATAATCGGAAATCTGATTCTCCGAGTTTGGTTGAGTTTATTTATGTCAATTGTTGTTTTAACACAAACCACTTCTCATTATGTAGTTAGGAATTCTTAAGGAAAAACTGCTTTGTGAATTCATAAAGATATCACCAAGGATTCGCAAGTTCTCTCCGATTGGTTGGTGCAGAGTAGGAATTAAGATTTCAACATATGCTTTGGTCTTTTAATTCCAGTAAATGGAGAGGAATAGATTCTATGGGCCATTTGTTTCGCTGGGTTCTACTACGTTAGCTTTATTTTGTTTCAACTCAAATATTTCGATTGCGAATCCCGTTGGGGGGGTAGTGGTGGGTGGGCAGGCGGCTATCTCTCAAACGGGAGCAACTCTCCAAGTCTTGCAAGCCAGCGATCGGGCAGTGATCAACTGGCGAGATTTTTCAATTCAGCCGAATGAGACGACCCGATTTATCCAGCCCAGCGCTTCGTCTGCGGTGTTGAACCGGGTCACCTCAAGTTCCCCCTCTCAACTCCTGGGATCTCTTCAGGCGAACGGGCAGGTTTACCTGATGAATCAGAATGGCATCTTTGTGGGTCAAGGGGCGGTGATCAATGCTTCCAGCTTTCTTGCGACAACGGCTGAAGCTAGCCCATCTAGTTTTATGAGGGGAGAGGCGCTTTCGATGGTGGCTGCTTCTGATGCGGGGATCCGCAATGAGGGAACGATTCGCGCAAACGGAGGTTCGATCCATCTCTTGTCCAAACATGTGGAAAACCTTGGGAAACTCGAGGCACCTCAAGGCACCGTCGGCCTTTATGCAGGAAGCCGATTTTATTTGGAGCAGGATACGGGAGGCCCCATTCGCGTGAGAATTGATTTGGATCCTTCGAACTCCGGTAACCGAGCAGGTGTGGGGGTTGATCAGCAGGGAATTATTCGTGCTGCGCGAGTTAACCTTGAGGCAAATGGAAATATTTATGCCTTGGCCATCCAACAGGGGGGGGTGGTAGAGGCCACAGGTTTTATTACGAAACAGGATGGAACTGTGGTGCTGTCTGCGCCGGGTGGAAAGATTCTGCAATCAGGTACGATGCTGGCTAAAAATATTGATGGGAGTGGCGGTCAGATGGACTTGCGAGGGGCGGAAGTGGAGTTGAATCTAGGCTCGATTTTAACAGCATCCGGTTCAGAGGGCGGGTCAAGGGGAGGAAATATCATAATTGATTCCCAGGGAACTTCATTGGTTCGCGGAGAGTTGGATGTTAGCTCCGTTTCGGGCCAAGGCGGGCGCTTGGTTGTGACGGGGCAGTGCGTGGGGTTTCTGGAGGGAAAGATGAGTGCATCTGGGGGATCGGGAGGGGGAGAAGTTTTGCTGGGTGGCGATTATCTGGGGATAAACGCAGATGTGAAGAACGCTCGGGCCACAGTTATGGGGAAGGACGCGGAGATCGTGGCGGATGGTACGGTAAATGGAGATGGTGGAAAAATTATTCTCTGGTCAGATGAGTATACCGGTTTTTACGGAAATCTGTTTGCTCGGGGAGGCCTGAAGGGAGGAAACGGGGGGTTGATTGAGACCTCCTCCAAAGACAACCTACAGGCCTACGGATTTGCCAACGCGTCGGCGATCTCGGGTTCAGCGGGAAAATGGCTTTTAGATCCAAGGAATGTAAGCATCCAGACAGGAGGTACAGGGACGCTAACGGGGGGTGTTTTTACTCCCTCTGCGGACAACGCAACGATCGCCCCGGCTACCATCACCAGTGCGTTGGATGGGGGCACCAGTGTTGAGATCAACACTGGTTCCTCCGGAACACAGGATGGGGATATCACGGTTCAGAACGCCGTGGCCACCAGTACTGGGGCGACGGACGCATCTCTAACCCTGAAGGCGGCTAATAGCATCATCGTCAATGCCGGCATTGACCTATCCACCATGGTGGGCACAGGAAATATTTTCCTGCTGGCGGATGCGGACTCTTCGGGAGGTGGTGCGATCACGCTGAATGCCGCGGTCACCTCTGGAACGACCGGCACGGTGACCCTGCAAGGCGCGGGTAGAATTCAGGTGGGAACGATTCTGACGGCAAAAAACGTGGTCTTTCGTCAGAGCACGACGGGAACCTCCATGGGTGTGGCTGATTCCATCGGAACCGTTCAGGTTGCTCTAAGCGACCTGCAGAATCTGAGTGCCAATGGGACCGTGACATTGGGGCGATCGGACAGCACGGGGACGATCCGGATTGGAGGAACGGCGGCTCTGGATCTTAGCGGCGAAAGTTATGAGTTGGATATTCTCACGGCTTCCGGGGGACAGACGCGTCTAAACGGCAACATCACCACATCTGGAAAGGTCATCACCTTTGACTCTGCGGTCATCATCACCGGGGATCGCACATTGAAAACCGACCAAGGAGTCGCCACCGGGGCTGCGATCACTATGAACCGAGCGTTGGACAGTGACGGCCTTTCGGGAGTGACCGGAGCCTTTTGGGATTTGACCCTAGTGGCCGGGACGGGTGGGGATGTGACTTTTGACCAAGCGGTAGGGGTGGGGGCACGACTGGGCAATATCACGATCGGTCCGGCTAACAATCTCAGCATTCAGGGAGCCTTACGGGCGGAGTCTTTGGCAACAGCAAGTCTAGCTCCGCTAGGTGGGAAGGTGACCCTGAATGGGTCATTGGATTTTTCCAATCATGGAATCGCCAGCACCACAGTGGGGTTGAATCTGGTTGCGGTTGGGAAGATCACGTTGAATGCCGGGGCAGATGTGACCTCGGGCGGGGCCGTCACCCTCCAAGGGTCGGGCGGAATCGAGACAGGGGCAGACTTTTCGGCCGTGGATTCGAGTATCACCTTCCGTTCCCCGGTGACTTTGACAGGCCCGGTAGCGGTAACGGTTCAAGGAGCAACGGCGGGCGGGGGGTTGCCTCCGGAAATCCGTTTTGAAAGCACGGTGGAATCAGCATCGAGCAGTTTATCTGCCAATTTGACCTTGGATGCTGGATCTTTCGGTGATGTTGTTTTCGTCGGGGGAGCGGGCCA